>NVWW01000014.1 GCA_002746335.1 Flavobacteriales bacterium | reverse complement strand
ACCAAAATTACATCGTGAAGCTAAAAGCCGCTGACGTTGATTTTCAGGTATTCATTTTAGATGAAGAAGGTGATGAAGCGTCCATGCAACAAAACGAAAAAGGCGATTTTGTTTATGAAACACTCACTGCCGACAAGACAGAAGTTACCATGCTGGAAAACAAAGACGAAAACGATGCGAACATAATGACAGTGAGTTTTTTCGGGCAAGTGTATGAAGAGTTGCCTGGTGACATCACACAAGGAATGGAAGTATATTTAGTCAATGAAGATGGGGAGATTGTCTATACAGCTTACATTGATGAGAAAGGAAATTTTGAATTCAAAAACCTGCCACCAGACTACAACTACATTTTCAAACTGAAAGAAGAAGATGTAGATTTCAAGCTGATGGTGATGGATGAAGAAAATGGAACGTTAGCAGAAATTGAAAAAGACGAAAGTGGCGAATTTGTTTACGAAACACTTGCCTCTGACAAGTCATCAAAAATTACTCTGCAGCAGGCAAAAGACGAAGACGATGCAACCATGATTACGATGAGCTTTTTCGGGCAGGTTTATGAAAAATTACCTGGCGACATCACACCCGGGATGAAAGTATATTTAGTCAACGAAGATGGTGAGATTGTTTATACCGCATACATTGATGAAAAAGGAAATTTCGAGTTCAAAAACCTGCCACCAGACCACAACTACATTTTCAAAATGAAAGAAGAGGATGTAGGTTTCAAGCTGATGGTGATGGACGAAGAAGACGGAACATTAGAAGAAATAAAGAAAGACGAAAGTGGCAACTTTATTTATGAAACACTTGTTGCTGATAAGTCGTCAAGAGTAACCATGCAGCAGGCAAAGGACGAAACAGACGACCGGCTGCTGACAGTCGGTTTTTTCGGGCAGGTATATCAGAAGTTGCCCGGTGATGTCCCTGAGGGAATGAAGGTGTATCTGGTAAATGACGAAGGAGAAATCATGTATGAAGCTGTAGTGGATGAAAAAGGAAACTTCGAATTCAAAAACCTGCCGCCAGACCACAACTACATTTTCAAAATTGAGGCAGAAGATTCTGACATCAAATTAATTGCATTTGATAAACAAGGCAAAAAAATAGAAGAAATCAAAGCCAATACAAAAGGCGAATTCGTTTATGAACGCATTGCATCTGATGAGGCAAGCCTAACGATTGCAAATGAAACCAATGAGGAAATCGTGGTAAAAAAAGGTGACTCATATGTGCTCAGCAACATCTATTATGATGTAGCAAAATGGGAAGTAAACCCTCGCTCATCGAAAGAATTAGACAAATTAGCAGCTATGATGAAAAAGAATCCGCA
The DNA here is from genome assembly GCA_002746335.1 of Flavobacteriales bacterium. GTDB lineage: Bacteria > Bacteroidota > Bacteroidia > Flavobacteriales_H. The sequence continues at coordinate 52,776 of NVWW01000014.1, read as the reverse complement.
CGTAGCTGTTGCACTCAGTTCACACACCGATTGCAGAGGGCAAAACACGTTTAACATGGCGCTTTCGCAAGTGCGTGCTGAATATGCAGTGAATTACATCGTGAGCAAAGGCATTGCTAAAAATCGAATTATGGGCAAGGGTTACGGGGAAACAGTTCCCGTTAGCCCATGCAATAATTGCGAACAGTGCTCACACAACAAGCACTACGAAAACCGTAGAACGGAAATCAAGATTGTAAAGAAGCATTGGTAGATTGTACCTGTGTTTTTGATTTCCTATCAACCGTCTTTCTGCGATTTCGTTATCTTAGCCCCGTGCAAATTAGCTTTAAACGTTGGTTTTGGACGCTTATTCCGTTGGGGCTTGCCATTCAATTGGCATGCGTTGATTTTGCTTTTGGGCAGAACGATTTCATCCGGTTTGACCGCATTTCCATTAAAAATGGCCTGTCGCAAAGTACTGTCAACTGCATTTTGCAGGACGCAAAGGGGTTCATGTGGTTCGGTACACAAGATGGTTTAAACAGGTTTGACGGCTATCGTTTTAAGGTTTTTTACCACCATTCTCAAGACACATCTTCACTTGCTGACAATTACGTAAGAGCGCTTTATGAAGACAGGAATGGCAACCTGTGGGTAGGTACAGACAATGGCCTTAGCAAATTCAATCCTGAGCTACAGACATTTGAGACTTTTTATCGCTCTGAAAATAACCTCAACGGTTTAAGTGATAACGCGATAAGAGCTATTTGTGAAAGCGATGATGGAACTCTATGGTTTGCAACGGCAAATGGCGGATTGAATGCTTTTGACAAAAAAACAAAGGCATTTACACATTACTTGCATCAACAAGAAAAAAGTAATTCTGTCGCAGGCAATCAACTCAACTGCTTGTTTAAAGATGCAAGTGGAAAAATCTGGATTGGCACCGAAGGCGCAGGCATAAGTGTTTTTCACCCGGAAGAAAACACTTTCAAAACCCTCAAACCAAACTCACTTTGCAGCAGCAACATCCGGGTGATTTTTCAAGATAGTAAAGGGCGGGTTTGGGCGGGAACAGACAAAGGTCTTGCTCTTGCAAAAAATGCAGACAACGCATTTCAAGGAAAATTTACCTGTTTCCAAAGCTCAAATAAAAACCGTAGCAGCATAAGCGCCAACGTGATTTCATCTGTTTTTGAAGACAGCCGGGGCGGCATTTGGTTCGGTACCGATGGAGGCGGACTGAACAAAGCAATTTTTGAGAATGGCACACTGTCTTTCATTCGATACCGGCACGAGCCGGAACTGGAAAGCAGCTTGAGCAATGATGATGTACTTTCAATCAACGAAGACCGAAGCGGCTCACTGTGGTTTGGCACCTACAACGGCATAAGCAAGTTTGACCCCATGAAACAGTATTTCGCCCATTACAAGCATGTACCAAACAATTCCAACAGTTTGAACAACAACAACGTTTGGGCGCTTTGCGAAGACCGCTTAGGCATGCTGTGGATTGGCACACGCAAAGGGTTAAGTTCCCTCAATCGAAAAACCGGGAAATTCAGCGCTTATACCAACATTTCCAATTCTACACTCTTTCAAAACAGCCAAAGTATACTGTCAGTTTTTGAGGATAGCAAAAGCAACATCTGGCTCGGCACAGTGGAAGGGGTTTACCGCCTGCAACTTTCTACAGACCGCCAGCATGTGCAGCAGTTCATCCCAGTAAATTATTCAAATGAATTTTTTTCGGGAAAAAGCGAAAACAAAGTTTATGAAATTTTTGAAGACAACAAGGGGTTGATTTGGATTGGAACACGACAAGGGCTGGCTTGGGTCAATCCAAAAACGGGCACACATCGCTTTTTCCAACACGACAGTACGTCATCAAGCATCAGCAATAATACTGTTCGTACAATTCATCAAGACAGGCAGGGTAACCTATGGATTGGCACTGAAAACGGGCTGAACCAATTGAGGTTTTTCGAAAACGATTCGGTAACATTTAAGGCATACAAGCAACAAAAAGGTAATTCCAATTCATTAAATAATGATTTGATACTTTCCATTTGTGAAGATGAAGATGGCATACTATGGATTGGGACATACGGTGGCGGGCTCAACCGCTTTAATCCAGAAAAGGAGGCCTTCAGCCACATCACTGAAAAAGACGGGTTGGCAAATAATGTAATTTACGGAATATTGGACGATGAGAAAGGCAACTTGTGGCTTAGCACCAACAAAGGTATTTCAATGTACGACCCATACTCAGGAGAAATCAAAAACTTCGAAGAGAATGATGGCCTGCAAAGCAATGAATTCAATATTGGGGCATTTTTCAAAAACAGGAATGGCGAATTGTTTTTCGGAGGCATCAGCGGGTTTAATATTTTTAATCCTAAAATCATTCAGTCCAATGCGATTCCTCCCCAAATGAGCATTACTGATTTTTACCTCTTCAACAAACCGATTGAGGCAGGTCCGGGTTCCATCCTGAAAAGGCACATTTCAACCACGAATGAGATTACACTCACTTACAAGCAGAATAATTTTTCCATCGAATTTGCTGCGCTGCATTTCTCGTCACCCGAAAAAAACAAATATCAATACAAAATGGTGGGTTTTGATAAAGATTGGGTTGATGCCGGTAACAGGAGAATTGCCCACTACACCAACCTCAATTCAGGTGAATACACTTTTATTGTAAAAGGATCAAACAGCGACAACATTTGGAGCGACAAACCGGCTTCGTTTAAAATCACTATTACTCCTCCTTTTTGGAAAACCTGGTGGTTTCTCTTCACCCTGTTGTTGATTGCTGCATTAACGGTTTACGGGGCATTTCAAGCTAGGGTTAAGATAATTGAAAAGCAAAAAATAGTGCTACAGCGGTTAGTGGACGAACGAACAGTTGAAATCCAACATCAAAAAGAAAAAATAGAAGCACAAAATATTGAGCTTGAACAGGAAAAAGAAAAAGCAGAAAACCTGCTGATGAACATGTTGCCGCAAGATACGGTGGAGGAACTACAGTCGAAAGGTAAGGCAAGAGCCCGCAGTTATCGAACAGCTACAGTAATGTTTACCGACATTAAAAACTTCACGCAAATATCAGAGAATCTCAGGCCAAAAGACCTTGTTGCAGAGCTCGACCGTCTTTTTGTAAAATACGATGAAATCATCGAAAAATACAACATTGAAAAAATAAAAACCATAGGAGACGCCTACATGTGCGTGGGCGGCATTCCCATTCGCAATAAAACCAATCCGGTTGATGTGGCGCTGGCAGCACTCGAAATTCAGCAGTTTATGAAGAAACTAAAAAAAGAGAAAGAAGAAAAAGGCGAAAAGCCTTGGGAAATACGCATTGGAATTCATACGGGTGAACTGACTGCAGGTGTTATTGGCATGAGGCGGTTTTCTTATGATGTGTGGGGAGATACAGTGAATGTAGCCAACCGCATGGAGCAAAGTTGTGAGGTAGGCAAAGTGAACATTTCAGGAAAAACCCACGCCCACATCAAAAGCTTTTTTGAATGTCCGCACCGCGGAAAAATAAATGCCAAAAACAAAGGAGAAGTAGACATGTACTATGTCACTCAAATTAAACCCGAGTTTTCGGTTAAAGGAGAAGGCAAAAAGCCTAACGATGTTTTTTGGGATTACGTGAACCTCGAGTTGTTCAGTTCCATCAATTACATGAAGGCCGAACGCTATGTTTTGAAACGCCTTGAAAACGAACTATCTGATGACCTTCATTATCACGGAATCCACCACACAAAGGATGTGTGCAATGCTGTTGAGCGTATCGCCAAAGGAGAAAACATCAAAGGAGAAGAATTGTTTATACTGAAATCGGCTGCACTCTATCACGATGCTGGCTTTGTAAAAAAATACATGGGCAACGAAGAATTGGGGGCACAAATGGCGCGCGAAGTACTGCCAAAATACGGTTATTCGGAACAACAATTGGATGTAATAGAGCAATTGATTCTCGCCACAAAATTGCCGCAAGCGCCACAAAATCATTTAGAAGAAATCATTTGCGATGCCGATTTGGATTACTTAGGAAGAGACGACTTCCATACCATAGCCGATACGCTGCGTAGGGAATTCCTCGCCAACAACATTGTGAAAAATCACAAGGCGTGGGATGAGTTGCAAATCAAATTCCTAAGCGGCCACCGCTATTTTACCGACCATGCACGGAGTTTACGAAGAGAAAAAAAACTACAGCACCTCAAAGAAGTGAGAGAGCGATATGAAAGAAATGAATATCCTATAATGGAAAAAAGCGGCTGAAATAATACCTATTCCACTCTGAACTTTATGAGAACAAACCCCCACCCCTGCCCCTGGAAGTTTCTTTAGGATTGACACACATGACCGGGATTTGTGATTCGTTGGTAATCAACCTTTGCTCGTAACCCCCACCAAACAGGTTAACCAAGCTATCGCGCTTCAAGTTCATGATGGAAATCAAATCGGCATTGATTTTAGTSGCTAAATGGATGACGGATTTGGCAAAATTGCCCTCTTCGGCAATGTTGGTAGAAAAACTGATGTTGTTTTCCATGAGGTGCTTTTTAGTAAAAGCAATGTTTCGCTTCAACTGGTTACGAAAAAACTGATCCGCTTCATCGGGGACAATAACATGAATTTTTGATTTGAAATATTTGGCCGTTTCGATTGCCAGCCGTAGTTTTTGCYTGGTCTCTTTGCTTAAATCAAGTGGCAACACAATGTCTTTATAGCCATCTGTTTCGGGGTTCTTTTCCTGCACTACAATGAAAGGCACTCTTGAATTGGTAATCACTTTCAATGCATAACTGCCTGTGATGCGTTGCATACCTTTCATGCCGTGCGTACCCATAATGATGAGTTTGGCTTTTAGTTCGGCAGCAGTGTCGCCAATGTCATCAAAAATATTTCCTGTACTCACTATTCCTTTAGTTGTAATACCGTGCTCGTCTTGCGTTGCTTTTGCAAGTGCGTCTACTTTTTTTTGGGCTTCATCSACTTCTTTTGGCTTGGAAACCACGWGCAGCAAAGCAATTTCGCCTTCTGTAGTGCGCGCAGTGTTAACAGCATGCCGAACGGCACACGCTGCAACTTTGGAGAAATCCATAGGTACAAGTATCGTATTCTTCATATNAATATGAATTARATGCACAGCAAAATTAAACATTCTGTTCTGTTGCGTCAATGTAAATTTTAAAATATATCTTACTTTTACCGCCTTTGTTTGAAAAACGACAAATGGATTTTGAAAGCGCAAAGCAGCACGCACTCGGTTTGCTGGAAGAAAAACTCCCACAAAACCTTTATTATCATGGCATCCACCACACACATGATGTTTGCAAGGCAATTGAAAAAATTGCTGAACTGGAAAACGTTAACGGCAATGATTTGACACTGCTTAAAACGGCTACAGTTTATCATGATGCCGGATTCATCAACGAATATGAAGAAAACGAACCGGTTGCTGTAGAAATTGCTAAACAGGTGCTTCCGAAATTCGGCTATTCAGCTGCGCAAATTGACACCATTTCAAAAATCATCCTTGCAACACAAGTGAGCAAAAACCCTGCTACTCACCTTGAACAAATCATGTGTGATGCAGATTTGTTCCATCTCGGCAGCGACAATTTTCATGCCTTGGCTATTGATTTGAAGAAAGAATTAGAGGCATTCGGCTTCGAATACACTCATGAGCAATGGGATACGATACAAGTGAAATTTCTCGAGAAGCACGAATATTACACGGAGTCGGTCAGAAAATTAAAAAGGCCACAAAAACTGCGGCATATTGAAGAGTTAAAACAGCGCATCAAAGCTCATGAAGAAAAAAGAGAAAGCCCAGCCTTTTGACCGAGATTTTTTGTTTTTAAAAAATTTTCATCTCCTTTTCCGAACTCTTTATTTCCTCTTCTTTTTTCTTCTTCTCGAAAAGCTAAAATTCATAGATTTCTTGAAAAGACACATACCCAAAAAATCGTCAATTATTGGTTAGATTTTGATGGCAAAAGGCCAATGCCGTTTTGAGTATGTTGCACGTTTAATGATGTATTTGTATCGTTTTGTCTTCCTTTCATTGAAAAAATTTGATTTTTAGTAATAAGATTTTCCACCTTTGTTTTCAAATTAATATCATGGAAACAAACACCAAAGAACTTCCTAAAGTTAAAGGCCACTGGCTTTTTCAAAACAGCATGGAAATCAAAGAAAACATTCTTGGGTTTGTACAGAAATACCGTCCGCAATACGGAAATTATTTTCGTGCCGATACCATTGCGCAAGATATTTGCTTCATCACCGATCCCGATGGTGTAAAACACGTGTTACAGGAAAATAACCGCAACTACACCAAGAGTTTTGGTTATGAAATTTTGAAAATGTTTTTAGGCGAAGGTCTGCTAACCAGCGAAGGGGATTTCTGGCGAAAACAGCGTAGGTTGGCACAGCCCGCTTTTCACAAAGAGCGATTAGCAAAAATCACCAAAGAAATGGCTGCTTCTGCAGAACAGATGAGTGAGAACTGGGAAAAACTCAGCGAAAACGGGAAAGCCGTCAACGTTTTACATCAAATGAATGAAATCACGCTTGACATTGTGGCCAAATCGCTTTTTGGCGCGGATGTAGGCGCTAACCTCGAAGACATCAGAAACGCCATCACCATTACCAATGAATACGCGATGAAACGCATCGTGCAATTGGTGCGACTACCGCTTTGGATACCAACACCTGCCATCAGGAAATACAACAAGGCAGCCAGAAAACTAAACGACATTATTTTCGGCATTATCGAAAAAAGAAGGAAAAATCAGGCCGAACACCCCGATTTACTTTCCATGCTGATGGCTGCCGTTGATGAAGAAACCAATGAAGGCATGGACGATCAACAACTACGCGATGAAGCCATGACCATTTTTATTGCTGGGCATGAGACCACTGCTATTGCCCTCTTTTGGATTTGGTATTTGCTGGCAAAGCATCCAGAAGTTGAAAAAAAATTACATGAAGAATTAAGTGCCGTTTTGGGTGATCAACAGCCATCATACGAACACATTCCACGATTAAAATACACTCGGCAAGTGATTGATGAATCCATGCGGCTCTACCCGCCTGCCTGGATGGTTGGCCGAAGACCGATCAAAGATGATGTGATTGGAGGATATCAAGTGCCTAAGGGAATAAATGTGCTAATGTGCACTTTTGACATCCACCGCCACCCAGATTACTGGGAAAATCCCGAAGAATTCAATCCCGAAAGGTTTTCGGAAGAAAATGTCAAAAAGATCAAGAAATATGCTTACTTCCCATTTGGCGGTGGGCCGCGGTTGTGCATTGGAAATAACTTTGCCTTGATGGAAGCTCAAATTATTGTTGCAACGCTGGCGCAAAAGTTCAAGTTGAAATTAGCATCGGAAAAACACCCGGAGATGGAGCCGCTCATTACCCTGCGACCAAAAGGAGAGATTGAAATGGTGATTGAAAAACGATGATTTAAAAATCGTAGGCGGGGCAGCTCGCTTTGTCTTTTCCAAGTGCATCGGGAGGACAGGAAGACCACCCCAACATAATTTCCCGTGACTGCGAAGCACCCGCCCTTATCTTTGACAGTACATATTCATACGCCAATGCGATCGTGAGGCCTTTCCATGTGTACTGTACCATTCCTACTATCGCATCATTATAGCGATAGGTCAGGCCAAGCCCTAACTTTTTCTTCATGAAAAACATAAAACTCGCATCAACGGCAGGTGGCATTGCCCATCCATATTTAATATGAATGGAAGGCAAATAAGAATAGTAGTATTTGCTCGATTCAATTTTTTTACCTGCAATAATATTGAAATGGGGTGTCAATTTGCTCGGTGTGCCAATCTGCCCTCCTCCACCTCTCAAGTTATTTTTATATAGCTGCTTCACACCAATACTTAAAAAAGTGTGTTTGTTGTAAATCCGTCCGCCAAGGGCAAACTCGGGATAATGCAACAGATTGGCGGGCAGTCCCTGCAATGCGGGGTCATTGCCGCCAGCTATAGCTGCAGTTACACTTTCTATTCTCAAGCCAGCAAATAATCCTGCAGAGGCATACCATTTGTGTGTAAGCCGCAAATGATAGGCATAAGACAAAAACAATTGCTGCGACTTGATGATCTCGTTTCTATCTTGTTCTGCATAAAGGCCTACCGAGTGCCAACCCTTTTGTACAAACCGATCCTTTCCAAAAGTATTCTGTACACTCATGAAAAATGTCTGTGGCGCATTAGGAAAACCTACCCATTGCTGGCGGTAACCCATTCTGGCATCAAGGCAATTGGTGGTGCCGCCATAGGCAGGGTTCAGCCCGTACTCATTGAACAGATAATGGGAGAACTGCGCAGTTTGCTGGCTATAACCTGCAAAACACATTAACACAAATCCTGTTATTAATTTTGCCTTTTTCATTATTTAACAATGGTTACACTGCCAATTTTTTTTCCCAAATTCTTGTTTTCCTTATCTCTTGTAACAACAAAGTAATAGGTGCCAAAAGGCACAATAATACCTAAGCTTCTTCCATCCCAAGGAACATACTGACCCTTTTGGTGGTGCACACGTTGCCCCCAGCGGTTATACACGTCCACAACTGAGTTTTGGTATGACTCAGTATTTAGGATAGTCCATGTGTCATTAAACCCATCCCCGTTTGGTGTAAAGACTATGCTCGGAGATATATCACAATCCCCTTCGGAAATAGTTACAACTTGTGTTTCCGTACAATTATTAGCATCGGTTACGGTTACCGCATAAGTTCCCTTTTTCAGCGTGTTGATGGTTTGTGTATTTGCTCCCGTACTCCAAGCATAATTGTAAGCAGGAGTACCGCCTGTAGCATCTGCTGTAGCGGCTCCATCGTTCCCTCCTAAACATTTGACATCACTACTGGTTATGGAAACCACCAAAGAATCTGCCTCGGTAATTGTTACTTGCTCTGTAATTGTATCGCAATTATTGACATCAATGATGGTTGCTGTATATGTTCCTGCGCTCAATCCTGAAATTGACGATTGATTTCCGCCATTGCTCCAAGAATAAGAATATGGCGAAGTTTCACCTGAAGCAGTTGCCGTAGCTGTGCCATCATTGCCTCCATTACAACTTACATCAGTTGACGAAGTTGACGCTGAAAGAGGTTGGGGTTCATTCAAAGTCGCAGTAGTTGTTGTATCGCAATTATTTGCATCTGTAATTGTGACAGTGTATGTTCCTGCACTCAATCCGGTTGTTGTTGCATTCGTTTGCCCATTACTCCAGTTGTATGTGTAAGGCGAAGTTCCTCCCGATACAGATGCTGTTGCAGTGCCATCACTGCCTCCGTTGCAGGTTACATCGGTAGCTGTAGCGGAAGAAGTTAATGGCGGGGGTTCGGTTACCGTTGCTGATGCCGTATTCGTACATCCGTTGCCATCTGTAACGGTAACAATGTAAGTCCCTGCCGATAGTCCCGTTGCTGTAGCAGTAGTTTGCGAACCCGCAGCAGCATCCCACAGGTAAGAATAATTGGCAGTTCCGCCAGAAGCGGATGCCGTGGTCGTACCATCGCTGCCTCCGTTGCAGCTTACATTGGTAGCTGTAGCAGAAGAAGTTAATAGAGGAGGTTCGGTTACTATTGCGGATGCCGTATCCGTACATCCATTGCCATCTGTAGCGGTAACAATGTAAGTCCCTGCCGATAGTCCCGTTGCTGTAGCAGTAGTTTGCGAACCCGCAGCAACATCCCACATGTAAGAATAATTAGTAGTTCCACCAGAAGCGGATGCAGTAGCCGTACCATCGCTGCCTCCGTTACAGCTTACATCGGTCGCAGTTGCAGATGCAATTAACTCTGGCGGTTCGTTAACCGTTGTTGATGCAGTATCTGTACAACTGTTCGCATCCGTTACCGTTACCGCATAAGTTCCGATAGAAAGGGAAGATATGGATTGGGCAGTGCTTCCCGTGYTCCAGTTGTAACCATACGGAGTAGTGCCTCCGGAAGGATTTGCAGTTGCCGTTCCGTCACTTCCATTAAAGCAGGAGACATCAGTGGRTGTTACCGATGGAATTAATTCTGCRGGTTCGTTAACCGTTGTGGTTGCAATATCTGTGCAGCCATTGCCGTCAGTTACAGTAACTGTATAATTTCCCGCTTGCAATGCTGTGACTGTTTGTAATGTACTTCCGGTGCTCCACGAATAAGTATAAGGAGAAGTKCCKCCTGACTCCGAAGCCGTARCTGTTCCATCACTTCCGTTAAAGCAGGAAACATCAGTTGAAGATGCGGAAGATATTAAARRYRGGGGTTCGGTWAYWRTTGCRGAWSYSGTATCCGTRCAKCCATTGCCATCTGTAACRGTAAYAATRTAGGTCCCTGCCGACAGGCCCGTTGCTGTAGCAGTAGTTTGCGAACCYRCWGCAGCATCCCACAGATAAGAATAATTGGTAGTTCCGCCAGATACGGATGCCGTGGCCGTACCATCGCTGCCTCCGTTRCAGCTTACATCGGTCRCGGTTGCAGATGCAATCAACTCTAKYGGTTCRTTAACCGTTGTTGAWGCAKTRCCTGTACAACTGTTYGCATCSGTAACCGTTACCGTATAAGTTCCGGYAGAAAKGGAAGAGATGGATTGGGTAGTGCTTCCCGTACTCCAACTGTAACCATACGGAGTAGTGCCTCCGGAAGGATTTGCCGTTGCAGTTCCGTCACTTCCGGTAAAACAGGAAACATCTGTTGAAGTTGCAGATAACGTTAACAGTGGCGGTTCTGTAATTGTAACAGAAGCCGTGTCTGTACAACTATTGGCATCTGTTACTGTAACCGCGTAAGTCCCTACTGATAATCCGCTTAAATCTTCAGTCGTTCCTGCGTTTGACCAACTATAAGAATAAGATGTTGTTCCTCCGGAAACGGTTAGGTCAATCGCACCATCACTCCCGCTGTTGCAGCTCACATTACTTGATAATGTACTGGTGCTTAATAATGCCGGCTCAGTCAATGTAATTGTTGCCGAAACCGTGTCACTGTTGTTGTCCGTTACTGTTACTGAGTAAGCTCCTGCTAAAAGCGCTGTCGCTGTTGAGTCAGTTTGACCGTTTGACCAAGAATAGGTATAAGGTGTTACCCCTCCTGAAGGGGTTACTATTGCAGAACCATCACTTACTCCATTGCATGAAACATCTTGGCCATTGTAATTGGAAGCAACACTGATAGTGGCTGTAGGCTGCGAGAAACTTGCTGCTACAAAGCCAGCAAAAAAAGCCAGCAGAAACCAATTTTTCTTACTTGTTTTCTGCACTATTTTCTTCACAAAATTTGTTCATTAATTCTTCGGCCATGTAGCTGCCCAAATCGGCTGCTTTTTGCCATTCGGCACACGCACTTCTCACATCGCCCATTTGGTATTTAGATTCAGCAATGGCATTATAAGCATCGTGGTAATAAGGATGAAGATCAATCGCATGCCTGAAATCTTCTATAGCCTCGCTGTGCTGGCCCATCATGTCTTTCCAGTAACCTCTGTTGTGATAAGCCTTGTAATAGTCGGGAGCAATATGAATGGCCTCATCTAAATCTTTCACTGCACCCTTGTAATCATTCAAATACCCCTTCGAAAGCGCCCGGTTGTAATAGGCCTTTACATAGTGTGGCTTTAATTCGATGGCCTTGCCCAAGTCTTTCACCGACCCAATATAATCCTGATAATGTGCCTTGGCAATCCCCCTGTTATACCATGCTTCAAAATTGTTTTTGTCCAACTTAACGGATTTGTTAAAATCCTTTACTGCTTTTCGATTTTTACCCATTCGAAACTTCGCCTCTCCCCTCAAGGTATAGGCCCTTGCCATGTTTGGGTCATGCATAATTACACTGTCAAACAGTTGAACGGCTTCCAAAAAAAGTCCTTCATCTAATTTGATTATTCCTTGCTCAAGAAAATCTTCTGATTTGTTTTGCGAAAGCACAGTAAAAACAAGAAGAGAAAAAAAAATGCTGTATATGATCTTCATATTGAACTTTTAATGCTTTTCCTGAGCCAAATTACAAAAAAAACCTTGCAAGTGGCACGGTGCCTGCAAGGTTTTGATGTTTTTAAACAAGCAACTTGTGTTATTCTTATTAAGAATAGCCAATACAATTGCCAGTTTCCGATTAGCAACTTGCGCTGCTAAGCAGCACAACCAATAAGGTGCAAAAAATCTACGCTTTGCCCAAAATCTTGAACATGCCCGTTCCACAATCGGGACAGGTGCCTTTGAGGGCTCTTCTTTGATTTTTCATAACCACTTCAGTAGCGGCTTGCATTTCTTTTTTTGCTTTGCATTTTACGCAATATCCTTCAGCCATTTTAATAGGTTTTAAGGGTTAATAATTCAACTTATCGAAACAATTATACACAATTAAATACAAAACCAAAGCTTTTAAGCACAAATTTTTTCAACACTGTTGTTTTAAAATTCAAGTGAACTAATAAAAAAGGGTTGAAATCCTTTGTTTTCAACCCTTTGAGCCTTTTTTTGCTCCTCGGGTAGGACTCGAACCTACGACCTAGTGATTAACAGTCACCCGCTCTAACCAACTGAGCTACCGAGGAATCTTCCAAAAAAGCGGTGCAATATTACCACAATCACCCAAATTAAACAATACCTTTGCGCGAATTTTAACCCTAAATTAAATGAGCTTGGTAGTTGTTGGAACCGTGGCCTTTGATGCTATTGAAACGCCCTTCGGCAAAACAGATAAAATTATTGGAGGGGCTGCAACCTATATTTCGTTAGCTGCATCTTATCACACAAAAGATATTCGGTTGGTTTCGGTTATCGGTGATGATTTTCCTCAGGAAACACTCGAAATGATGGAATCAAAAGGTGCTGATTTGGAGGGGCTTCAAATTAAAAAAGGAGAAAAATCCTTCTTTTGGGCAGGCCGGTACCACAACGACATGAACACCCGTGATACACTGACAACTGACCTGAATGTTTTAGCCGATTTCGACCCTGTTTTGCCTGAATCCTGCAAAACTTCTAAATATATTATGCTTGGGAACCTCACGCCCGCTGTGCAATCGCGGGTATTAGACCAGCTTGAAGAAAAACCTACTTTGGTGGTGATGGACACCATGAATTTCTGGATGGACAACGCCCTCGCTGAACTGAACAAAGTTATTGCCCGTGTCGATGTGCTCACCATCAATGACGAAGAAGCACGCCAACTCTCAGGGGAATATTCACTGGTAAAAGCGGCTCGAAAAATCTTGGAAATGGGGCCAAGGTTTCTGGTGATAAAAAAAGGCGAGCACGGTGCGTTGCTGTTTAATCAAAATGATGAAGTTTTCTTTGCGCCTGCCCTGCCGTTGGAAGAGGTATTCGATCCTACAGGTGCCGGTGACAGTTTTGCTGGCGGCTTTATCGGCTACCTTGCTGATACCAATGATATTTCATTCGAAAACATGAAACGTGCCATCATTGTTGGCTCGGCAATGGCATCATTTACAGTAGAAAAATTCGGAACAGAACGACTGCTCAATTTAACGCAGGATGAAATTAGCACGCGAATCCAGCAGTTTGTGGATTTAGTGCAATTCGATATTTCGCTCGTGAACTGTTAAAGGGTTTCGCACTCTTTGTTCAGGGTAGTTTCCACCAAAATTTTCACGTCAGGCCAAAGTTTGCTTGTGCCATCTGTACTGGTGTGGCGCTCGTAGCAAACCTTGTTGAGCGACTCAACAGCGCCTTGCCCTTCCCAATTTACAATATCCACCACCGCTGTGAGTGTCAACACTTCACCTTCGATTTTGTATTCTGCTGTCTGCTCTTTTTCGATGTTGTTGATTTTTAATAGCAATGTAGCCTTTCCATCAACAGCGGACTTAACAGAACCGCTAATAACATCTGTGCTTTCCATCGCTCCAAAATACGACTCTATTATTTTTTTGTCACGCGCAGCATCTTTTGAATTAATGCTTGAAGTGAAAATTTTGAACTGCAAGCCGTCAAGCACATCAGTAGCATTTTCTGAAGGATTTGCACCTGTCACCTCCAACGAATCAAACTGCCCTTGGACAGGTGCTTTTGCAGTGTGCTTATAGGCTGTCCAGTAAATACCAGTTGACGAATGGTTATAGGAATAAGTGCATTTTTCCTTGGGAGCAGGCGATGGCTCTGGTTGTTCTTTTTTAGTTGATTGCTGTGGACTGCCACAGGAAATGATGAGGCTTGCAATTGTTAGGTAAGCTATTCTTTTCATAATGAAACTAATTTAGTTATTCAAAAATTAACAAGAACTTCGTTTTTCTCAACGGCTTGTCCTTTACGGGCTTTAACTTTTTTTACCACCCCATCAACAGGCGATTTCAAGATGTTTTCCATTTTCATCGCTTCGAGCACCAGCACAGGTTCACCTTTTTTGATGGGCTTACCTTCTTGCACCATCACATCTAAAACCATCCCGGGCATGGGTGCCTTGATTTCTTTGACATGGTTTGATGAAAGCACATCCATGCCCATTTCTTTCAGCAATTCATCGTAGCGGTCGCTCACTTTCAATTCGTACTTATTGCCATTGACCTTCACCATAATGGTTTTTTCGCTAAAATTCACATCCGTCACTTCAACTGTGTAGGACGTACTATCCTTTATTACGTGATAACGTCTGTCTTCCAACGCAATCAAATCCCAACTAAATGGTTTGCCATTAATGCTACCTCCGGCTTTTTCAGCATTATCAAACTCGATTTTAAATTCCTTATTTCCCGATTGGAGTTTGAGCATGGGACAAATATAATAAAGTTGCTGGTTGTCAATTATTGTCTGCCCGGGGATAAGTTTCATGTGCTCGGATATTTAAGTATTTTTGCCCACCTAATTTTTAGCATGAGTTTCCGTTTCATTTTTCTTTTTGTTCTTGTTGCGCTACTTTCTTCTTCCTGTAGTTTGCTCAAAAAATCAGGCAACAGCGACATGGAAACAGTAATGCTCGATACGCTCGATGTGCCTCTCGTACCACAGCCGCAAGTGTATCGCGGGACCCGAAAAAAGGTGACCGACTTACTGCATACCAAATTGGAAATCAGTTTCGACTGGGAAAAGCAATATGGAAAAGGGAAAGCCACACTCACTTTAAAACCATACTTTTATTCTACTTCCGAACTAATACTCGATGCGAAAGGCTTCGATTTGCACAAAGTAGCGCTGGTGCAGCGCGACACGATGATTGATTTAAATTACGAGTACGACAGCTTGCAAATTTTCATTGACTTAAATAAAGAATACACCCGCACCGACACCTTTCAAGTTTACATCGAATACACAGCCAAACCTGATGAATTGGAATCGCACGGAAGTGCCGCCATTTCTGATGACCGAGGATTGTATTTCATCAACCCCTTAGGAGAGGAAGAAGATAAGCCGCAGCAAATCTGGACACAAGGTGAAACAGAAGCTAACTCCTGCTGGTTCCCCACTATTGACTCCCCTAATGAAAAAATGACGCAGGAGCTTTATATCACCGTTGACACTAGTTTTATTACACTTTCAAACGGAAAACTGGTATATCAAACGATAAACGATGACGGCACCCGCACCGATTACTGGAAGCAGGAATTACCGCATGCGCCTTATCTCGTAATGATGACAATCGGTGAATTTTCAATAGTAAAGGATTCGTGGAAAAAGGACTCGTCATCTACACTTGATGTGCATTATTACGTGGAATCCAAATACGAACCATACGCCAAAAAAATCTTTGGCAATACGCCCGAAATGCTCACTTTTTTCTCGGAAAAACTGAATTATCCTTATCCGTGGGACAAATACCATCAAATAGTGGTACGCGACTACGTTTCGGGCGCAATGGAAAACACGGGAGCTGTAATTCACGGGGAATTTCTTCAAAGAACGGACAGGGAATTGCTTGATGCAACCAACGAAGACGTGATTTCTCACGAGCTTTTTCATCACTGGTTTGGCGATTTGGTCACTTGCGAGTCGTGGTCAAATCTACCTTTAAATGAATCCTTTGCCACTTATGGCGAATATCTGTGGCGCGAATACAAATACGGACGCGATGCTGCTGACCACCATTTACAAGGCGATTTGTCTTCCTACCTGCAGGAAGCTGCTTATGCGCAAGCAGACATGATTCGCTTTGATTATTATGACAAGGAAGACATGTTTGACAGTCATTCCTATGCAAAGGGCGGACGCATTTTACACATGCTGCGCCAATATACGGGTGATAAAGCATTTTTTGCCTCGCTCAATTTGTTTCTAACTAAAAATGCATTTAGGTCGGTTGAAATCCATGATTTAAGGCTCGCTTTTGAAGAAACAACAGGCGAGGATTTGAACTGGTTTTTCAACCAGTGGTTTCTGGCATCCGGGCATCCTACTTTATTGATTAATTATCATTACGACACGGCCAATAGTCAGCAAATTGTTATCATCGAGCAAAAGCAGGATTTTGAAACTACCCCGCTTTATGAATTGCCTATCACTGTAGATATTTATACTGACGGAAAAGTGGAAAAACACAATATTACGGTTACAAAAGGATACGAAGAATTCATATTTGACACGCCCCGCAAGCCCGATTTGATAAATGTAGATGCCGAAAAAATGCTGCTCTGCGTGAAAAAAGACAAAAAATCACGCGAAGAGTGGGTTTTTCAATATTACAAGGCCCCGCTCTATTTAGACCGCTACGAAGCAGTACGGAAATGCGGCACTTACGCACGCAAGGATTCGGCTGCCGCCAAAGTGGTGCTTGATGCGTTAAACGACAACTACTGGAAAATCCGTTCACTGGCGATGAAAAACCTGAAATTTGTGACAGAACGATTTGAAAAAGAAACAAAAGAAAAACTCACTTCTTTAGCACAGAATGACAAAAAAGCAGCTGTCCGTGCTACGGCTATTAAGTCACTCAATAAATATTTTGATGACGAATCACTGGTTGATATTTATAAGGAAGGCATCGAAGACCCCGCTTATTCTGTGGTTGGAGAAGCGCTTACCGCGTTAGCAAATACTAATCCGAAAGAGGGAATGAAAATCGCCAAAACAATGGAAAACGAGGAAAATTCGCGTATTCTCTCAACCATTGCCGGCATTTATGCGGAACACGGTTCGGAAGAAGAAAGTGACTTTTTTGTAAGAAACATTAAAGAACTCAGTGGCTTTGGAAAAATCAACTTTTTGTTTGCGTATGAAAAATACCTCAAAAACGAAACGCGCAAAGAAACAACCGTAAACGAAGGAATTGAAACCATTGAGATTATCGCACGCAGCGATGCGCCTTTTTACATCAAGTTGACAGGAATACGCGTGCTGACTGGCTTGCAGCAGGAATACAATAAGCGTGAACTTGAACTCAACGCACAAATTATCGACTTGGAAAAACAAGAGACCCTCCCTGATGGCAATGCAGGCGGCTCGCAACAACTCTCCGAGCTCCAAATGAAGCGAGACAAAGTTGTGTTGCAAAAAAACAAGCTCGATGAACTACTTACCGATCTCAGCCAAGACGAAAGCAATCAGCACCTACTGAAGTATTTAGGAAATTGAATTTTTCCCCTTTTCCCATTTCTGGTAATTAATGTAGCTTTTTGTAATTTTATGCTGTTGAACAACAATTACTACGGTTGTATCTTAAACATTCGAAGTTGTAATGAGAATATTACTAATTCTGATTTGCGTTTTATCATGCTTTTCTTGTTCAATCAATCAAAACATATATTACGATTACAAATTATTCTCCATCAACCAAAAATTCAATTTAGATTATATTCCCATTAGTATTCAGCTACCCGGCAGATGGGTGTTTGACAAACAAAACAAAGCAACTTTATTTTTTAAAAATAAAATAACGGGTCGTCATTTTGTTTTTAATGGGGGTGAAAAAACAAAATACGAATTTTACAGTGATTCTTTAACAAACGATTCTTTGTATTTAGAGGCGTATTACAAATGGGACTCTGACTATCTTCTAAAACAACTAAGAGGCACAAAAAGTGTAATAATTGAACGTGGTTTGTCGAATGGTAAATACCAATATTTGATTTGGAAATTAGAAGGCAAAGAAGGTTATTTCATGTATTTAACTGGAATAAAAGAAATATACGCTTTTAATATAATGCATAATATTGGCGGAGAATTAACTATTTCAAAAAAGCATATACTTGAATTTTTCGAGCATATAACTATAAATAGATAAATCAAAAATTGCTATTTACCTAACTTGTAAAAATAAAAAATGGAAACCCTCATCGAACAATACCAACTCCCGTTTTTAAAGCTCCTCATCGCACTGGGGCTTGGGCTGTTTGTGGGCACTGAACGGCAATTGGCGGGCAAAACTGCAGGTATCAAAACCCACGCTTTAGTGAGCATGGGCTCGGCACTTTTCGTCATTATTTCCAGCATTATCACCAAAGAATACGTGGGCGATACCATGTTCGACCCGTTACGGGTGGCATCTCACATTATTGTGGGCGTTGGCTTCATAGGTGGTGGCGCCATTTTTTTACGCGAGCGCTCTGTGAGTGGGTTAACCACTGCCGCCAACCTGTGGATTGCCGCAGGCATCGGCATGGCGGTGGGGTTTGGATTATATCCCATTGCAATTTTCGCAACGGTGCTTGCTTTGCTGGTGTTTTTAATGCTACGGGGGATACGAATTTTGACTATAAGGATGAAAAGGAAGAAGAAAAAACCTTCATAAAAAACTTAAAATTCGGATTTCGGATTTAAAACAACGAACCTTCAGCTTTTTCGTATCCTTCATCCACCAATAAATTATTGCTTTCTGCCGCAGCTACCGCTAACTCATCACAACGCTCGTTGAGCGGGTTTCCAGCATGCCCTTTTACCCATACAAATTTCACACGGTGTTTGGGGTAAACCTTTAGAAATCGCACCCACAAATCTGGATTTTTTTTCTTTTTGAACCCTTTTTTCTGCCAGCCAAATACCCAGCCCTTTTCCACTGCATCCACTACATATTTTGAGTCGGAATAAACGGTCACATCACAGCCCTGTTTTTTCAGCGCTTCCAGCGCCACAATGACGCTGAGCAACTCCATGCGGTTGTTAGTAGTGAACCGATAGCCCTGCGAGAGTTCTTTGCGGTGCCTTCCAGAAATAAGCACAAGCCCATATCCTCCATTGCCGGGATTTCCCTGCGCTGCTCCGTCTGTGTATATTGTGATTTGCTTGTTAGCCAAAATGGTAAATCTAAAATTGTAAATCGAAATTCAAAAGATCATGTAATTCTGCGGATCAATGGGCTTGCCATTATACCACAACTCAAAATGCAGGTGTGGACCAGAAGTCAATTCTCCCGATTCACCAATAATGGCAATCGCCTCACCTGCCTTCACTTCATCGCCCGCCTTTTTGAGCAAAACAGAGTTGTGCTTATACACCGAAACTAAGTTGTTTTCGTGCTGCAACTGGATGATATATCCCGTTTCAGAGGTCCAAGTGGCAAGAACAACCGTGCCGTCAAGCACCGATTTAACTGCCTCGTTTTTACCGGCAATTACATCTACACCATAGTGTTCATTATCTAAATTAAAAGATGAAGAAACAAGCCCCTTCAGCGGAGTGAAAAAGAAAAAACTGCTTATGTTTTTTTCATCAGCCGTTTCTTCATAAAATAAGTTATACTTGTCTTCCGATTCGATTTGTGAGCGCAAAGCAGAATCCTCCTTTGAAATATGGAATTGCACATTTTGATTGTTCACCGAGCTTTCCTGCTGTTGCTCGGAAATGGAATCCATTGGTCGATTTTCTACAATAGCGCGAAAATTTTGTAGAAACCGTTCGTTGGTTTTTATTTTTTGCTCGAGTGAATCAATGAGCAATGTGTTGTAAATAGCGTTTTTTTTTACTTCCGGATCGGCATAGCCGGGAATGAGTTCCCGCGTGGGCGTGTAGGCAATTACTCCCCAAACGAGTAGCACAATCAGCAGCACTACTGCACCGCCCCAAGTGAATACATTGAGCGGTGAAAGCATCATCGAAGCCTTCTCTTCCAGCGTATCATCATTGATAATCAGCAGCCGGTACTTGTAGCGGATACGCTGTAAAAACTTGGTCTTTTTTTCTTTTTCTTTCTGAACGGCCATTGCTCAGTTGCTAATTGCAAATATCCGAAATTTGTACAGTTAATGGGTTGAAACTGCCCTTGTACAGGTTTGTTTGCTAAAAATGAAATAATTTTGCGGCTTTTGAGTTAGTGTTCTCGCACAAAAATTGTGAACAAAAATTGCACATATTACTGGATGCTTTGGGCAATAGTTGCGTTATTTCTTAGCAATTGCTCTACACAAAAGAACAAATTCCTCAACAAGGCCTACCACAATGTAACCACCCGATACAACATTTATTTCAACGCCCGTGAAAGCTTTAAGGAAGGCAAGACTAAAATAGAAACCGGTTACAAAGAAAACTATTCGCAAATTCTACCTGTTTTTATTTATCCTGATAACAATTCATCAAAATCCATTTACCCCGAAATGGACCGCACCATTGAGAAGTGTTCTAAGGGAGTCCAAAAGCACTCGATGTATATTAAAAAAACAGAGTACAATAAATGGATAGACGACAGTTATTTGTTGATGGCGAAGGCCCATTTTTACAAACGCGATTTTTTTCCTGCTATAGAAACATTTGAATATATCGCGAAGGCATACAAAAAAGAGGAAATGAGTCACTATGCTAAGTTGTGGCTTGTCCGTTGTTACATCGAAATGGAAAATTTTGACAAGGCAAACCGTATGCTCGATTTGATTACAAATGATAAGGACTTTCCCGAAAAATTAAAAGACGAATACGGAGCTATTTACGCTGATTTTTACATCCGCCAAAAAAACTACAACCTCGCGGTTTCCGAACTCAAAACCGCCATTGCCCATACCAAAAGGCGCAAACCACGCGTGCGCTATGTGTACATTTTAGCACAACTTTACCACGAACTGGAAAATTATGTGGCGGCCTCGCAATTTTATGCACAAGTGATTAAAATGGCGCCTAATTATGAAATGGAATTTTACGCCAAAATCAACCGGGCAATGGCTTATGACGTGGGTACCGGCAGCAGCGCAGAAATCAGGAAGGAACTGAACAAAATGCTGAAAGACGACAAGAAAAACAAAGAATTTTTTGATCAAATTTATTATGCCCTGGGTGAATTAGAGCTGAAAGAGGGCCACCGAGACAGGGCCATCGAATTGTTTAAAAAATCAGCCGCTTCAAGCGTTTCGAACAACAATCAAAAAGGAAAAGCATTTCTTAAGCTGGCCGAACTCTATTTCGAAGAACCCGAATATAAACTAGCTCAGGTCTATTACGACAGTGCTACGATGAACCTCAACCGAGAGCATCCCCGTTTCGAAAAAATCCTCAACATCCGCAACAGTTTGACAAGATTAGTGCGAGATATCCTCATCGTTGAACGCGAAGACAGCTTGCAGCAACTTGCTGCCGTTTCGGAAAAAGAGCGCATGAAAACTATCAATCGAATCATCCAAAAAATTGTTGAAGAAGAAGAGCAAAAACGCCTCGAAGAGCAGCAAAACAACCTGCTGCCCATCAACAAGCAATACAACAGCACTACCAGCCAGGGCAAGCAGCAAGGCGGCTGGTATTTTTACAACCCCAACACGCTGAGTTTCGGTTATTCCGAATTCAAAAAAATATGGGGTGACCGCCAGCCCGAAGACAACTGGCGCAGGAAAAGCAAATCGGTCTCATCGTTTTCAAATGCTTTTGATGACGATTTCGCTTTTGAAACATTGGAAGACGAAGATACCACAGCCGGTGCAAATGATTTGAAAAATCCCAATTATTATTTGAAAAATGTCCCAACAAACGAAGAGAAATTAAACCGCTCGCACAACCGCATCATAGAAGCATATTACGATTTGGCATTGGTGTATAAAGAGCGGCTGGAAGACAACGAAAAGGCAATCGAAACCTTCGAGGAACTCATCCGCAGGTACGATACCTGTCGTTATGTTGTGAACAGCTATTATCAATTATATCGCCTATACCAAGCCGAGGGGTTACACGCCAAATCGGATAAATACAAAGCCAAAATTTTAAAGGAGTTTCCTGAYTCGGAGTACGCCCAAATCCTTACCGACCCTAATTACTTCAAAAAAAAGCAGAAGGAGCAAAAAGCCGCTACCCGATTTTACGAACAGACATACCWACTCTAYAGCGATGAGTTGTATGCTATGACTGTGCAGCAMTGTGAGMAAAGCGATTCRCTCTATCCAGGCAACCCGCTTTCCCCAAAATTCCGTTATCTGCGTGCGCTTGCCATWGGCAAATCAAGAGGAAAAGAAGAATTGATATCCGCTTTACACGAAGTSATTGACAAGCATCCCAATGATGAGGAAGCGCTGCACGCAAAAAAAATCCTCGATCTACTTGGCCAGCCAACAAATGGCAAACACGAACCGGAACCCGAACAAGAAATCTACAATTTCAGCTTCGAGGGAGACCATAGTTGTGCGCTTATTGTACCAGCTAAAGGCGCAAAAATCAACGAATTGAAAATTGCTGTTTCCGATTTCAACAACAAGTATTTCAAGCTCGCCAACCTGAAGGTGAGCAGCGTATTACTGGGCAAAGACCATCATATGATTTCCGTCAAAAAATTCAAAAACAAAGACAAGGCAATGGACTACCACATGGCCTTCACCCAAAACACAGACATGTTGAAAGATATCAACTCAAAGGGTTTTGATTTTTTCGCGATTTCCTATGAGAATTACCCCGTTTTTTACAGTGACAAAAGTGTGGATAAGTACCTCCTCTTTTTCAATAAAAAGTACCGCTCTGAATAATCTCATTTCTTGAATTTTCCGTTTTTTGWATCTTTGCCGCTGAACAAGCATAAATTATTCTGAAAATGTTCAAAAAAAACAGCAACGGAATGGCAAAACCAAATGAACCCGAAAACGCTGCACGCAACCTCATTGCGGCAGGCACTGTCATCAAAGGAGACATCCAAAGTGATGGCAACATCCGTGTTGATGGCACAGTAGTGGGCACACTCAGCTCAAAAGGCAAGGTTGTTGTAGGTGAACCCGGTAAAATTGAAGGAGAAATATACTGCCAAAACGCCAATATCTCAGGCGAGCTGAAGGCTCGCATCACTGTTGGTGAACTGCTCACTTTACAATCCACGGCAAAACTGGCTGGAGAAATCATTGCCGGAAAACTGGCCATTGAGCCGGGGGCGATGTTCTCAGGCACATGTAAAATGGGTAATGCCCCAAAAGAAATTCCGCATGAACCCCAGCGAGAAGCTACCCGAAAAGAAGAGCAGCCCGCAGAAGTCGGGGCTTAAAAACTACGTCAAATACTCTGGCATCGCGTTTCAGATGGCGGGCATTTTGCTTGTCGGTGTTTTTGGCGGCAGGAAATTAGACCAGTACCTTCAGCAAGATTTCCCTTTATTTACATTGACGCTGACTGGCATAGCGTTCGTAGGCGCTTTTTACATCCTTTACAAACAAGCAACCAGCAAATAAACACAGCAGTGAAATCCACTTTTTTTCATTTCTTGCTCAAGTTAACCGCTTTTACTGCTTTGCTCATCGTTGGTTCTTTTGTTCTTTTTAAATCTATTTCGAAAACGGACTTATTTTCCGAAATTTCTCTTCTCTTCACCTACTTCTTTTTTCTTAATGCAGCCATTTATTATGTGCTGGTAAAATCAGCCAAAAAAAACCCGCAGGTATTTGTGGTTCGTTTTATGGCTTCCACTGTCGTGAAGTTGTTTTTGTCGCTCGCAATTATTTGTGTCTATATTTACCTTAACCGTGAAACAGCTGTTGCTTTTGTACTCGCTTTTTTTTCTTTATATGCCTTGTATACTATCTTCGAGATCATCGTCCTGATCTCCCATTTTAAAAAGCAGGGTGCAGCAAAAAAATCACACGTTTAACTGCCTRCTGCTTTCTCTTCTACAAATTACTTCTAAAAAACTCTTCAAGAAGTTTTAATAATTCTTTTTAATCCCTACTTTTGCCGCGATTTTAACAGGCACCGATGATTCAAGGCAGGAGAAAGCGTTTATTTTCAAGGATTTCAGRAAGTTTTCTGATCATCTTTTTTGCACTTCAAATCCAGTTTTCATATGCAAGTTCAGCTGATTCTGCTGAGTTTGATGCAGGTGCATTAATAATGCACCACATCGGTGATTCACACGAYTGGCATCTGTTTGATGTGGATGGACATCCGGTTTCCATTCCCCTACCTGTCATCATTTATCATAAAGAAAAAGGGTTGTCGATATTTTCTTCTGGTAAATTTGACCACGGAAATGCCGATTACAACAGCTATCGTCTTGAACACAATCACATCTCTGCGGTTGACGAAAACGGAAATATTGACGAAGCGTCAACTGCCAAAATTTTAGACTTTTCCATCACCAAGAATGTAGCGTCAATGCTGTTGAGCATCTTTCTRCTATTGTGGATATTCATAAGTGCCGCCAAATCATACGCCAGAAAACAAAACCAGCCACCAAAAGGGTTACAGGCATGGCTCGAGCCACTCATTCTTTTTGTAAGGGATGACATCGCCAAGGAAGCCATCGGTGAAAAGCACTACAGAAAATATGTTCCCTTTTTGCTCACTATTTTCTTTTTCATCTGGCTCAACAATTTGATAGGACTCGTTCCTTTTTTCCCGGGCGGGGCGAACCTTACAGGAAACATCGCAGTCCCGCTTGTGCTGGCATTCTTTACATTCGTGATTACTAGCTTTAGCGGCAACAGGCACTATTGGCAACACGTGTTCGCCATGCCGGGGGTACCCAAGCCAATTCTATTAATCTTAACGCCTATCGAGTTTCTTGGGATTTTTATAAAGCCTTTAGTACTTATGGTGCGGCTTTTTGCCAACATCATGGCGGGACACATTGTGCTATTGGTGTTTTTTTGCTTGATTTTTATAGCAGGACAAAGTTCACAAATATCAGGATATTTAACAGCGGTCCCGGCAGTAGCTTTTACGGTTTTCATCAATTGCCTGGAACTGCTGGTTGGGTTTCTACAGGCATTTGTTTTTACCTTTTTGTCAGCCGTTTATTTTGGAATGGCAGTGGCTGAGGGAGACCATTAAAATTTAGAATTAATCAACATATTGTTTAACCATTAAATTTCAGATTATGTTAACATTAGGAGCAATTTTATTACAAGTGGCAAGTGGTGCAGGATTAGCCAAAGCAGGAGCGGTAATCGGTGCAGGGCTTGCAGCAGTAGGTGCAGGCATCGGAATCGGAAAAATCGGTGGAAGCGCACTCGAATCAATGGCAAGACAACCCGAATTAAGAGGCCCACTGGTAGCCAATATGTTCGTGGCTGCTGCACTGGTAGAAGGGGTAGCTCTTGCGGCTATTGCATTGGCGTTTATAGTTGGCTTGTAATAAGCCACGTTCAATGTTCAATGTTTTTAGATGTTGAATCTTGAACTTTAAACATTAAACATATCAATTATGAACTTAGTAACTCCTGACATTGGGCTTTTGGTTTGGATGACAATATCATTTGTCATCGTATTAATTCTGCTGAAGAAATTCGCTTGGAAGCCTATTCTCGATGCATTGAAAGAGCGTGAAGAATCCATTTCGGACGCGCTGAATAAGGCAGAGGAAGCCAGGCAGAAAATGGCCGAGTTGAAATCGAGCAATGAAGATTTATTGAAACAAACAAGAGAAGAGCGCGACATATTGCTGAAAGAAGCGCGCGAAACCAAAGATGCCATTGTGGCCGAAGCCAAAAACAAAGCAAAAGAAGAAGCTGACAAGGTGCTGAAATCGGCTCGGGAAACCATCAACAATGAGAAATTGGCAGCCATCACCGAACTAAAAAACCAAGTGGCGACTTTGTCCATCGAAATTGCCGAGAAAATTCTCAAGGAAGAATTGTCTTCCGAAGAAAAACAAAAGGCACTGATCAACAACTTGCTCGATGACGTGAATCTAAACTGATGAAAGAAACAAGAGTAGCTTCAAGGTATGCCAAATCCTTGCTCGACCTTACAATCGAGCAAGGCGATTTGGAACGCGCTTATGAAGACATGCGCTTTGTTTCGCAGACCTGCGCTGAAAGCCGTGAACTGGTACTCTTGCTCAAAAGCCCGATTGTGAAAACTGACAAAAAACAGGCCATCCTGCACGAAATTTTCGGAAAAACGTTGGGCAAAACATCCCTATCTTTCATGGATATCATCACACGAAAGCGCAGGGAAAGCCACCTGCAAGGCATCGCTGATTCATTCATTTGGCAATACAAGGCTTACAAAAACATTGTGACGGCTACCGTTACCACTTCCGTAGGAATGGACAAGGATATCCGCGAAAAAATCATGGCTTTGGTAAAAACCAACAACCAAGCGAAAGTGGAACTATTGGAAGAAGTGGACGAAGGCATCATTGGCGGTTTCGTGCTGCGCATTGGCGACACACAACTTGACGAAAGCATACACAACAAACTGAACGATTTGAAAAAAACATTCAGCGAAAATCCATATGTAAAGGATTTTTAGCGATTAATCATTAACGAATAATCATAAGAAAATGGCAGAAGTAAAACCCGCAGAAGTTTCTGCAATCTTAAGAGAACAACTCGCAGGATTCAAGTCAGAATCTGAGCTTGAAGAAGTAGGCACTGTGTTGCAAGTCGGTGACGGCATTGCCCGCATCTATGGCCTTTCGCGAGTGCAATCAGGTGAGTTGATTGAATTCGAAACAGGCCTGAAAGGCATTGTGCTCAACCTGGAAGAAGACAACGTGGGCGCTGTGCTTTTGGGGCACTCCACCGACATCAAAGAAGGTGACACCGTAAAGCGCACGGGCATTATCGCATCAGTACAGGTGGGTGAAGGTATGCTTGGCAGAGTAGTGAATACGCTTGGCCACCCTATTGACGGCAAAGGCCCCATTAAAGGCGAAACCTTCGAAATGCCGCTTGAAAGAAAGGCCCCTGGCGTAATTTACCGCCAGCCTGTAAACGAGCCGTTGCAAACGGGAATCAAGGCCATTGACTCGATGATTCCTGTTGGCCGCGGACAGCGTGAATTGATTATTGGCGACCGCCAAACGGGAAAATCAACAGTTGCGCTCGACACCATCATCAACCAAAAAGAGTTTTACGAAAAAGGAGAGCCTGTTTATTGCATTTATGTGGCCTGTGGGCAAAAAGGCTCAACAGTTGCACAAACCGTGAAAATGCTTGAAGAAAATGGTGCCATGCCTTACACGGTAGTGGTTGCGGCCAATGCCTCCGATCCTGCACCTATGCAGTTTTACGCACCTTTCACAGGCGCTTCCATTGGCGAATATTTTCGCGATACGGGAAGAGCAGCATTGGTGGTTTATGATGACCTTTCCAAACAAGCTGTTGCTTACCGCGAAGTGTCTTTGTTGCTGAGAAGGCCCCCGGGGCGCGAAGCATACCCTGGCGATGTGTTTTACTTACACTCACGCTTATTGGAAAGGGCTGCGAAAGTCAACAATACCGATGCGGTGGCACAAAATATGAACGACCTGCCTGAATCCATTAAAGATAAAGTGAAAGGTGGCGGTTCATTAACGGCTCTTCCGATTATTGAAACACAAGCGGGTGACGTTTCAGCTTACATTCCAACGAACGTGATTTCGATTACCGATGGCCAGATATTCCTTGAATCGAACCTGTTCCTTTCCGGTGTGCGCCCTGCCATTAATGTGGGTATTTCAGTATCCCGTGTGGGTGGAAACGCGCAAATTAAATCTATGAAAAAGGTGGCAGGAACATTGAAACTCGACCAGGCGCAATACCGCGAACTGGAAGCGTTTTCAAAATTCGGCTCTGATTTGGATGCTGCAACTATGGCTGTTCTCGAAAAAGGAAAACGAAATGTGGAAATTTTGAAGCAAGGACAAAATTCCCCCGTGCCAGTTGAAAGGCAAATCGCCATTATTTTCTGCGGAACAAAAGGACTGCTCAGTGATGTGCCCGTAAATAAAGTGCGCGAATTTGAGGAAGAATATTTGAATTTACTTGACGCCCAACACAGAGATGTACTTGATACCTTGCTGTCAGGAAAACTGACCGATGACGTTACAGCAACGTTAGAAAAAGTATGCGTTGAATTGGCAGCAAAATACAAAAACTAATTTGCAAATTAGCACCATAACCCAATGGCAAACTTAAAAGAAGTACGAACCAGAATCACTTCGGTCAACTCGACCAAGCAGATTACTTCTGCCATGAAAATGGTGAGTGCTGCCAAGCTGCGAAAAGCACAAAATGCCGTCATTCAGATGCGCCCGTATGCAAAAAAGCTGACAGAAATCTTACAAAATTTAAGTTCAGGGCTGGATTCCTCGGAGGGGATTTATTCCAAAGAAAGAGAAGTGAAAAACGTACTGCTGATTCCCATAACATCAAACAGGGGACTGTGTGGAGCGTTCAATGCCAATGTGATTAAAGAGGCCAACCGGTTGATTAAAAAATACAAAGGGAAGGAAATCACTGTGCTGTCCATTGGCAAAAAAGCCGATGATTACTACAAAAAAACCGAATACCGAATCATGGGTACCACATTGCCCCGTAATCTAAACACTCTTTTTGATAACTTGGATTTCGATCATGTTGCCCCTGCTGCTCAAAAAATCATGGCTGCCTTTGCCAACAAGCAATTCGACCGCATTTACATTATCTATAACCAATTTAAAAATGCTGCTGTTCAAGTGTTAACTACCGAACAATTTTTGCCCGTTTTACCTCCCGAAAAAGAAGAAGGAAAAAAGGTAACCAATGATTATATTTTCGAGCCGGACAAAGAGCAAATCGTGCAGGAGTTGATTCCAAAATCTCTCAAAACGCAGCTCTACAAGGCACTGCTCGATTCACAAGCAGCTGAGCATGGTGCTCGCATGACCGCAATGCACAAAGCCACCGACAATGCGGAAGATATGCTCAAAGAGTTGCGCCTATCTTACAACAAAGCCCGCCAAGCAGCCATCACAGGCGAAATTCTCGAAATCGTTGGCGGTGCAGAAGCGTTGAATAAGTAGTTTTTCTCTTTCTCTTGTGGTATAGTTTATGCTATGCCATTTCCTTTTCTTTAAATTTGTTCTGAAAACCTTTTTATGAAACCCAAAGCCATTACTCTGCGCACACGCATCTACCTTTCCATGCTATTGCTGGTATTGGTTTCATCAGTGATTATCGGCATTGTAACCGTGTTTCACTTCAAAAGCCAAAATGAAGAATACCACGAAAAAAGGTTGCAGCGAAAGGAACGCGCGGTATTGGCTGGCATCGGCTATTTTCTCGAGCAATACAGCATATCAGATGTGCCCAAAGACTTGGCCATCGTGCTGGGCACCAAGTTCAATGAGCTGGCCAACATCAACAAGCTCAACATCAATATTTATGATTTGAAAGGCCGCTTGCTGGTTTCGGCAGAATCAGACAGCGTGGCTATTTTCGAACCAAAAAAACAGCTCTCGCCCACCATTCTCACATCCATTGATGAAAAAGGGAAATTCATCCAGCGTGTCAAGCAAAATGAGCGTAATTTTCTTTCGTCTTATTCCATTATTAAAGACAACCTTGAAAAACCGCTGGCAATCATCCATATTCCCTATCTCGAAAGAAAAGATGTACTGAAAACCGAACTCAATTCCTACCTTATCCGCTTAGGAGAAATCTATTTGCTTTTGTTTATCGGTGCCAGCATTTTAGCTTATATCCTGTCAAATTATATCACAAGTTCACTTAAAGCTGTCAGCGAAAAGCTCAGAACAATTAAAATCGAGAAGAAAAATGAGCCGCTCGAATGGGAAAGTAATGACGAGATTGGCGAGTTGGTAGAGGAATACAACCGTATGCTGAAACAACTCGAAGAAAGCGCGGAAATGCTGGCAAAAAGCGAAAGGGAAAGTGCTTGGCGTGAAATGGCACGGCAGGTGGCTCACGAAATCAAAAACCCACTCACGCCCATGAAATTGAGCGTGCAGCACCTTGAACGCTCATGGAAGGAAAACGATGACCAGTGGGAAGGAAAACTCACCCGTTTCACCAAAACCATCATCGAACAAATTGATTCTCTGTCGAACATTGCCAGCGAGTTTTCCAACTTTGCCCAAATGCCGAAGGCGCAAAATGAAAAAATCAACATCCATGAAATTCTCAATTCGGCCATTGACCTTTACAAAGAAACCCCCGATGTGGCAATTAATTTC
Organism: Flavobacteriales bacterium; assembly: GCA_002746335.1. Taxonomy (GTDB): domain Bacteria; phylum Bacteroidota; class Bacteroidia; order Flavobacteriales_H. The sequence continues at coordinate 22,514 of NVWW01000014.1, read as the reverse complement.
CGCACGGATATTTCAACCGAAAAATTCGTTTATGCCGATAAAGAGCAACTACTTCGCGTATTTAACAACCTGATTAAGAACGCAATACAGGCGCTTCCAGACAATCAAAGTGGTAAAATAAACGTGGTTTTACGGGCGGAAAACAGCTCCATTATTACCGAAATAGCCGACAACGGAACGGGCATCAGCCACGAACAGATGGAAAAAATTTTCACCCCTAATTTCACTACCAAAACTGGCGGCATGGGGCTTGGGCTGGCTATTTCCAAAAACATGGTTGAGTCGGCCAAAGGCAAAATCTGGTTTGTTACCCAAAAAGATGAAGGCACTACCTTTTATGTTTCGTTGCCTGAATACATGGAATAATTGAAATGTGAAACATTCACTACCGGCCTGTGTGCCTGCTTGTGGGAAAGGAGTAAATGTTAACTTTGCATTGTTTGTAAACTGTTACGCTGAGTAATGGTCAAATCTTAGATTTTTTACCTTGCTCAACATGACAAAAAGAAGCAAATATGGCTTACAACAACATCCTTACTGAAATAGAAAATAGCATTTTAACGCTTACCATTAATCGCCCTGACAAGCTCAATGCACTAAACACAGATACGCTGGCTGAAATTCGCAGCGCTATTCAATCTGCTTATGATGAGCTGGAAGTAAAGGGCGTCATTATCACTGGCGCTGGTGAAAAAGCGTTTGTAGCTGGAGCTGATATTTCAGAATTTATGAGTTTTGGTCCTGATGAAGGCAAAAAACTGGCGGCTAACGGGCAGGAAATTTTCAACCTGATTGAGAATTGCCCGAAACCTGTCATTGCTGCCGTAAATGGGTTTACGCTCGGTGGTGGATGTGAACTGTCAATGGCCTGCCATATTCGTGTAGCATCAGAAAACGCGAAATTCGGGCAGCCCGAAGTGAGTTTGGGACTAATCCCCGGCTATGGAGGCACGCAGCGGCTAATTCAACTCATAGGAAAAGGAAAAGCCTTCGAGTTGCTAATGACTGCAGATATGATTGGCGCTCAGGATGCGCTGCAGCTTGGCTTGGTAAACCATGTTACTCCACAAGAAGAACTACTGCCTAAATGCCACGAAATTCTGAAAAAAATCTTCACCAAAGGGCCGGTAGCGATTAGCAAAATAATCGGAACTGTAAATGCCTATTTCGAAGAAGGAACAGATGGATTTCAAAAAGAAATTGACCTGTTTGGCGATTGCTGCGGCACCGAAGATTTCAGGGAAGGTACGGCTGCATTTTTAGAAAAAAGGAAAGCGGATTTTCCAGGAAAATAACCTTGTATTATGAAAAAAACAGTCACATTCATTTGTCTTTTTATCTTCATTTCAACTATGAACGCCCAAACTAAATCTTTTTACGACTTCACTGTTGAAACCCTTGATGGTGAAAAATTCGAATTCACACAACTCAAAGGAAAAAAAGTGATGGTAGTGAATACTGCATCTAAATGTGGTCTCACTCCACAATACGAGGGACTGGAGGGGCTTTACAAAGAATACGGAAGTGAGGAATTCACCATTATCGGATTCCCTGCCAACAATTTTATGGGGCAGGAACCGGGCACTAACAAAGAAATCGCAGAATTCTGTCAAAAAAACTACGGTGTTTCCTTCCCGATGATGGCTAAAATTTCAGTAAAAGGCGATGATATGCACCCCATTTACCAATGGCTTACTTCTAAAGAACTGAACGGAGTCGAAAATTCAAGCGTAAAATGGAATTTCCAGAAATACCTAATTGACGAAAAAGGCCAACTGGCCGAAGTGATCGCGCCCACCACCATCCCAAAATCCGAGAAAATTATCAATTGGATACAAGCTACAAATAACAAATAAGCGTAAACTTTGCCTACGTCAAGCGTAATGCATGCTCAATAGAAAAAGCGTAAATGCATGTGTGTTGCTTTTCTAATGCGAAAAAATTTAGTATTCCGCAGTATTCATAATTATTGCCCTATTTTAGCGTTTGACTGCCGAATTTTATGCCGAATCCTCTTAAACAACTTGCAGGTCAAACCGYCATTTACGGGTTGAGCAGCATTGTCGGCAGGTTTTTGAATTACCTGCTGGTACCGCTACACACTGCACAGTTCATCACATTACARTAYGGCATTATCACCGAAATGTAYGCCTATGTTGCGTTTCTYGTAGTGTTGCTCACCTACGGTATGGAAACYGCATATTTCCGYTTTTCATCAAMCGAGGAATTTGATAAAAAATCGGTGTACRGCACGGCAGTTTTTTCGCTRCTYGCTTCCACAACGGTTTTTATYGCTTTTGCTACTACTTTTTCAATCCCAATTGCCGAATGGCTACACTACCCCAATCATACCGAGTACATYATTTGGTTTGCGATAATTGTAGGCCTGGAYGCGGTTTCTGCTATTCCGCTGGCGCGACTTCGAGCGGAAAACAAAGCCAAGACATTCACAGCTGTTAATATAGCCAAYGTAGCCGTCAACATTGGGCTAAACGTGTTTTGGGTGGGCTATTGCATGCCTGTTTATGAAGAAGGAGGAAGGGGTTTTCTAATCGAGAATTTCTACAATCCTGAAATTGGTGTGGGTTATGTATTCATAGCCAATTTGGTAGCCAGTGTCTGCAAGTTTTTATTGTTAACCCCAATAATGCTGAAGGCTGGGTTTAATTTTCAATTTAAAGTTTTAAAAAAACTGTTGTGGTACGGTTCACCTTTGTTATTAGCCGGTTTAGCTGGAATTGTCAACGAAACGATTGACCGCATCATGCTGAAACGAATGCTTTGGGATGACTTGGGAGAAGTAGGTACTTTAAGTCAGCTTGGTATTTACGGAGCATGTTATAAGATTTCGATCATTATCACGCTTTTCATTCAGGCATTTCGCTATGCGGCTGAACCGTTTTTCTTTTCGCAAGAGAATCAGAAAAATGCCAAAGACACCTACGCCAAAGTGATGAATTATTTTGTCATCGTTTGCACAGTAATTTTCTTGGGTGTAATGCTCTTTTTAGACATCATCAAACATTTTTTACAAAATGAAGATTATTGGCAAGGGCTTGGTGTGGTACCCATTTTGCTGATGGCCAACATCTTCCTGGGAATTTATTTTAACCTTTCAATCTGGTATAAATTAACTAACAAAACGATTTATGGCGCCTATCTTTCGGTTTTTGGCGCACTAATCACCATAGCATTGAACTATTGGTTGATACCGAAAATCGGCTACATGGGCTCAGCATGGGCCACGCTGGCCTGTTATGTCTCGATGGTTATTGCGTCTTACATTATTGGGCAACGACATTACAAAGTGAATTACGATTTGCGCAAAATTCTGCTCTATATTGCGATGGCGCTCGGACTCTATTTTTTGAGTGATTTCCTAAAACCAGATTCAGTGTTAATGGTGTATGTACTAAATACCTCTCTTTTCATAGGATTTGCGATTTTTGCATGGATGATGGAAAAACCAAAAATATCTACGAATTACGAATAGATACGAATGTGCGAATAAGTCAATCTATAAGTCAGTAATAAATCTGTTATCTGAAACATGAAAGTTAAAATCGTTAATAAATCAACCCATCCGCTTCCTGAATACGAAACCAGCGGTTCGGCAGGCATGGATTTGCGTGCCAACCTGAAGAAATCAGTAAAGCTCAAACCGCTGGAAAGAGCGCTTATCCCGACAGGCCTTTTCATCGAATTGCCAAAAAAATGCGAAGCCCAAATTCGCCCTCGCAGTGGGTTGGCACTAAAAAAGGGCATCACCGTTTTGAACACACCGGGAACAATTGATTCGGATTATCGTGGCGAAGTAGGCGTGATTTTAGTGAATCTTTCCAACGAAGATTTTATAGTGAAAAACGGGGAAAGAATTGCACAAATGGTCATTGCCAAGCACAAACGAGCAAAATGGATAGACGTTGAACTGCTGGAAGAATCGGAAAGAGGCAAAGGCGGCTTCGGCTCGACAGGAAAATAGCCACTCACAACCTCCTTTAAAGGAATAAGAAAAAAGACAAAACAATAATTTTTAGACTCCTCTCACATGTAGAGGATTTAGGAAAGACCGATATGAAAATAATCATTCCAATGGCAGGCATGGGCAAACGCATGCGCCCGCACACTCTGGCAACACCCAAACCACTATTGCCCATTGCGGGCAAACCGATGGTGCAATGGATAGCCGAAGACATTATCAACGTTTGTACTGAACAAGTGGAAGAAATCGCCTTTGTAATTGGCGATTTCGGCAAGGAAGTAGAAGAAAAGCTTATCAGTATTGCTGAAAATTTAGGGGCGAAAGGCAAAATTTACTACCAGTTGGAAGCACAGGGAACAGCACACGCGATATTGTGTGCCAATGAGTCTCTGGAAGAGAAAATAGTGGTTGCCTTTGCCGACACCCTTTTTGATGCCAATTTCAAGCTTGATGAAGCGCAAGAAGGCATCATCTGGGTGCAGCAAATTGACGACCCCAGCCAGTTTGGTGTGGTGAAACTGGACGAAAACAACATCATTACCGAATTCGCAGAAAAACCGCAGGAATTTGTCTCAGATTTGGCCATTATCGGTATTTACTATTTCAAAGACGGGGCCTACCTTAGAAACGAACTGCAGTATTTGATTGACAATGACATCCGCATCAAAGGCGGAGAGTTCGGCCTCACTGATGCCTTAGAAAACATGAAGGCAAAAGGCACGAAATTCACTGTGGGCGCAGTGGACGAGTGGCTTGACTGCGGAAACAAAGACGCAACTGTTTTCACCAACCAGCGTATATTAGAATTAAACAGGGAAAATGCGATGATTTCCTCCACAGTACAAAATAAYAGCACAGAAATTATTAAGCCGTGTTAYATCGGAGAAAATGTAGTGCTCAAAAATTCGAAAATAGGACCACACGTTTCCATTGGAAACAATACAGTGGTTGAAAATTCCGTTATCGAAAACTCAATCATTCAAACAAACAGCAAAATAAATGGTGCGAATCTTGCTAACTCAATGATTGGTAACTTTGTGGAATATGAAGGAAATAGTAATCAACAGGATGTAAGCATTGGCGATTACTCAAGTATTAATAGCAACAAATGAAATTCAGAGTTTATATAATTTTTATTGGTTTGGYGCTGGCTYTTTTTKCCTGCAAAACATCACAGGCTCCCATTGAAAAAACTTCCTCTTCAAAAAGTAAAAACCTCTCTGATAAGCAGGAAAAGTTGTTGAAATATACTTTCGTTGATGCCAACCGCGAWAAAATTCTCGGCAATTATGCCCARGCCATCGAAAAATTTAACAAATGCATTGAAATTGACCAAACTAATTCTGCTTCRATGTACGAGTTGGCCAATCTTTATCACTACCAACATCAAGATGCCCTCGCATTGAARCTGAGCAAAAAAGCCAGCAGTTTAGACCCKAAAAAYGAGTGGTATCAAGTACTTACCGCTACGTTATATGGCAGRACTGGCGACCTCGAAAATTCGTCAAAAATCTTCAGAAAACTCTCAACCAATTATCCTCACAAAATTGAATACCACTACGAATTGGCCAACAATTACAAGCTGATGAGTCGTTTTAAAGATGCGCTGGAAGTGTACAATGAAATCGAACTCCAAATTGGAGTATCAGAGGATGTTTCACTGCAAAAAAATGCCATTTTGCTACAGCAGGGCGAAGTTGAAAAAGCGGTGACCGAATTTGAAAAACTCATTAAGTCCAACCCCAATGAGCCTCACTATTACATCCTTTTGGCGGATCTCTATCAAGTCGAAGGAATGAAAGAAAAAGCTCTCGAAATCTACAAGCGGCTCAAAGATGTGGACCCCGACAACCCCAGCATTCACCTTTCATTGGCCAATTATTACCGAAATGCGGGCGAAAAAGAAAAATCGTTTCATGAACTCAAAACGGCCTTTGGAAACAGCGAGCTTGACATTGATACAAAAGTGCATATCCTGCTTTCGTATTATACCATAACCAAAATACACAATGAATTGAAGGAGCAAGCCTTTGAACTGCTCGAAATACTCACAAACATTCACCCAAAAGAGGCAAAATCCTATTCTATTTATGGTGATTTTCTGATGCGTGACAAAAACCTCGAAGGTGCCCGCGAAAAGTTCCGCAAGGCCGTTGAATTGGACAAAGACAAGTTTGTAATTTGGAACCAATTGCTTTTGATTGAATCTGATTTAAAGGATTTTAAAGCAATGAGCGAAGAAAGTGCTGCCGCGCTCGAACTTTTCCCCAGCCAACCGTCATTTTATTTTTTCAACGGATTTGCACATATCCAACTTAAAAATTACGATGAGGCCATTGAAATTCTTGAACAGGGAAAAGAAATCGTTTTTGATAATAAGCAACTGCTTGAACAATTTTACGCCAACCTAGGCGATGCTTATTACAAAAAGAAGAATTACCCTATGTCGGATTCGTCATACAACGAAACGCTGAAAATTAACCCCAACAACACATTGGTGCTCAATAATTACAGCTATTACCTTTCATTGAGAAATGAAAACTTGGAAAAAGCCGAGGAAATGTCACGTAAATCAAATGAGCTGGAATCCCGTTCTCCCTCATTTGCAGACACATACGGCTGGGTGCTTTACAAATTGGGGAAATATGAAGAAGCCAAAGAATGGATAGAAAAAGCCATCGATTTTGGAGGTGATAAAAATGCCGTAATTTTGGAGCACCTTGGAGACATCCTCTTTCAACTCAGTGACCAACAAAGTGCGCTCGAGTACTGGAAAAAAGCAAAGGCAGCAGGAGATGGATCTGAGTTTTTAGACCAAAAAATTGCTGAAGGAACCCTCTATGAATAACCGCCTCTTGCTGCTCAAACTTCACCTATTTTTCATCCTGTCTACTTTGGTTCTTTTGGGGTGCAAACCRACCAAAGAAGTAGCRAAAAAAATTCCMCCCAAGCCRAAAAACACCAAAACACTCATTGAAGAATTAAAAAAAAACGAGTTTGACTTTGAATGGCTCAGTATGAAAATCAATGCCGAAGTTGTCAACGAGGGCAAAAACAAYTCTTTCAAAGCCAACATACGTATACGCAAAGACAGCTTGATTTGGGTRTCCATCACCCCACTAATGGGCATTGAGGCAGTCCGGTTGCTTATCACGCCAGACACGGTAAAAGCGGTTAACCGTATAGAATCCACTTATTTCATAGGCGGATACGATTTTTTAAGCAAAAAACTCAATGTTGATGTGAGTTTCGAATCACTGCAAGCCATGCTCATCGGCAACAGCATGGACCTTGATTTTGGGGATGACCCCCCCAAGGTATCTATGGACAAAGGCCGTTATTTCATCAGCTCCTTCAAAAAAGGGAAACTCAAACGCACACTCCATAAGCGAGAAAGATTCGAAGAAAAAGGCAAGGCCGAGAAATTAGAAAAAAAGAGTGAAAAATTTGACCACATAGTGCATAGTTTATGGCTCAATTCACAAAATTTCAAAATCTTAAAACAATCCGTAAACGACCTCAAATTGCAACGCTCGTTCGTTTCCGAATACCGCGAATTTAAGGACGTGGAAGATGCCGCAGCTCCAGACAGCACACAATTATTCCCTCACTTGGTTCGTTATGTAGTGAGCGGTACACAACAGCTCGAAGCAACCATTACCGTTACAAAAGTAAAAATGAACGAGCCAAAAAAGTTGCCATTCAAAATACCCGAAAAATATGAGCAGATATTTTAAATACCCGCTCTTTTTGTTGCTGTTCCTCTTTATTTTTCTCCCTTCCTTTTCTCAAGACAAGCAATCGCTCGAAAAGAAAAAGAAAAAAATTAAGGAAGACATCGAATACACCAATCAACTGCTCAATCAAACATCAAAAGACATTAAAATTTCTTCCACTGAACTGGCTATTATCAACACTAAAATCAACTACCGCGAAAAATTGATTGCAGCTATACGCTCGGAAATGCACTTGCTTGAAAAGCAAATTGATGAAAATCAAATGATTATTACAGCCATGGAAAATGATTTGCACCAGTTGAAGGATGAATATGCACAACTAATGGTAGAGGCCTACAAAAACCGCAACTCTTACGACAAGTTGATGTTTATCTTTTCTGCTGATGACTTCAACCAGGCCTACAAGCGTCTCAAGTATTTCCAGCAATATGCCCAATACCGCCAAAACCAAGCCGATCTGATTAAAAAAACTCAGGAAATCCTAAACGAAAAAAATGAATCGCTCGAAGGACAAAAAGCAGAAAAAAAATCATTGTTGTCAAACGAAAGTCAGGAAAAACAAAAGCTACATGGCGATAAAACAGACCAGCAAACTGCTATCAAGCAACTACAATCAAAAGAAAAGCAGCTAAAAACAGAGCTCAAGAAAAAGCAAAAAGAGGCTAAAAAACTTGAAGACGCCATCAGACGCATTATCGAAGAAGAAATCAAAAAGGCCAAAGAAAAAGGCGGGTTCGTACTTACACCTGAGGCGGCTGAGCTGATGGGCAAGTTCGAGAGAAACAAAGGGAATTTGCCCTGGCCGCTCGAAAAAGGGTTGGTAACCGGTAAATTCGGCAAGCAGAAGCACCCCGTTCTGGGCATTGACATGAACAACAATGGCATTGATTTGTCCACCACCAAAGGGGCAAAAGCGCGCGCTGTTTTCGAAGGAGAAGTGTCAAAAGTGGTGATTATCCCAGGTTCGGGAAAGGCCGTGTTGGTGCGGCATGGCGAATACCTCAGTGTTTATTTCAAATTAAAAGAAGTATACGTGCAGCCGGGAGACAAAATCAAAATCAAAGATGAAATCGGCAACATCATCACCGATTCGGCATCGGGGAAAACCGAATTGCATTTCGAGGTGTGGAAAGGAAAAACGATTTTGAACCCATCGGATTGGTTGTATCAGGCACAATAGCTGAGAGAAATTAGAAACCTGACCTGCCGATCAGGTTAGAAGATAAAAATTAGTTTTCCTACCTTTGCTTAATTAATTGCGAAGCTATGAACCTTTCTATTTTACTTTGGACACTTGGTCCCACCGAAATCATCATCGTTCTCATCATTGTTTTGCTGCTGTTTGGTGGCAAAAAAATCCCCGAATTAATGCGCGGCCTTGGCAAGGGAATAAAGGAATTCAAGGACGCATCTAAAAAAGATGACTCGAATACGCCCGAAAAAGCAGAGTAATTCACGCTGTGCTTGAACCGCATCTCTCTTTTCAGGAGATTCAGGAAACACTTAGTTCAGGCAAAACCACTTGCTGCGAAATAATCAATGCTTATTTAACCCGGATTGAAAAGCACAGCCACCTCAATGCTTTTCTCGAAGTCTTTGAAGATTCTGCCTTATCCAAGGCGAGGGCAGTTGACCAAGAAATCAAGTCTGGCAAAGCGGGAAAACTTGCCGGCATGGTTATCGGCATCAAAGACAACATTTGCTACAAAAGCCACAAATGCTCGGCATCTTCCAAAATCCTGGATGGCTTCACTTCACTTTACAGCGCAACTGCCGTTGAGCGTTTACTCAAAGAAGACGCCATCATCATCGGGCGATTAAATTGCGATGAATTCGGCATGGGTGGCTCAAATGAGCATTCGGCTTTCGGTCATGTACTCAATCCGCATGACAACTCGAAAGTTCCGGGYGGCTCATCRGGTGGGGCAGCMACTGCAGTGGCYGCAGGCTTGTGCACTGCTGCTTTAGGTTCCGATACGGGCGGTTCYATCCGYCAGCCCGCTTCGTTTTGYGGGGTAGTGGGGCTGAAACCKACCTACGGRCGGGTTTCRCGATGGGGGCTTATCGCGTAYGGTTCGTCTTTYGACCAAATTGGCCCAATWACCAAAAATGTAGAAGATGCTGCTTTGATTTTGGAAGTAATTGCAGGCGCTGATGAATTTGACAGCACGGCATCTCTAAAATCGGTTCCTKCATATTCAAAAGGGATTCAACTTCATGACAACATGAAAATYGCCTGTCTRAAAGRTTGYATTGAYCACGATAAAACAGCTCCYGAAATCAAATYCCGAATGGACGAAATCATTCAGGAATTAGAAAAGCAAAGCCACACTGTTGAAMCTGTTGATTTTCCCTATCTCGATTATCTTGTTCCTGCTTACTATCTGCTTACTACTGCCGAAGCGTCCTCCAATCTTGCAAGGTATGATGGCGTGCATTACGGCCATCGTGCTGAAAACATTAAAAATACAGACACGCTTTACAAAAAGTCAAGGACAAACGGTTTTGGTAAAGAGGTGAAGCGAAGAATTATGCTCGGCACCTTTGTTTTAAGCGCAGGTTATTACGATGCTTATTATGAAAAGGCTCAAAAAGCAAGACGATTGATTCAACAAAAAACAATAGAAATACTGAAAAAGTACGATTTCATTTTGCTGCCCACTACTCCACATACTGCTTTTGGTATTGGCGAAATTAGCGACCCGGTTTCAATGTATTTAGAAGACATTTTCACCGTGCAGGCTTCGCTTTGCGGATTGCCTGCTATCTCACTGCCTATTGGGGAAAAAATCAACGGGCTGCCTTTCGGCATGCAGCTTATTGCCAATAAATTTGAGGAAGAAAAATTGATTGCCTTTTCGAAATCTTTGCTTGAAAATTTTCGTGATCCCGTCCCCGTCTAACCCATGTTTTTAACAGCTTTCTGTTGAAAACGTGCTCTTTTCAACGAGCTGTTCTTGACTTTTCTTTCCGAGTTTTGTGTTAAATGTCGAATTTCCCTGGAAAGACAACATTTTCAGACGGATTTCGTATGATATATTTATGGCACAGAAAAAAATAATATTGTTCTTGTTGCTCTTTCCCTCGTTTTTACTTTCAGCGGAAGAAAATGAGAAGCCGGAGGCAGTTGCAGATACCACAAACACGGCCGTTTTTACTATCTCGTCCGATGACCCTATAATAGCTACACTCGATTTGCTGGTTTTAACTCCGTATTTTGATAAAAACCACTTTGTTTACGATACGCTGGCACTTAATAAATACCATTTCCCGAAAGACTCCATCCCCAATTATCCGGATTCTGTTTATGTATCACGAATTGCAACACTGAATGCGAAAACACCATTTAATTTAACTTACAATCAAAGGGTTAAAGCTTTCCTCAATTTGTATGCAGTTGATAAAAAAGAAGTAACTTCAAAAGTGCTTGGTCTGGCAAATATGTATTTCCCCCTTTTTGAAGAAATGCTTGACAAATATGATTTACCCTTAGAGTTCAAATATTTAGCCGTAGTAGAATCTGCACTGAATGCGAAGGCAAAGTCGCGCTCAGGTGCGATGGGGCTGTGGCAGTTCATGTATCGAACGGGTCGAATCTATGACTTGCACGTTACTTCCTACATTGATGACCGCAAAGACCCTTACAAATCCACCGAAGCGGCCTGCAAATACTTGAAATTTCTCTATAAAATCTACGGCAACTGGGAAATGGTGATGGCGGCCTACAATTGCGGCCCCGGCAATGTGAACCGCGCTATCAGACGGTCAGGATATAAACATGATTACTGGGAAATTTACCGCTACCTGCCTCGCGAAACACGCGGTTATATCCCCGCTTTTATTGCCGTGAATTACATCATGAATTATGCAACAGAGCACAACATTTATCCTGTTAAGCCACGCACCACTTTTTTCGAATATGATACAGTAATGGTGAAGGAAGAAGTGACTTTCGAGCAAATCTCACAGGCGTTAAGTATACCAATGGAAACAGTGGAATACCTCAATCCAATGTACAAAAGAAAAGTGATTCCTTTTTTGGGAAAGCCCAAAACGCTTTGCCTGCCACACGACAAAGTAGGACTATTCATTCGGAATGAAGAGTTAGTGTATAAATTCAACGAGCCGGAGGAAATTGAAAAAGAAGAAGAAATAAAATTCACCATCAAGCAACAGCGAAAAACACACGTTGTGCGCAGGGGGGAATATCTTGGACTGATTGCCATAAAATACGGTTGCTCGGTACGCGACATTAAAGATTGGAACGGATTGCGATCTACGACAATTCTCCAAGGACAAAGGTTGTTAGTATACGTTTCGGAAAAAATGCCTGTATTGAAAGAGAATACTAAAAGTCAATTAAAAGAGCAATCGGAGAATTTTAAATACTACACCGTTCAACAAGGCGACACCTTGTGGGACATTGCTAATACACAGGGGGTATCAGTACAGAAATTGATACAAATGAACCGATCAATTGATGCCAAAAACCTGAAGCCTGGCGCTAAAATTGTTGTCGGAACAGGGGGATGATGTTCAATTTATGATTTAATATTGATAAATTGTCAACTGTCAACTGTCAACTGATTGTAAAGATTAGAAATCTCTCTATTTTTTTCTTCTTTTTCCTCTTTACTTATTCCTGTGAGCCTGCTAAAAAATCCCGCCTGCTTGCCTATTCAGGCGCTCCTGGCAAAATAGTTACAGTGCTTACCCAAGAACATTGGAACGGTGAAATTGGCGAACTTATCAGAACTACATTAGGCAAACCGCAATACGGCCTTCCGCAAAGTGAACCTACCTTTGACTTATTGAGTAAAACGCCCAAAACGTTTCAGAAATATTTCAAGACACAACGCAATATTTTCATCGTAAATATATCGGATACGGTTAAAAAGTCATCTGTTGAAATTAAAACCAACCCATGGGCAAGCAGGCAAATTGCCATTACGCTTCATGCAGCTGACAACAGGGCTTTCATCGAAATGCTAAAGAAGCATCACGAAGGTATAATGCAATACTATCAACGGGGAGATATCGAAAAACTAATAAGCCGAAATAAAACAAAGGGCGAGAAACTGCTGAACGGGCAAATATTGGAAAACCACGGTATTTCCATTGCGCTGCAAAAGGACTGTGAAATTGTTGTTGACAGTTCAAATTTTGTGTGGATTCGTTTGGAACGTGAAAGACAATTAGGCGGCTATTACCACCAAATCAGCCAAGGCTTGCTGTTGTTTTATGAGCCCTACAATGATACTTCACAACTTACTGTCAATTATATCCATGCATGGCGGGATTCTGTGCTACAAGAAAGAATTCCGGGGCCTAAAACAGGCTCCTATATGGCTACTGACTATCAACACATCCCTCCAAAATCATGGGAAATAAATTTGACMGGCAACTATGCCRTTGAGATTCGAGGATTATGGCGAATGAAAAATGTTTTTATGGGAGGGCCGTTCATTTGCCTTACTGCCGTTGATGAAAAATACCAGCGTGTAGTTACCGCTTATGGTTATGTTTTCGCACCTGAATTTGACAAGCTCGAYTACCTGCGCGAAGTGGAAGCAATGCTTAAGTCAGTTGAGTTCAGCAAAGAAGAAACAAACTAAATTTATTCGTTTTAAAATACGTTTTTTGATTTTGATTTTAGTCTTTTACCCATAAAATAGCAAGATACACCTGATATAAAAGATACGTATTTTTTTAATGTTTGTTTTTCCAACCCTTTAAACTGTCGGTACTTTGTGTAGTGAAATTTAAAAACCAAARAGATGCTGTACAARGTATTAAAACCCATTGCTAAAGTTGCACTGAAAACCTTCTTCCGCAATATCGAAATCAATAACATTGAAAAAATTCCTTCAAAAGGCCCAATTATTTTTRCGGCWAATCATCAAAGCGCTTTCACTGATCCRCTTGTAATTGCAGYTTTTCTCAAYCGCGAAGTAARTTTCATCGCGAAGGGCGAATTGTTCAAAAGCCCTTTTGCCAGATGGATTTTAMGCCAAATGCGTATGATTCCGGTTTTCAGAAAAGACAAAACTCCGGAGTTGGCTCACAAAAACGAAGCGGTTTTTGAAAAGTGCCACAGCCACCTGCAAAGTGGTGGCGCCATCATCATTTTTCCTGAAGGGATAAGCAAAGTGCAGCGCACAATCAAAAAACTCAAAACAGGTACTGCACGTATTGCGCTTGGCGCTGAGTCGGCCAGCCAATTTGTGCTCGGCACGAAAATCGTACCCGTTGGGTTGAGTTATTCCAACCAAAACAAATTCAGAAGTCGTGTTTCGATGAATATTGGCGAACCGATTGATGTTTCTACTTATCAAAACGTTTATCAAAAAGATGAGTTTGAAGCAGTCAATTTCCTCACCGATAATTTGAAAGAAAAGCTGGAAGAATTAACGGTCAATGGATTATCACAAAAGCCCACACAGCAAAAAAACAAGTTGATAATTGTATTGTGGCTTTTAGCTTGCTTTCCTTTGTATTTACTGGGAATTATCAATAACATTTTGCCTTACAAACTCACACAAATTACCGCAAGAAAAATCACCAAACGCCAAGATTTTCTCGGCTCTATGTTTCTTTCGCTGGGCATCATTTTCTTTCCGCTGTGCTGGGCACTGCAAACTGCTGTTGTGCATTATTTATGCGAAAATGTCTGGTTTACCGCTGTATATTTGGTTGTTGTACCGCTTTCGGGCTGGCTCGTTATTTATTATTTTTCCGTATTCAGAAAATTCAGAAAACAGTGGGGAAAAAGAAAGAAGCTTGCCTTGACAGCGCTGCATTAAAAGAGATCATTCATGACAATTTGCTTCCTAAATCGAGTGTTATTTACCACTATCATTTGAAATGAAAAAACAGATGTTGCAGTGATTTTAAAAAGATTATACAGATAAAAAATCTGTGTAATTAGCGAATAAAAACTAAAAATTTTCAACCATGGGAGACCCGCAAGTAGTCCAGTTTTACCTGAGCATTTCCATCGCCATCATCATGTTGGGCATGGGCCTTTCGCTCAGCATAAGCGATTTCAAAAGAATTAAAGACGACCCGAAAGGCGTGTTTATTGGGTTATTTAACCAATTGATTTTGCTACCCATTATCGGGTTTGTAATAATCAAAATGGTCGGCCTGGAAAATGAATTAGCCATCGGCTTGATGATTATCGCTGCCTGTCCGGGTGGGGCAACATCCAACCTTATTTCTAACTTGGCAAAAGGGGATCTGGGCTTGTCAGTCACGCTTACGGCTTTATCAAGCACAATCACTCTGTTCACTATTCCGCTAATCGCAAATTTTGCAATCACCCATTTTATGGAAACCGATGCTACAATTACGCTTGGATTCTGGGAAACGTTCAGCAAAATGGTGATGATAACGCTGGTACCTGTTTCTATTGGGATGTTTATTCGCTCACGTTCGGTGAAGTTTGCCGACCGCATGGAAAACCCCGTTAAAATCGCTTCTGTTGTGCTCATGACGACCATTATCGTAGGCGCTGTGTATGCCAACAGAAACGATCTTTTGCCTGCCTTGCCCAAAGTTGGCCTTGCGGTTATCAGTTTAAACGTAATTACAATGCTTATCGGTTTTTTTATGGGGATTTGGTTTAACTTGAACCTGCGGCAGCGTGTTTCTATCTCAATAGAATGCGGCATACAAAACGGTTCGCTGGCGCTGTTTATCGGACAACTCGGGGCAATGGCCGCATACCCGCAAATTTTATTAGCACCAGCTATTTATGGCACATTGATGTTTGCCACCGGAGGGATTTTTGCAGCTTATTATGCACGATTGGTGAGTAAGGATAACGCGAAAAATCAATTTTGAGAAACACTTGACTTTTTTGTTTCTTTCGGGTAACTTGCACAACTTCATATAAAGAACATTAAAACTATCCTATATTAGCATGAGTTCGATTCTAAAAAATAGCTAATTACGTTGATTGCACAGGCTGGTATTTAAATATCTCGCTGAGAAACTTATTGATAATAAAATAATACGTTACACAACAAAAAACAAAGAGCATTGAATGCCTTTATTAAACCCGTTATGCACCAACTCCACTTTGCGTCAATTTAATTGTATTCGTTTTGTAAAGTAAAACTGTTCTGTAATATTTGGCTTTCTTGTAATTTTGTGCTCCAATGAAAACCGGCCTCTTCTTTGGTACATTCAATCCCATCCACAACGGGCATTTGCAAATTGCTAATTACATGGCCAATGAAACTGATTTGGATGAGGTTTGGCTGGTGGTCTCACCTCAAAACCCACTAAAGCAAAATGATGAATTATTGAGTGATAAACACCGCCTGGCAATGGTAAAATTAGCGGCCAAACAACATAAAAACCTCAAAGCAAGTGATGTTGAGTTCCACTTACCGAAACCATCATACACCTTCCTAACACTTCAAGATTTGCTTCATATACATCCTGAAAGGGAATTTGTGCTAATAATCGGAGAAGACAACCTGCGGTCTTTCCACAAATGGAAGAATTACGACCAGATATTATCACAATTTGAAATTTATGTTTATCCTAGAAAAAAGCAGGAAAACGAAAGTTCTAAGCCGTTCGACTATAGTCTGCAATCAAATGTAAAGCTCTTTGATGTGTTGCTACTGGAAATTTCTTCAAGTGAAATTAGGGAGGCAATTGGCAGAGGGGGAGATGTTACAAAGTATTTTCCTTTTGAAGTTGATCACTACATTCAAGAACGGGGGTTTTACCGAATTCTATAAGAGCCTGATTATAAGTCGTTCAAACAGCCTTTTAAGCATTTTTTTTACCCCGAAGCAGTTAAATCAAGCACTCACCAAATTCAAGACCGACTCAAACAAAATTTTTCCGTCAACATTGTTAAGTTCTTCATCGGCAGCGCGCTCAGGGTGTGGCATCAGGCCGAAGACATTTCGGGTTGAATTGCAAATCCCTGCAATGTTTTCCAACGAGCCATTTGGATTTGACTCCTCATTAACATTCCCTTTTTCATCGCAATAACGAAAAAGCATTTGGTCGTTTTCGTTTAGCGAATTCAAGCTTCTTTCGTCAATATAAAACCGTCCTTCGGCATGCGCAATGGGAATTTTAAGCGGCTGATTCAAATCAATTTGTGAAGTAACAAGCGAATTATTTGTCTGGGCTTTAATATGCACATTTTTGCAGATGAATTTTTGGTTGTTGTTGTGTAGCAAAGCTCCTGGCAGCAAGCCAGCTTCGCACAAAATTTGGAACCCGTTGCATACTCCAAAAGCATAGCCGCCTTTGTTGCAATGAGCAATTACCTCCTTCATAATAGGTGAAAAACGGGCAATTGCTCCCGAACGCAAATAGTCACCATAAGAAAATCCTCCCGGCAGCACAATGAAGTCACACCCTTTTAAATCGGGTTCCTTGTGCCAAAGCCGTTCCACCTGTTGCCCCATAACGGTTTCAAGCACATAAATCATGTCTTCATCGCAATTGGAACCCGGAAAAATGACCACCCCAAACTTCATGATGCAAAGGTAGTATTTAGGACGTTTTTACAGCATTAAGTTAAAATGATAATATAAGTGATGCAATAAAAGAAGAATGATTTCGATAATGCGTAGGTTTCAGAAATATTATATTTTTGACCCATAAATACAGCAATTATGACTTTCTCTGAACTCTTTTGGGCCATCGGAACAGCAATTGAAGAATCTTTTGTTTTCTTTCAAATGGCAGAGAACAAGGCCAATTACTTGTTTATTGTTGTTGGGCTTGTAATGGGCTTGTGGTGGGTTTACAAATTAATGCAGTACGAAAAAGAAGCCGAAAGAGACGGAACTATGCTGTAGCGTAAGTTTCAGCTTGTCACTTTCTCTTTTCCTTTCAGGTCAAACCCCAAGTCCTTTCGATAATATTTCTCTTCAAAAGTTATTTTTTTTGCATTAGCATAGGATTGATTCAGCGCTCCTTCAAAATCATTCCCATAAGAAGTAATGGCAATTACCCTACCTCCATTAGTCACAATGTCTTCGCCATCTTGTTTTGTTCCCGCATGAAATAAAATACTGTTTTGCACGTCACCAAGCCCACTCATCACTTTCCCTTTTTCGTACGCCTCTGGATAACCTCCTGAAACGAGCATCACGGTTGCTACTGACCGTTCATCAATTTCAAAGGTTTTTTCAAAAAGGTTTCCATTTGCCACGCCTTCGAGCAACTCCAGAAAATCAGATTTTATCCTCGGGATGACCACTTCACACTCTGGATCGCCCATGCGTACATTGTATTCGATGACATAAGGGTTCCCATCTACATTCATCAACCCAATAAAAACAAAGCCCTTGTATGGAATGCCGTCTTTTTGCAGCCCTTCAATGGTAGGTTTTACGATACTATCTTCCACTTTTTGCATGAATTCGGCATCAGCAAAAGGAACAGGTGAAATAGCGCCCATCCCTCCCGTATTCAGCCCGGTGTCACCTTCGCCAATGCGCTTATAATCCTTAGCTTCAGGCAAGATTTTGTATGAATTGCCATCTGTCAAAACAAAAACGGAAAGCTCAATGCCATCGAGAAATTCTTCTATAACTACTTTACTGCTTGCGCTACCGAACTTTTCACTTTCAAGCATTTCCCGAAGTTCGTTTTTTGCTTTTTCCAAATTCTCCAAAATCAACACTCCTTTGCCTGCAGCCAACCCGTCTGCTTTTAAAACATAAGGAGGATGAAGGGTTTCCAAAAAAGCAAATCCATCGTCAATATTTTCCTTCACAAAACTTGCGTGTTTTGCCGTTGGAATGCCGTGCCGCAGCATGAATAACTTGGCAAATTCCTTGCTGCCTTCGAGTTTGGCAGCTTCTTTTTGTGGCCCGATAACCTGAACATTTTTAACAGCATCATCCGCAAGAAAATAATCATGGATGCCATTCACAAGTGGGTCTTCAGGGCCAACTACAACCAAACTGATGTTGTTTTCCAACACAAAATTTTTGATCGCATCGAAGTCATTTACGGCAATGTTCACGTTTGTGCCGCAATTTGCCGTTCCTGCATTTCCCTGTGCAACAAAGAGTTGATTAAGTTTTGGGCTTTGTGCGATTTTCCATGCAAATACGTGTTCCCTACCTCCCGATCCAATGATGAGTACGTTCATGTTATAATTACTGTTTTCTTGTTTCCGGTTTATATGCAAAGAAAAAAATAATGAAGAAAAATTACTCGATCAAAGGAGCTGCAGCGTCTTTCGGTTCGAATACTTTTTTAGAAAAGCAAAAATTGATTTTGATGACCGTATACCAACTTTCTTCCAGTCCAAAATTAACCCCCGGCCTGATGCCGCCTTCCAGCCCCAGCGACCAGTCGAATTTGTTCAACCCGATGATGTTCAATCCGGCACGAATGCCCCAGTTTTGTTTTGGAGTGGCTACGTCCACATCAGCAATATAGTTGGTGTTTTCAAGGGTTTGAACCTCCATTTTATCCAATTTCAATATCGGCATGTAAAAAGCATCTGCATAAACCTCAGTGATGAAAGATGTTTTATTCAGCCCAAAGTACTCAACATCAGCATGCAATTCCCAAACGATTTTGTTTTTGTATCCGAGATAAAAGCCCGCAATATCAGCCACCGTGTAATACCAAATTCCAGCATATTCTATCGGCTCGATAGAAATCGAATCCACATTGGCATAAAAAGAACCTGCCCTACCTGCAATGGGCGTTTTCATGTACGTACCACCAACCCGCAAAGAGTGAATATTAAACGTTTTCCCGGGCAAATTCAACTCAACTTGCTCCCCTTCAGGAGTTAGCATTGATACCGTAATTTTTTTGTCTTTTTCCTTTTTCACAAGATAGATTTCACCTCCAAATTCCACTAATTTGGTCATTTTTTTGCCTCCGGCAGGATTACCTTTCGGCTCATAAACCACCCCACGGAATTTGTCTTTGTAAGCATGGCGAAAAGTGAAATTCAAAGCAAATTTGTTTCGGTAGTTTAATGCGGCAGACAGATCTGCTCCCATATTGACGTTTTGCGGCCACAAGTCCATGTAAAGGGGACAAAAACTAACCGTGAGATTTTTAACTTCCGCAGGATTATTGAGCACTACACTGTAGTTAAAAACGTGCTCTTCTACTTGATTGCTGTCCTGTTGTGAATAGGAGGCAAAACTCCATAAAAAGAAAAAGAAAATGGGCAGAACAGATGTTAATCTGCCGCTCCTTCGGAAAACATTTTTTTCAAAAGAGGATTTACCTGCATAACTTCGCCAAATCAGCGTCATTAGCACCCTGTTTTCAAGATTTCACCCGTTTAATGCTGCACCCAATGGATTTGGTATTGTTGGGGTCAATTTTTTTACCTGAAATCAGGTTGCTGATAGCATTATTAAGATAGGGCTTTTTCACCTCTTTGACATCTTTTGAGTTGTCGTCAATAGCCCCTTCGTAAACAAGTTTCAAATCCTTATCGAAAAGGAAAACGTGTGGGGTAGTTTTGGCGCCAAAGGCATTGGCCACTGCTGATTTTTCATCCACTACATAGCTGCAGTTGTAGCTTTTTTCTTCCGCATGTTTTTTCATTTCGTCCATCGAATCGGCTTTGTCCCGCTTAGCTTCGTTGGAATTGATGAGCACCATCCCAATGTTGTTTTTTTCACACTGCTCGCCCAATTTGGGGTAACGGTCTTCCCATTGAATGACAAATGGGCAAGTGTTGCAGGAAAAAATCACCAGTAAGCCATTGTCTTTTTTCGCATCGTTCAAAGACAATTCCTTGCCCGAAATGTCTTTCATTTTTACATCGGTTTTTAGCGCTGCTGAACCAATTTCAAGAGTTTTATATTTTTCACCTTCCAGCAAAGTGAATGCGAAAATCGAAAAAAGCAGAATAAAAATTCCACTAAAAAGAAACGTTTTTGTTTTCATAATATTTGGATTTTATGATTAGTTACAATGGTATATTTCCATGCTTTTTCTTCGGCATTTTATCTACTTTGTTTTCAAGCATTTGATAGGCACGAATCAGTTTTTCCCGGGTTTGTTCAGGTTTGATAATTTCATCCACATAACCCCGTGCAGCAGCCCGGTAAGGATTGGCAAACATTTCGGCATATTCTTTTTCCTTTTCCTTCAACTTAACTTCGGAATCTTTGGCCTCTTTGATTTCATTTTTGAAAATGATTTCAGCAGCTCCCTTGGCTCCCATAACGGCAATTTCGGACGAAGGCCACGCATAATTCATGTCTGCACCGATATGCTTGGAGTTCATCACATCATAAGCACCACCGTAGGCCTTGCGGGTAATAACGGTAATTCTTGGCACCGTGGCTTCGCAGAAAGCATAGAGCAGTTTCGCACCATTGGTAATAATAGCGTTCCACTCTTGATCGGTACCAGGAAGGAAGCCGGGCACATCTTCAAAAACCAACAGTGGAATATTGAAGCAATCACAGAAACGCACAAAACGAGCGGCTTTTTGTGAAGCATGAATGTCCAAAACACCTGCCAAAACAGCGGGCTGGTTCGCTACAATTCCAATGGATTTCCCTGCCAATCGCGCAAATCCTACTACAATGTTTTCCGCATAATTCTTATGTACTTCAAAGAAAGAATCGCTATCAATTACCCCGTTAATTACTTCTTTTATATCATAGGGTTGATTGGGGTTCTCGGGAATGATTTCATTTAATTCTTCCCTGATTTCTGACTTCAGGTTTTCATATTTTAACGAGGGCGGATCGTCTTCGCAATTTTGCGGAATGTACGAAAGCAGTTTCTTGATTTGATTGATGGATTCCACCCCGTTGGGTGCTGTAAAATGCGTTACCCCCGACTTAGTAGCGTGCGTCATAGCTCCGCCCAACTCTTCAGAAGTGACTTCTTCATGCGTAACGGTTTTCACCACATTAGGGCCTGTCACGAACATGTAGGAATTGCCTTCCACCATAAAAATGAAATCAGTCAATGCGGGTGAATAGACCGCACCACCAGCGCAAGGTCCCATTACAGCAGAAATTTGCGGAACCACGCCAGAAGCTAATGTATTGCGGTAAAAAATATCGGCATAGGCCGCCAGCGAAACCACGCCTTCCTGAATGCGTGCGCCACCTGAATCATTCAATCCAATAACGGGCACCCCGTTTTTCATAGCCAAATCCATCACCCGGCAAATTTTTTCGGAATGGGCTTCTGCCAGCGAACCGCCCAACACAGTGAAGTCCTGTGAGAAAACATACACGAGCCGCCCGTTAACTGTTCCGTAGCCCGTTACTACGCCATCACCATAGAACTTTTGTTTGTCTAATCCGAAATTCGTAGAGCGATGTGTGACCAAAGCGCCTATTTCCTCAAACGAACCTTCATCCAATAGAAAATGGATGCGCTCGCGAGCTGTGAGTTTTCCTTTTTTATGCTGTACTTCAATGCGTTTTTCGCCACCGCCCAATTGGGCTTCTTCGAGTTTCTGCGCTAATTCGTTGAATTTATCCGTCATGCAATGAAAATTATGGCGAGTAAAAATAGAAAAAATTACGCCAGCGGGTAAAACGCGTCTTCGATGTGCTCAATACGATTGATTTTTTTTTCTACCACAATGGAGATGATGTCAAAGCGAGCTTCAATCTGAATATTGTTTTCAAAAATGTATTCGTTAGCAGCTTTAATAATGTGGTTTTGCTTCTTTTTAGTAACAAATTCAAGTGGTTCGCCAAAAAAGGTAGTGGAACGCGTTTTCACTTCCACGAAAATGATTCGGTTATCGTTTTCTGCAATGATGTCAATTTCACCTTTGCCGAAGCTCCAGTTGC
>NVWW01000013.1 GCA_002746335.1 Flavobacteriales bacterium | reverse complement strand
ATTCACGGAGATGCTCATCAAACATCAACCACGGTGAGTTATCAGAATGTTGGAATTTTCGGATTTGCCCAGGGTACAAACGCAAGTTTTGGTTATGCAGCGGGTATTATGGGCATAGGTGGTCAGGCAAATAGTCTTAGAGCTATTGGTGTTTATGCTGGCCTGGGTGGAGCTCCGGCTACCATACCTTCAACGGATGCGGCACTATACTCTGATGCTGCCTCTTTGGGCTATTCAGGCATTTTTATGAATGGAGATGTGGGGATTGGAACAGCTTCTCCTATATTTAAAACGCATATACTTGGAGATGATGGTGTAGCTGAACATGGATTGCTGATTGATGGAGATGGAGAATCCTCTGATATTCCATTTCGGGTCAGATCTAATGTAGTCGTTTCAAGCATCACGGATGCAGATACAAAGTTTATCATAAAGGGGAATGGAAATGTAGGCATTGGAACAAGCAGTCCGGGCACTAAACTTGAAGTAGCAGGGCAAGTGAAAATTACAGGTGGCACTCCGGGAGTTGATCAGGTTTTGACTTCTGATGCCAGTGGCTTAGCGACTTGGGAAACACCGGGAGCGAATAACGATAATTGGTCCTTGAGTGCTAAATTAGCCTATAGCGAAGATGATATCAGCGGGTGGACTACCTTGAGTGGGGATGACAGCTATGTCAATATTACCCTCCCATTCAGTATAACTATAGGCGGTACCAGTTATTCCATTGTTCATTTGAGCACCAATGGGTGGTTGGAGTTCTTTACTTCTGGTGGTGGGACTGTAACGGATGCAAGCAATGATTGTTTGCCAAGTACTTCGCATAGCAACCCAATGCTCTGTTGGTTTTGGGACGATCTGGTACCCAATGGAACCAATATCAGGTATACGACTTTGGGCACTTCCCCGAACAGGGTATTCTTTATTGATTTTGATGTGAATATCTGGAGCACTACGGACGACATTGAAGGCATGATACAAATTCACGAGGGGTCTGCATTGATGAATGTCAGTTATAAGGAAACTCTTGATGCCGGAGCCCGGGGACAAACGGCTACGATTGGGTTTCAGTTAGCAGGAGGTGCAAGTGCTAAAGTATACCCAATCGGTTGTAATGTTGCAGTTATTGATGATAACCAAGCGTTTGAGTCAGGGTGGTCGGTATGTCCGGCGAGATAAATAATGATGATGAAAAGATTTTTGCTGTTGCCGTTGTGGCTATGGGTTTATAATTACGGTCTCTCTCAAAATGCGGTCATCGACCCTTACCGGTTTATAGCTACTTTACAGTTTGACGGACAGGATTTTTTTGATTCAGGAGAAAAGAATTTTCCTCTTTCATACACTTTTAACACCGTTCAGGATGGCAATGGCGATGGCTCGATTGACCCGGATGATGCGCTGGAGAATTTGGTGCTAATATCTATAGGCGACAGTATATATGGCACCGGAAGAACAGGCCTTGCCAATCGTGGCCCCAACGATCAGCGACCTGCTGTTTATTTCCATCATGTTCAGCGTGCAAATTATACCGTATATGAATATTGGCTGTATTATGCCGATAACGATTGGGTAAATGACCATGAACACGATTGGGAAAAATACTATGTATATGTACAAGATACCACTCCGGTGCATGTAAAGATAAGCAACCACAGTTCTTTCGACACCTATTCTTGGTGTGAGATGTCGCTGGATGCCAATCACCCCATAATTGGTGTTGATGGTGGCTCACATGCTATGAAAAAAGACACCGAAGACGGAGTGCAGATTCGATACAACGGGGAAATCTCTTTGAATGGCGGACAACTGGATGCCGGGGCAGGGAGTACTATTCCATGGGTGGTCTATTCAAATGATCTCAATGTGCTGAATGTCGTTTCATATACTCAAAGCCCAGACACTTTTTTTTACGGTGACCCGGAATACATGACTAACTCAAACGAATACGGAGACGCACGCGATGCCCCCTGGAAGCGGAGTGAATGGGATGACCCTCCCGTTTTACCCATTGTTTATCTTGGTGAAGATACCATGATTTGTGATGGCGAAAGCGTGACGTTAGATGCCGGCTTAGGGTTTAACTCTTATTTGTGGTCAAATGGCTCAACGGGCCAAACCATTTCGGTAGATTCTTCAGGAAGCTACTCAATTGAGGCAACCGATAATAAAGGGTGCGTGAGCCGTGATACGGTTACAGTTATCGTAACGGGTTATCCGGGTTTTCAATTTTCGTATTCAGCGAACGGCCTCTTGGCAGATTTTACGGCCACGTCAACAGACAGCGTTAGCTACAACTGGGATTTTGGAGATGGAGGAACTTCCAATCAAACAGACCCTACACATACCTATGCGTCTCCGGGAACATATCAAGTGTGCTTGATTGCCAGCAATGCCTGCTTTTCTGATACGGTTTGTGATTCTATTACAGTAAATACCGTTGGAATATCAGAATACAATGCGAGAAAAGAAATCACTGTATTTCCAAACCCAAACAGTGGTGTTTTTGAGTTGAGAATTCAGGATTCAGAATTAATAGTTGAGAGTTCTGAAATTACTATTTCCAATGTTTTGGGAGAAACCCTTTGGAGGTCAATCATTCACCATTCTTCATCATCGGTCAAAATTGACTTTTCAGGAAATCCAAAAGGCATTTACTTCCTGAAAATAGAAGCTGGTGATAAAGTGTTAACGAGAAAGTTTGTTTATCAGTAGTAAATCAGCCGCTGCACTTTTGCGATGTACTTAGCCAATCTTAATACTTGCTTGGTATAGCCGAACTCGTTATCGTACCACACATAAAGCACAATGTTTTTCCCGTCAGGATGAACAATGGTTGCCGGGCTGTCAAATACCGAGCAGCAGGTGTTTCCAATGATGTCGTTTGAAACCAATTCCTCTTCAAAAGAATATTTGATTTGATTTACTAAATCTCCCTCAAGTGCGGCTTTCTTCAGAATAGCGTTCACTTCTTCTTTCGTAGTTTTTTTACCAACAGCCAAATTCATAATAGCCAACGAGCCATTTGGAGTAGGAACACGTACCGCATTGGCTGTCAATTTACCTTTCAAACTTGGAATTGCCTTTGCGACAGCCTTTCCCGCACCTGTTTCTGTAATTACCATGTTGATGGCTGCTGAGCGTCCCCTACGTTGTTTCTTGTGATAATTGTCGAGCAGGTTTTGGTCGTTGGTGTAGGCATGTACAGTTTCAATATGACCTCTTATAATTCCGAGGGCATCTTCCACTGCCTTTAAAACAGGCACAATGGCATTGGTAGTGCATGAAGCTGCTGACCAAACGTTTTCATTTTCCAGATCAAACCCTTTGTGATTCACTCCGTAAACAATGTTGGGAATATCGCCTTTCCCGGGCGCTGTGAGTAATGCTTTGCTCACACCTTTTGCTTTGATATGAAGACCAAGCGCCTCTCTGTCACGGTAAACACCTGTATTGTCAATTACAAGTGCATTACTAATACCGTATTCTTCATAATTGATTTCATCGGGTGAATTTGCCTGGATCATTTGAACGATTTGTCCGTTGATAATCATCGCTTTGTTTTCCAAATCTTCGATAATTCTTCCTGCAAAAGGGCCATGCACCGAATCCATGCGTAAAAGTGCTGCACGCTTCGTGATTTCATTATCATTGTTGCTTCTGGTAACTATAGCTTTGAGCCTTAATTGCTGACCTTTTCCCGCTTGTTTGATGAGTTCACGTGCGCACAAGCGTCCTATTCGCCCAAAGCCGTAAAGCACCACGTCTCTTGGTGTGAAATTGTTGATGTCTCCTCCGATGAATTTATGGAGTTTATCTTTCAGGAACTCGTATTTGTTTGGATATTTGTTTTGTTCGGAAAGCCATTCACTTGCCAATCGGCCTATATCCATTTTTGAAGGAGCAAGGTCGTTCAGTTTGAGGATTTCTCTTGCCAGTTCTGATGTGGTGTAAATGTCAATCGGTTTACCAACTACTTGCTGTGCATAATGATGCAGGTTGAGAATTTCAGAAGTATTCACATCAACCAAGGGGTTGCGGAACAGGACTAGTTCAATTGATTTTTCGTAAAGAAGGTTGCCGATGCTGCTGATTAGTTCTACAGCTGCTTTCTCTTTGCTGTTCCAATCATACAGCTGGTTTTCGTAGTTTTTAAAGCCGTTTAGTGATGAAGCTTTACTTTCAGTCTTTGCCGTCATTTCAATTACTTTTTAATCAAGGATGAAAAGAACTGCAAAATTAGGGAAATGAAATATCAGAGTCTATGAAATGGTGTAAAAAAAGGAAAAATATTTAGTGAAAATATAAGGTGTTCAAAAATTATGATCTTTTAACCGAGATACGGCTTCAGAAGCTTGCTTCGGGAAGTGTGGCGTAGTCGCCTGATGGCCTTTTCTTTGATTTGGCGCACGCGTTCACGAGTGAGGTCGAATTTAAAACCTATTTCATCTAGGGTAAGGCCGTGTTTCATGCCTATTCCATAGAAAAGCCGAACTACTTCGCGTTCTCTTTCCGTTAGGGTAGAAAGTGAACGTCCAATTTCTTTTTGCAGCGATTCGTGCATTAAATCGTTATCTGCTTTTGGTGAATCGTCATTGACCATTACATCCAGCAAACTGTACTCCTCACCTGCTTTAAAGGGAGCATCAACTGAAATATGCCTCCCTGAAACTTTGATGGTGCTGGCAACTTTTTCATGGCTCAAGTCAAGGTCTTCTGCCAGCTCATTTGCAGAAGGGGGGCGTTCATATTCCTGCTCTAATTTTGAAAAGGCCTTGTTGATTTTGTTCAACGAACCTACTTGGTTGAGTGGCAAACGAACAATTCGCGCTTGTTCGGCCAATGCTTGTAGAATGGACTGCCTAATCCACCAAACAGCGTAAGAAATGAATTTAAAACCGCGGGTTTCATCGAACCGCTGGGCAGCTTTAATTAAACCGAGATTGCCTTCGTTGATAAGATCGGGTAAACTCAGGCCTTTATTTTGATATTGTTTGGAAACTGAAACGACAAAGCGCAAATTTGCACGAACAAGTTTGTCTAATGCTTTTGGATCGCCTTTTTTAATTTCTTTTGCCAATTTAACTTCATCTTCTGCTGTTATAAGTGACTCCTTACCAATATCTTGTAGATACTTATCTAAAGAATGGTCGTCTCGATTAGTAATGGATTGAGTAATCTTGAGTTGCCGCATACAAACCCCCGTAAATTGGTTGGAAATATAGCGCAAAGTTAGTGAATTTATGGTCGTTTGTCAAGGAAATAACGGGGTAATTTTAGGATTGTCGGCAAATAGACAAATCCGATAGACAAACAACGAAAAAGCGCCCCTGAAGGGACGCCTAATCGAACTAAAACAAAAAGAAGAAACTACATGCCAAATCCGTAATAGGCCTTCATGCCATTGGGGTAAACACCTTCAATCAGCACACCGCCTTTTTTGTTTTCAAGTGCTTCAACAAGCTGACTGAAATTGCTTATAGGCTTTTTGTCCACTTTAGTGATAATGAAACCCTCCTTAATACCAGCGCTGCGCAATTTTCCACCATTAAGCTTTTTGATTTTTATGCCATTTTTTATGCGCAGCTTCCTAATTTCTTCTGAAGTTAAACTTGCAAATTCTGCTCCAAGTGTAGAAGATGATTTAGGATGCTCCTTTTTTACAAGCTCGGTGTTACCAAACTTGTTTTTCAGCGTAAGCAGAATTTCTTTTTCAATCCCATCCTTTTTTACACTAATCAAAACGTCATCACCCGGACGGAATTTGCTCAGTTGCTCTTGCAGCTCGGGAACATTATCCACATCCACATTACCCACTTTAGTGATGATGTCGCCTGTTTCAATTCCGGCTTCTCTTGCTGCTCCATCTTTCATTATACCCGCAACGTAAACTCCATTCAATTCGTCAAAACCCTTTTCTTCCGCCAGTTCTTCATCAATATTACGGATGGAAACTCCTATGAATGCTCGTTGTACCTCCCCGTATTCTAATAGGTCGTTTACTACTTTTTTGACAATATTTACAGGAATTGCAAATGAATAACCTGTATATGAACCCGTATTGGATTTAATAGCCGTGTTGATGCCAATGAGATTCCCAGTAGTGCTTACCAATGCTCCACCGCTATTGCCCGGATTTACTGCAGCGTCTGTTTGAATGAATGATTCCACAGCGGAAATTCCTTCGGGGCCATTTTGCAAAATGTTGATGTCTCTCCCTTTGGCGCTAACGATGCCTGCGGTAACCGTTGAAGTCAAATTGAATGGATTACCCACTGCCAAAACCCATTCACCCACTCTCACATCATCCGAATTTCCGTATGGAATATAAGGAAGGTTTTGCCCGTCAATTTTAAGTAAGGCAATGTCGGTTGTGGGATCGGTTCCAATGACTTCCGCTTTGTATGTTTTCTTGTCATTTAAAGTAACTTCGACTTTTTCTGCATCACGTATAACGTGATTATTGGTAACGATAAACCCATCTGTGGAGATGATTACCCCAGAACCCGATGCCCGTTGAGGCTGATAGTGTTTTTTCGGCTGAGCCTTTTCGCCAAAGAAAAATTCCCGAAAAGGATCGAAGTAGTAGTAGTCGCTGTATTCCATATTCACTGATGTCTTCACGTGCACTACTGCGTTCACTGATAATTCGGCTGCATAGCTGAAGTCGGTAAGCGTTTCAGGCGCTACCTTGGGGTAGTTGACTAATTTCACATTTTGCTGAATGGTTTTTTGGGGTAACTCGGCTGTTATCTTTTTTTCTTCGAAATACTTGTAAACACCTGTTGATACAATTCCTCCCAGTGTTGCTGCTAACATTAATCCTACGAACTTTTTCATGATTTTGTATTTTTAGTTTGTTGAAAATGAGTTATCAAAAAGTGTGCCTTTCACATCGAAAAAACGCAAATAGCCCTTTGTTGTTGCAGTTTAAATGTTAATAAATGTTAAAATGGGGAAAAGAATTTGAAAATCAGTATTTTACAGAACTCGCAGGTTTGCTGTATTTTTGCATAACGTGGGTAAAAAGCTGACATATTTTCTTTTCGGAATTACAATTGGCGCCTTGGTCGGTGGGGGAATTGTGTGGGTGAAAATGAATGATGTGGAAGAAGTGGGAATCGTAGAAACAAAGCAGGTTCAGTCGAAAACAAAAGAAATAGAAAAGAACGCAGAAGATGAGATTAAAGAAAAAGTAACAGAAAAAAAACAAAACCAAACCGTACAAAAAACGGAAAAGAAGCCACAAAAGCCCGAAGATAAAACCGTTGAACTGACTTCCGACACAGTTTTAATTCCAAATATCGTGAATGATTCCGTATTGGTATCTCGGGATTCGGTTATTGCTGACACTATGCCCACTGATTTAGCAAATACAATGGTGCCTGAAGAAATTTCACAAGACACTGCTGAAACTGAAATCTCTTCCGAAGAAGAAATCATTGTAAAAAAGGAAGAATTGATTTTTTCGAAAGTAGTGGATTTGATCGCGTTGATGGAATCCGATTCTGCAAAAGCAATCGATGATTCACTGATTTCTGAAGTAAGCGGCATAAAAGCAACGCAGGAAGTTACACAATACATTGTGGAATTTTGGCGCTCACCTATCAACTACCGCGGCTATAAAATGGCGAACAAGAAAATCCTGCTTTACGGTATCGAAAATTTTGAAGATGTCATCTTGATACGTCTGAAAGACGGGATTTATTTACGTCATGGTAATGACTATTACATTTTGGGTGATACCTTTGCCTTCAAGCCGCTGCAAAAACTCACAGATGAGGAGCTGTTGGCGAAGCTGCGGGAATGACCATTCAATTTTACAAATACCAAGGCACAGGCAACGATTTTATTATCATTGACAACCGAGATTTATTTTTCCCTAAAAAAAAGGAGTTGATTACCCGTATTTGCAACCGAAAATTCGGCATCGGTTCTGACGGATTAATTTTGCTCGAAAACCACCCCGAACTTGATTTTGAAATGGTGTTTTACAATCCAGATGCCAGCCAGAGTTTTTGCGGTAATGGCAGTCGATGCGTAATTGCTTATGCGAAAGAACTGGGGTTGATTGAAAACACAGCAAATTTTTTTGCGATTGATGGGAATCACAGTGCTGAAATTATTGGTGAAAACGTACGAATAAAAATGAATGATGTTTCTCAAATTGAAGAAAATCCCAACCATTATTTTCTCAACACGGGTTCACCGCATTATGTCACATTTGTGGATGATGTTCATTCGGTGAATGTCGTTGAAGAAGCCCGAAAAATCCGTTACAACGAGCGGTTCAAAGTAGAAGGCACCAATGTTAATTTTGTACAGCAACAGAACGGATATGTGGAGGCGCGCACCTATGAGCGGGGTGTGGAAAATGAAACTCTTTCTTGCGGCACGGGTATGACGGCCGTAGCGCTTTGTGCTGCTACGGAAGGACTTACCGGTGATTTTTGCGAAGTGAAAACGCAGGGAGGGAGTACTATAGTGTATTTCAATAAAATGGGAAGAGACTTTACCAACATTTGGCTCGAAGGCCCTACAGCACTTGTTTTTAAAGGAGAGTTTAATGTCTGAATATATACTTAATAACATACAAAAAGCACAAAACGGCATTTTGTTTTCCGATGTTTTTCTGGTGATTTTGTATCCGAACAGAATTCCACCACACCTTGCGGTCTCGGTCAATGGAAAGTTATTTTCACTCGATGTAAAAGGTCCTTCTCTTAACAAGGATTTGAATGTTTTGCTTCGCTCAATTCAAAAAAATCAATGGGAATGCTTGCTAGTGCAGTTGAAAATGCCGGAACTGTTTACATTGGAAGATTTGCGAAGAGAAATTTCAAAAATTACTGCTGCTTATCCTGCCGTGCAAGCAGGCGGAGTTACCTGTTTGGCTCCCATCAAAGATTTCTGCAATAGTATTTATCAAACAGAAACTAGCAATGTCAACTTTATTTTCGATTTGCTGCCAAAATTGGAACAGCAAGGCATTTTGAATGATTGCTACCATTTAAATATGGATAGGTATTTCATTCTAGGTAACCGTTTTGAGCTCAAAACCTACTCGATGTTTGAAATCAACGAAACCATTCATTCATTAAATGGAATTTTGGTTTAATGCTAACGAGTGAAAAAATAAAACTGCGCGCTTTGGAACCAGCAGATGTTGAAGTGCTTTACCAATGGGAAAACAGTCCTGAAATCTGGCAGGTGAGCGGCACGGTCATTCCATTTTCGCGTGAAACGCTGAGAAAATACATCGAAACTGCAGCTGACATTTATGCCGATAAGCAATTTCGTTTTGTCATTTGTTTGAACGATTCGGAGAAGCCCATCGGCTGCATTGATTTGTTCGAATTTGATGTGAAAAACCAGCGAGCAGGTATTGGAATTCTCATTGCAGAGCAAGAAGAGAGGGGCAAGGGCTACGCTTCGGATGCTATACAATTGCTCATCAATTATTCATTTTCACACCTACATTTACATCAGCTTTTTTGCAATATTGCAAAAGGAAATGAAATCAGTTTAAAACTCTTTGAGAAATACGAATTTGAAAAAATTTCCGTTAAAAAGGACTGGCTCAAAACAGAAAACGGCTGGTTGGATGAGCATTTCCTGCAGCTCATCAACCCTAATTCGTGATAATTCGTGGCTAAGAAAAAGAAATCTTTCCTGAAAAAAATCTTCATTTCATTGCTGGTTGTCTTATTGCTTGTTGGTGGCTATTTGGGTTATCAGCTGCATTCCATGATTTATCAACCCAACGTTACGCTTCATGGCAAAGAAACCGACTTCCTGTATATTCCAACAGGTTCCGAATTAAAAGATGTTGTTAACCTGCTTTACGAAAAGAATTATGTTATTAATCGCAATTCGTTTGAATGGTGGGCTGAGAAGAAAAAATACAAAACCATTAAGCCTGGCCGCTACTTGATTCGCGCTGATATGAGCAATGACGAATTGATTGCCTTGCTGCGTTCGGGCGAGCAGGTGCCGATCAATGTGATTTTCAATAACATTCGGTTAAAACAGGATTTGGCAGGCGTTATTGGACGGCAACTCGAAGCAGATTCGGTTAAATTCCTTCAATTATTAAGTGACGAAGAAATTGCCATAAAATACGGTTTTACAGCTGAATCTTTTCTTTGCATGTTTATCCCCAACACCTACGAATTTTACTGGAACACATCTTCGGAAGAGTTTGCTGAGAAGATAGCCAAGGAGTACAAGAAGTTTTGGAATGATTCCCGAAAAAAGAAAGCAAAAAAACTGAATCTAACCCAAACCGAAGTGTCCGTTTTAGCTGCCATTGTTCAAAAGGAAACAAAAATGAATGATGAAAAGCCTCGTGTGGCAGGTGTGTATCTCAACCGCTTGAAAAAAGAGATGCTACTACAAGCAGACCCGACACTTATTTTTGCATTAGGTAAATTCGACATCCATCGTGTGCTCAATAAACACAAGAAAATTGATTCGCCTTACAATACATATATGCACAAAGGATTGCCTCCAGGCCCTATTACGCTGCCCGAGATATCATCTATTGATGCAGTACTCAATAGCGAGCAGCATGATTATTTATATTTTTGCGCCAAGTCTGATTTTTCTGGCTATCACAATTTTGCGAAGACCTATTCGCAGCACAAGCAAAACGCACGGAAATTTCAAAGAGCGTTAAATAAAAAAGGGGTTTACAAATAAAAAATTATGAGCAAGATTAAATTCGGAACAGACGGGTGGCGTGCCATCATCGCCAAGGAATTTACAGTTGAAAATGTAGCAAGGGTAACCATTGCTACTTCGCAATGGCTTAATC
Source organism: Flavobacteriales bacterium (assembly GCA_002746335.1). Classification (GTDB taxonomy): domain Bacteria; phylum Bacteroidota; class Bacteroidia; order Flavobacteriales_H. Next base: position 43,450 of record NVWW01000013.1, on the reverse strand, counting down.
AGACCGATGCGGTTTCTAAAACCGCATCAGTCTCAGTTGTTGTCGGGCATGACTCTCGCTTTGCGGGTGATTTGTTTGCAGAAACGGTAGCCAAAGTTTCGGCTCACAATGGCATAAAAGTGTATTTGGCAAAGGGCTTTGTCTCCACTCCAATGATTTCCTTCGGTGCGAAGCAGTTGGGCGCATCGCTGGGTATCATTATTACCGCCAGCCACAATCCGCCATCATACAATGGCTACAAACTGAAAGGGCATTATGGTGGCCCGTTGCTGCCAGAAGAAGTACAGGCCATAGAAGATGTAATTCCTGAAGGAAATAACATTGATTTGGATGCCATTAGTTTGGATGATTTGGAAAAAAACGGGTTACTCGAATATGTTGATTTGGAAGACATGTACTGCGAGCATGTGGAAAAGAATTTTGATTTGGATGCCATCAAAAATTCAGGGCTGAAATTGGCTTACGATGCAATGTACGGGGCAGGGCAGAACGCAATGAAGCGGCTTCTGCCCGAAACGGCCTTTTTTCGATGTGAAAACAACCCGTCTTTTTATGGCGTTGCTCCAGAACCAATTTTAAAAAATCTAAAGGGCTTCACAGAATTTATCCAACAAAGAGGGGATATTGACTTCGGCCTTGCCACCGATGGCGATGCTGACCGCTTGGGAATAATGGATAATGAAGGCAACTTCATTGATTCTCATCACATCATGCTACTCGTAATTCATTACTTGTACAAATACAAAGGGTTGAAAGGCAAAGTGGCAACAGGTTTTTCTTCAACTGTGAAAATCAAAAAAATGTGCGATCACTACGGTTTGGATTTAGACGTGGTGCCCATAGGGTTCAAATTTATCTGTAAAATTATGTTGGAAGAAGATGTGTTGATGGGTGGAGAAGAGTCGGGCGGTATTGCCATCAAAGGGCATATCCCCGAAAGGGATGGCATTTGGATTGGTTTGACTTTGCTGGAATTTATGGCGAAATCAGGAAAAACACTTCACGAATTGATTGATGAAGTATATGAAATCACTGGCCCTTTTGCCTTTGAGCGCATTGATTTACACGTGCCTGAGCAGGACAAGCAACGTATTGTAAAAAGCTGTGAAAACGGTTCATACAGTACTTTTGGAGATTATAAAGTGGAGAAGCTGGAAACTACAGACGGTTACAAATTCTTCTTCAATGATAGCGAGTGGGTGATGATTCGTCCTTCGGGTACCGAGCCTGTTTTGCGAACCTATGCGGAATCTGGTTCTACAGCAAATGTATCAGCGATTTTGAAAGCAACACACGAGACGATTTTGGGATAAGTCACATCGAAAACAAAAAAACCTGCTGGCCTTCGGGGGTTTTTACAACCGCATTTTTGATGCTGCCGTTTTGCTTTCCAAAACCCATAATTCCCTTCATGCCTTCCTGCTGAAGACGGTTAATACGCTCAGCCATATCAGGTGCAAAATAGGTGATAGCGGGTTGTTTGAAATGTTTGGTTTGGTGCAATCCAAGAATAATGTTATCGTCAGAAACAATGGCCCATGGATAGGGCTTTTGGTTTATGCTCAACAACTCAAAGCCAACTTTTTTCCAAAATTCAACAGAAACTGCCAAATCCTTTACAGGATGTGTGAATTCCCCAAACACCCCGCATTTAATGTTCGGGTATTTCTCAGGGTTTCTAATGTCTACTTTCGAAATGTCTTTCAGCGTTTTTCCCTTTGGACGATACATGTTAGCTGTGTCGTGTTCTATAATTGTTATTACCAATTTGTTGGGGCTAAGAAATGTTCCAGTGGGACTTTTAGCTTTTTTCTCTGATCGTTGCAGAAAATTCACCCCAATCCTGTCCAGTTCCATCAGCTTGGTGCGTGAATTGCGTGAAAAATAAGTAAGAGAAATGTAGCTTAGCCTATCCTGATTGAGAAAAATAAGCAATGTTCCGTCAGTTACTTGTACCCACGGGTTGGGGTTTTTACCTTCGCTTACTTTTACAAAACCTAATTGTCGATAGAATTCAAAAGACCTTTTCGTACTGGGTGTTCCGATGGTAATTTGTGCCGCTTCGCCTAATTTCACGGGGTAAAAGAAAGAAAAATTGTAATCGTTTCCAATCTACCCTTGGATTTTCGATATTTGCATCCTTTCGCGATTACCGTAAGAAAGATGAAGATTCAAAAAGTATTGGTAGCTAACCGTGGCGAAATTGCCATCCGTATTTTCCGGGCGTGTGTTGAGTTGGGCATTCGCACTGTTACTATTTACACCTACGAAGACCGTTATTCACAGCACCGTTATAAGGCCGATGAATCCTACCAAATAGGCAAGGATGACGAACCGCTGAAGCCGTACCTTGATATTGATCAAATCGTCAATTTGGCGAAAGAGAAAGGCGTTGATGCTATTCACCCCGGGTATGGCTTTCTTTCTGAAAACCCTGAATTCGCACGAAAGTGCGAAGAAAACGGTATTTGTTGGATTGGCCCGAAACCAAAGGTGATGGAAGCGTTGGGAGATAAGGTGAAAGCCAAAAATGTGGCTCAAAAGCAGGGTATCCCCATCATCGAAAGCAGCAAAAAGAAATTGACGAATGAAAAAGTAGCATTAGAAGAAGCCATCAGGATCGGTTTTCCGTTGATGCTTAAGGCAGTAGCAGGCGGTGGTGGTCGTGGGATGCGTGTTATTCGCTCAAAAGATGAATTGGGAAATGCTTTCAACGAAGCTAAAAGAGAAGCAAAAAATGCCTTTGGGAATGACACGGTTTTTCTTGAAAAATATGTTAAAAACCCCAAGCATATCGAAATTCAGATTGCGGCTGATAATTTCGGGAATACGGTGCACATGTACGAGCGTGACTGCTCGGTGCAGCGAAGGTTTCAAAAAGTAGTAGAAGTAGCGCCCGCCTATGGGGTGAGCCAGCGAGTCAAAGACCAGCTCTACGACTATGCCATCCGTATTGCAAAAGCCGTGAAATACAACAACGTGGGCACTGTGGAATTTTTGGTTGACCAAAAAGACAACATTTACTTCATTGAAGTTAATCCGAGAATCCAGGTAGAGCACACTGTTACAGAAATGGTTACAGGTATTGATCTGATTAAAACCCAGATTTATATTGCTGGTGGGCAGCGGCTTTCCGATAAGTCGCGGGTGTATAGCCAGGATTCGGTAAAGGTCAACGGTTTTGCGATTCAATGCCGCATCACTACCGAAGATCCCGAAAACGATTTTACGCCTGATTATGGAACAATTATCACCTACCGCAGCGCTGCGGGTTTTGGCATCCGGTTAGATGTGGGCAGCTTGTATCAGGGAGTGAAGGTTTCACCTTTTTTTGATTCCATGTTAGTAAAGGTTTCTTCCCATTCACGCACGATGGATGGTGCTTGCAGAAGAATGACACGTGCCCTTCGCGAATTCCGTATTCGTGGCGTGAAAAACAATGTCCAGTTTCTCGATAACATCATGAATAATGATGTGTTTAAGGAGGGAAGAGCTACGGTTAATTTCATACAGGAACATCCGGATTTGTACAAATTCACTCCGCGCCTTGACCGTGCAACTAAAATGGTAAAATACTTAGGTAACGTGGTGGTCAACGGCAACTCTGATGTGAAAGTCATTGATAAAGAAAAGAAATTTACAACACCTGTTGTTCCTGACTTTGATCATTATGCATCTTATCCCAAAGGGACAAAAGATTTGTTGACCAAACTCGGACCCGAAAAATTCTGCCAGTGGCTTAAAAAAGAGCACAAAATTCATTACACAGACACTACGATGCGTGATGCACACCAGTCACTCTTGGCTACGCGCATGCGCTCTTACGACATGTTACGAGCAGCCGAAAGCTTTGCCAAAAACCACCCAGAAACATTCAGCATGGAGGTGTGGGGAGGAGCTACTTTTGATGTCTGCATGCGCTTTTTGTACGAAAACCCGTGGGCAAGACTGAACGATTTGAGGAAAAAGGTTCCAAACATCTTATTACAGATGCTTTTGCGGGGTTCAAATGCAGTAGGGTATACAGCTTATCCCGATAATCTCATCGAAAAATTTGTAGTGCAAGCGTGGGAAACAGGCATTGACATCTTTCGAATTTTTGACTCGCTCAACTGGATGAAAGCGATGGAACCGAGCATTAATTATGTTCGGGAGAAAACGAATGCTATTGCCGAGGTTTCAATGTGCTATACTGGCGATATTCTAGACCCGAAACGCAAGAAATACAATCTTCAGTATTACCTGCAACTCGCCAAAGACATTGAAAATGCAGGAGCACATATTTTGGCTATTAAAGACATGGCAGGGCTTCTCAAACCCTATGCAGCACAAGAGCTTATTATGGCGTTGAAAGGCACGGTGAGTATTCCGATTCATCTTCATACACATGACACATCTTCCCTTCAGCCAGCTACTTATATGAAGGCAATTGAAGCAGGAGTTGATGTGGTTGATGTGGCACTTGGTGGAGTTTCTGGATTGACTTCTCAACCTAATTTCAATTCAATTGTGGAAATGATGCGATTTCACGAAAGGGAAAACGAATTTGATATTGATAAATTGAATCAGTTTTCTACTTATTGGGAAAATGTGCGGGAGTATTACTATCCGTTTGAGAGCGGCTTGAAAGCCAGCGCTGCGGAAGTATTCAAACACGAAATTCCAGGAGGACAGTATTCCAACCTAAAGCCGCAGGCTATTGCGCTTGGTTTGGCCGATAAATTCGAGGATATCAAAGAGATGTATGCAGCGGTAAACATTATGTTTGGTGATGTCATCAAAGTTACACCCAGCTCAAAAGTAGTAGGCGACATGGCGCAGTTCATGGTGACCAATGGGCTTACGCCAAAAGATGTAATGGAAAAGGGTGATTCTGTTTCATTTCCCGAGTCGGTTCAAAGCTATTTCAAAGGAGATTTGGGACAGCCTGTTGGCGGTTTCGACAAGAAATTGCAGAAAATCATTTTGAAGGACAAGAAACCCTATAAAGATCGACCGAATGCTCATCTCGACCCGGTGGATTTTGAAACCGAATTCCCTGAATTTGTGAAAAAGTATCAGAAGGGTTTTGGCAGAGAATTGTTGATGAGCGATTTTCTTTCTTACAAGCTATATCAGAAAGTTTGGGAAGACGCCCACATAAAACACCTTGAATTTGGCGATGTTTCACGTATTCCTACCAAGAATTTCTTTTTTGGGATGGATTTGATGGAAGAGACCATCGTAGAAATTGGCGAAGGCAAAACTATCATTGTTAAGCTCCTATCAGTGGGCCCTGCGGATCACGAAGGGAAGCGCATCGTGTTCTTCAAAATCAACGGGCAAACGCGCAACATCGAAGTCATTGATAATTCGCTGAAAGTAGAAAAAGTAGAAAATCTGAAAACTGATACAGACAATTCGAAACACATTGGCGCGCCACTGCAAGGATTGTTGTCAAAAGTTTTTGTGAAGAAAGGTCAGAAAGTGAAGAAGAATGAGCCGCTGTTCGTCATCGAAGCCATGAAGATGGAAACCACCATTACAGCTTCCGAAAGTGCCGCTATCGAAGCCATTCCGCTCAAAGAAGGCACAATGGTGAATGCCGATGATTTGGTGGTGGTGTTGAATTGAATTATATTACAAGTGTGTTAGATTATTAGATTCCCTTATATCCTGGGCCTGGTGTTCACCTTCTTTTCAACCGGTTTGGACACTTTATGTTTTTTTAGGAATTTTCCTTTTTTCAAATTATATTTGGCTTTGCCCCATTTTTTTACATTCCACCTTTTGTTGCGGTGATTTTTCTTCCACCCACCTGGTGTAAAATATTTCTTCCCGGTAATCTTGTCAAACCAAACAGTTCCGGCTGAAAAAACATATCCCTTTCGTTTTTTTCTCTGGTCGCTTTTGCTGAGGCGGTAAGAGGATATGGATTGTTTGTTTCGATTGTTTGTGGCGGCAACGTGCATCTGGGCATAAGAGAAACCCATACAGCAGATGAAGAATGCGGTGGTAAACAATTTCAAATGGTTCATGGCGTTAGTGTTAGGTCCTGATTTTAAAAACACCATGAGGTTACAATCTGTCATTGGTCTGCCAAGTGATCACTAAACATGAGCTGTAACCATTTTATGTTATACCTAAGTGAGGAGCAAAAAAGAAAGTTGAAAAATACAGCGGAAACAACGTACGGGATTTTAAAAGCCAGCAGGAAAAAAGGCATAGAAGTGGTTTATAAAACCTATGGCCGAAAACTCTATGGATATGGTATTAAAAACTGGAATCTTAGCGAAGACGAGGCTTGGGACCTAGTTTACAAAACTGTTTACCGCACGGCAGAAACAAGTGGAAATTACGAATTTGAAGGCGAGAAGAAATTTGCGTCATTCATTTTTAAAATATTTATGAACTACCTTAGAAACCATTACCGAGACAAGAAAAAGCGTAAAGAACACATCAAATTTGTGAATGTGGACAACGCCACCGTAGAAGCATCGGCACAAACACAACTGAACAGTACAGAAAAAGAGATGAAGATCAAGATAGCGGCAATGAGCACGAATGAACAAGAAGGTGCAAAACCCGAAAGCGGGTTGATGTTGCTGCTAAAGGATGAACTGGAAAAGCTGGAGGAGTGGCAAAAAATATTGCTGCTGCTACGTTGCCAGAACATACCTTATCGTGAAATTGCCAAATATGTTGACAAACCGGCCGGCCAGCTAAAGACCTATTACTTGCGCCTAAAGGATAAACTGGCTCAACGTATCAATGAGCAGATGCCTGCTACAAATAACTATGCTTATGGAAAATAGCTACCATCAATTTAAATCCGAAAAGTTGGACGATCTGCTGAAACAATACCTGCTGGAAGAGGACGGCCCGTTAAAAGAAAAGGTAATGGAGATGAGTGCTGATGCTGCTTTCTCTTCAGTGGATGATGTTGTGCCACCTGTCGAAAAAGAAGCACGGCTTTTTAATGAATTCAAAGGCGGCTTCATGTATTGGCGAGTATTCAGAAACGTTTTGTTAATCGCGGGTATTCCTCTAGTGGTTGTTTTAGCTGCGGCCTGGTTTTTTATGGATAACGCAGCAAAAAGAGATGAAGCCGTATCAATAGATGTTGCGAATACTGAAAATTTGCCTGTTCTGCCAAATGTGGAGAAATCGAAAATTCAAAAGCTTCAATCCGCTGCTGAAAAACAAGACAAAGCCAATTCCGGGCATTTGTTGGTGCAACAATCGTTAACCGGTACTTCTGATGAAGCTGAAAAACCACCTGTTGGAAATAAAAAAACAAACGCAGCTGGGCTGGAAGCAACCAAAAATAATTCAATCGGTAAGCAGGAAGAGGAATCGAAAGAATTAAGTTCTTCAGAGAAAAAGAATACAAATACGGCAGATCCTTTAGCACGTTCAGCAACATCAACCTCAGCGCAGTTGGTAAAGCATGTAACTGAATACAATGAACCAAAGACTGAAAAGAAACCCCCTCCCGATTTGCCGGGCACCGGCAGGGCAAAGAATTTTCAAGACTTGTCACAGTATGCAGGCCTCTATTGGTGCGAAGAGCAGGGCAAAATGCTGAAATTGGTTTATAAAAACAGTGCGTTGAAGGTGAAGTCAGATAACATGCCTGCTCAGCGGATAGAAAGGGTTGACCACAAGGGCTTCACGGTTTTTACCAACGGGGGCATCTCCACTTTTATTAATTTTCGATTTGATGAAAACAATTCGGTAATTGGACTTCGGGTGAACCAGAACAGCGTGATTACCGAATATTCTCGCATTGAATAACTCACCTTGTGCAAAAAATGCAGGAGAAAATAGTAAGAATTACTTAACCAATTACCACCTTGATGCTTTGATAGCTTTGGCTGCACGGAGTATGTCTCTACGGCTTATTTGACCTACGAGTTTGCCTTTTTCATCTATCACAGGGTATCTTCTGTAATTGGTTTTAAGGAACAAATCGGCAGCATCCAGTACATCTTTATCAGCCGAAATGGTTTTCACATTTTTTGTCATGTAGTTTGACACAGTGTGGTTAGAAGGAGGTAAATTGTGATAGCCTTCATCAATAATGACCTTCAGGCAGTCCTTTTCGGAAATAATCCCCACCAATTGTTTTTTGTCGTTTAGTACAGGTGCGCCTGAAATTTTCTTATTCAGGATGGTGCCAATTACTTCACCGATTTTCTGGTCTGGTGTAAATGAGATTAGCTTGGTTGCGGGCGTCATGTATTTTCTGATCGACTCATGCCGTTTGATTTGTTCCGATTTTTCTTCTTCTTTTGCAAAAGTGGGTGTAAAGTTAACCATGGCTTAGCTGTTTGAAATTTTACTTGATAAAAGTAAAACATTTTTTTATAAACACCAATAAATCAACATTTTATGAAAAAAACAATAAATATTGAAAGCGCTATCTGGCCAATAAAATCAAAAAATATTTTCAGATGAAAATAAAAAAGAACATTCGAATTGAAGGAAAACATGATAAACCCATCCTGTTTGATGTATTTTATGATGAAAATAGTGAAAACCAACCCGTTGTCATTTTTGCGCATGGCTTTAAAGGCTTCAAAGACTGGGGTCCGTGGGATAGAGTAGCTGAAACCTTTGCCAATGCAGGATTTTGTTTTTTGAAGTTCAACTTTTCGCACAACGGAACTACCCCCGAAAATCCCACTGAATTTGATGATTTAGAGGCATTCGGTAACAATAATTACTGTATTGAACTGGATGATTTGAACTGTGTGATTGATTGGGGTTGCAGTAACTCAGAACTAAAAACTTTAAACTCTGAGCGAATTTATCTCATTGGTCACAGCAGGGGAGGTGGAATCACTATTTTAAAGGCCAATGAAGATACTCGGGTAAAAAAAATTGTTACCTGGGCAGCAGTTTCTTCTTTTAGTAATCGCATTTCGGATGAGGAAATAGAGCAATGGAAAAAGCAGGGTGTGTATTACATGGAAAATGCCCGTACCAAGCAGCAAATGCCGCTCTATATTCAAATTTATGACAACTATATGGCCAATGAATACCGGTTGGATATTTCAAAAGCGGTTAAAAACATAGAGCAATCATTTTTAATCATTCATGGAACGGCTGATCCAACAGTGCCTGTTGAGGAAGCAATATTGATGAAAAAGTGGAATAATGATGCCGATTTATTGCTGATTGAAAATGCCAATCACTCTTTTGATGCAGTCCATCCTTTCGAAGCCACTGAGTTTCCTGCCGATTTTCAAAAAGTGATGGATGCTACCATTGATTTTTTGAAAGGCAACTGATTTAGTTCCTGTTCTTTTTTTGGGGAAGGACTTTTTAAAACGCCCATCCGAAGTGAACCCCTGCATTGAATTTCACAGGAAAGGTATAAATACCGGGCAATTCATCATCAAGATAAGTAAAATTTGTTGCAGATTCGTGATAAATGAGCGAGTTTTGTTTGTAGCCCAATCCCCAGTAAAAATCTATGGCCGCTTTGTCGGCAATGAGAATTTGAGCACCCATCAACATGTTGATGCTGGCGTGTGTCCATTGTAAATAAAGGTCGTATTGATTCAATCGCTTTTCGCTAACTCTCCCGATGGCGTAACTCACTTGAGGTGCTAAATACAGGCCTTTGGGTGAATACTTGCCTAGGTAAAATTTATGCCATGCCTGAAACCCGAACCCGCTTCCTACCAAATTAATATTATCTCCTTGTGATTTTAGCAGTTCTTCAATGTAGAATAAAACAGGCCCTTTCCCAAGGTAAGAAAAACTCATTTGTGAAGCCTGTTTTTTTGAAGTAACGAACTCGTTGATAAGCCGGAATTCCGACAAAAAGGGGACAGTTCCCGAAATCATTGCCAGTGGGGTAGTTTTGAAAATATTCCGTACTCTTTGAGGATAAAGCTCTCTAACCACTGAGTCCAATGGAGCAACAGGTTGCTTCTTTTCTTGAGAAAAGGAAGAAGCTGATACTAAAATGAGTAATAACGATATAACTGCTTTTCTCTTCATTTATAATGGCAGGCGGGCTGTGGCGCTAATTTTTTGCGATGAAAAGTCATTATTCAGGCATTTGAAATAACCAGTAATGGCAATCATGGCGGCATTATCGGTGCAATATTCAAATTTTGGGATGTAAACGTTCCAATCCAAATCTTGTTTCATTTTTTCGAGTGCTGCTCGTAATCCGCTGTTGGCCGAAACACCGCCTGCAATAGCTATTTCATTGATACCCTTTTCTACAGCTGCGGTTTTCAATTTATCGAGCAAAATATTAACAATGGTTTTTTGTATGGACGCACACAAATCTTGTATGTTTTCATCAATAAAATTTGGATTTTTTTTCAACTCATCTCTGATAAAATAAAGCACAGCCGTTTTCAATCCGCTAAAGCTAAAGTCCAATTTCGGAATTCGCGGATGCGGAAAAGTAAAAGCATTTGAGTTTCCTCTTTGGGCGTGGTTATCCACAAGTGGTCCGGCAGGGTAGGGCAACCCCATAATTTTGCCGGCCTTGTCGAATGCCTCACCAGCCGCATCGTCCAAAGTTGTACCGATGACTTCCATATCGAAGTAATCATTCACCATCACAATTTGCGTGTGTCCGCCTGAAACGGTGAGGCATAGAAATGGGAAAGATGGTTGATTTGAGATTTGCACCGATTTAATCGGAACGAGAGTTGAGGTTTCATCTTTAATGAAGTGTGCCAATACATGCGCCTGCATATGATTAACTTCGATGAGTGGAACATTCAAACCGAGTGCCAGCCCCTTTGCAAACGAAGCGCCCACGAGCAGCGAGCCGAGCAGGCCGGGACCGCGAGTGTATGCGATAGCGCTCAAATCTTCTTTATCAATGCCTGCTTGCTGCAATGCTTGCTGAATAACAGGCACCATATTTTGCTGGTGCGCGCGTGAAGCCAATTCGGGTACTACACCTCCATATTGCTCGTGCACATGCTGGTCCGCAACCACATTTGAAAGCAGCACCCCATTTTTCACTACTGCGGCAGCCGTATCATCGCATGATGACTCAATGCCGAGAATGATGATGGGTTTGGTGGGCATATTTGCACTATTTTTGGCTAAATTAAGTTAAAGGAGAGCACGAAATTTTTTCTAAATCCAAAGTTATCAATAAATTCTGGAACATACTGCGCTATACGTTTGCCGCATTGCTTTTGTTGTATCTGATGGTGAGCATTGCTATTCAAAGCCCTGTCGTACAAACTTGGTTGACACAAAAAGCAGCAGCAAAACTCTCTGAAATGTTACGTACAAGCGTCACCGTTGAGGGGGTAGATTTTGAGTTGATTAAAACCCTTGTCATCAGAGGAATATATGTGGAGGACTTACATCGCGACACGCTCGCTTATGTGGGTGTTTTGAAATGCTATGTTTCGGATTATGATTTAGAAAAAATGGATTTTCGTTTAAATAAAATGAGGTTGGAAAACGGAACATTTCATTTGAAACGGTACGATAGTGAAAACAAATTAAATCTACAATTCATCCTTGATGCATTTAAAAGTGATGATACTTCCGAAGTAAAAAAGCCCCTTTTGACATGCAAAGAAATTTCTGTAGAAAATTTGCATTTTTCTTTTGATGATTTCAACAAAAAAAAACAAGATATTGGGGTGGATTTCAACCATTTGAATGTTCGAAAGATTAATCTCAGTGTTCATGATTTTCAGATGGAAGAAGATACTGTAAGCGCTAATATTTCCAATTTTAATTTCACTGAACAAAGCGGTTTTTATTTAAAGGAATTATCTGGGAAAGCCGTTGTAAATCCTGTAAATATTGTGCTTTCAGAACTTGAGCTTGCAACCAACCAGTCCCAAATAAACGGGCAGTTAGCTTTTCGCTACGATGATTATACTGACTTTGGCGACTTCATCGAAAAAATAAAAATTGATGCTGATTTGTTGCCTACAAGCATCGAACTTGCTGATGTGGCCTTTTTTGCTCCTGCCATTGATGGTATCAGCAAAAAAGTGGAAATTTCCGGTAAAGTGAAAGGCACTGTGAATCACTTGAAGGGGAGGAAACTTGACATTAAGTTCGGGAAGCATTCACGGATTAAAGGCAGGATGGATGTTGATGGCTTACCTAACATTTCAGAGACCTTCATCATGCTCTCAGTGGAAGAATTATCCACTTCCAAAACTGACCTCGACCAGATTCCACTTCCACCATTCAATGAACGGAAAACGCTCGAAACCCCTCCTCAGTTGGCCCGCCTGGGTAAAATAACCTTCAAAGGCGACTTCACGGGTTTTATTACCGATTTTGTAGCCTTCGGGAATTTCAACTCTGCGTTGGGAAATTGCCGCACCGACATCAATATGCGCAAAGACACCGCAAGCGATAGGTATTATTACAAAGGCAGCCTTTTGGCAAGTAATTTTAATATCGGAAAACTTCTTGGGCAGGAAGAGCTGCTCGGTCAGCTCAGTATGAAGATGAAAGTAAAAGGCAGCGGACTGAAGAAGGAAACTCTTGCCGCCAATCTTGATGGAAAAATAACAGCTATTGATTTGAAGGGTTATCGTTACAGCAATGTGGTGCTTGAGGGCGAGGTGAGCAATGAGAAATTTCAGGGCAAGCTGTCGGTAAACGATAAAAACATCTTGCTCGGCTTTAAGGGCAAAATTGATTTTGAGCCCGAACTTCCGATTCTCCGCTTTGAGACGCGAATTAAAGACGCAAACCTTGCTGCAATTAACTTACTCAATAGCGATTCGCTCATTCGCTTCTCCACATATGCGAAATTCAATCTTGTAGGCAACAAGCTCGGAAATATCACTGGCTCTGTTGATGTTCTCAATACAGACTATGTTCAAGGTAAAAAGCAACTGCATATTGCACGCCTACATCTGCTGGCTTTGCGTGACAGTGTAGGAAATAGCATCACCACCATTTCTTCTGACTTTATGGAAGGCGAAATAAAAGGCGATTATGAAACCGCAACGCTCACCTCGTCTTTTTTTTATGCAGCCAGTAATCTCTCGCCTTCATTTTTTGACAGTGATTTGAAACAGCCCGAACGAGAACATTCGCTCAGTTACCAATTCGAGTTTTTTGATACCAAGTCGCTCACATCCATTTTTTACCCCGATTTGTCTTTGCCTAAAAAAGTGTTGGTTACAGGAAATTATGACTCAGAGAAAAAAGAATTTTCCTTGCATTTGATGACGCTGGCTGCAACCTGGAAAGGCAAAGATTTTATCGGCTTTTCTAACAAAATTGAGATGAAAAACGGTGTATTTGCCGCAGATGTATCTGCCCAGCGTATTGTGCTTTCAGATAGCTTGTGGTTTGATAATGTACGTTTCACGGCTGATGGCACCGATGACAAAGCCAATTTTGCCTTCGGATGGGATAACGAATACACGATGGCTTACAAGGGTAACATTATCGGGAATGTCAATATTCAAAGCAAGAAAAAATTTGAAATTGACTTTGACCAATCACAAATTGCAATAGCTGATTCAGTGTGGACAATTTCAGGCCAAAGCCACATTCTCATTGATTCCACCAGCATTACTGTTGACGGGTTTAACATTGGAAACCGTAATCAATCGTTGGGTGCATCGGGCAAAATTTCACCCAATTCGAAAGAAAAACTCAACATTAAAATTGAAAATTTCAAACTTGACAATCTCAATCTTTTTACTGAAGGCAAAGGCATTAAACTCAATGGTACGGTGAATGGAGCAGGCATGCTTTCGGGTCCCTATTCAAACATGCTTTTTCTTGCTGGCTTGGATTTCAAAAACATTTATTTGAACGACAAACCTGTTGGAGACGGTAGTTTTTCTGCGCGGTGGATTCCCAAAACCGAAGCAGTTTTAATCTCCACAGAGTTCAAAAGAGAAAACGTGAAAAACCTTGAACTCAAGGGCTATTATTATCCGAAAAAAGAAGAAAATAACCTGGATTTAAAAGCAACCATTACCCGATTTGACCTGGAAACACTACAGCCCTATGTAGAAAACGCTGTTTCTAAACTCAAAGGTACGGCCAGCGGAACTGTGCAGGTTAAAGGAGTGCTTGCAAAGCCGTTGCTTTCGGGAAAAATCAATGTGCAAAATGCAAACACGTTTATCACTTATTTGAATACTGAATACACTATTGATGATGCAGAAATTACCATTAAAAAAGACAGGTTTGCTTTTAATGGTGTCATTTTGAAGGATATAAAAGGCAGTGTTGCAACAGCAAATGGTTCTATCCTTCACGATAATTTTCGTGATTTTAATCTTGATATTTTTCTCAATGCAAAAAAAGATTTTCAGTGTCTCAATACAACCTTTAAGCAAAACAACCAGTATTATGGCAAGGCCTTTGTTGATTCGGCAAAAATCCATGTCAAAGGCCCGCCCGACACGCTGCAAATCACCGTGCAAGCAAGAACTGCCAAGGGAACAGGATTCAATATACCTCTTTCTGGCCCAACTGAAGTGAGCGAAACCGACTTTATCACTTTTGTAAGCAAAGACACATTGCAGATAAAAAAGACAGACGATTACAAGGTGGATTTATCGGGCATCCAGCTCAAATTTATGCTTGACATCACCGATGACGCTACGATGAAGCTCATTTTTGACGAAACCGTTGGTGATATTATTGAGGCGAAGGGTAATGGCAATGTGCGCATGGAAATCAATACAATAGGCAAATTCACGCTTTTCGGGGAATATGTGATAGAGCAGGGAGACTACTTGTTCACGCTACAAAACATCCTCAACAAAAAATTTATAGTTGCCAAAGGGAGCAACATTTTGTGGGATGGAGACCCTTATGAGGCCACGCTCAACATTGATGCATATTACAAATTACGTGCATCGCCTTATGACATCACACAGAACGAATCGCACAGAAAGAAAGTGCCCGTTGAATGCCATCTCTACATGACCGAAAAACTCTCGAATCCCAATATTAAATTTGATATTTTGTTGCCAAAGGCGAGTGATGAAATGCAAGCGGCAGTGAATGGCAAAATCAATAACGAAGAGGAGAAGAACAAGCAGGTATTTTCACTCTTGGTACTTGGCAGCTTTATGCCGAACCAATCCTCCGGCCAAACCACTTCTTATTCGAGTTCGGCTGCTGCGAGTTCTTCCGAAGTGCTTTCTAACCAGTTGAGCAACTGGCTTTCGCAAATCAGCAACGATTTTGATGTGGGTGTGAACTACCGACCAGGCAATGAAATTTCCAGTGAAGAATTGGAAGTGGCTCTTTCCACCCAGTTGTTCAACGACCGGCTTTCCTTTGAGGGAAACCTAGGTGTTAGTGGTGACAGTCCCGTGAGTTCGACCAACGAGCAGTCGAGCAACGTGGTGGGAGATGTGAATGTGGAGTACAAAATAACCGATGACGGCAGCGTGCGCGCTAAGGTCTATAACAAGTCAAATGACTACGACATCACAGACGCCACCAGTGCGCCTTATACCCAAGGTGTGGGCATTTTCTATCGTGCTGAATTTGACACTTTTGGCGAGTTTTTCAACAAACTCTTTAAAAGGAAAAAAGAAAAAACGGGAAGTACTAACGGCAAATGACCGTTTATTTCGACTTGGCATGGTATTTGGTAAATTTTGTTTTGTCCTGAAATAGGTTTACACTAAAAGTGTAAATTAACATCGCAAAACAATTATGGACAAGAAAAAAAACAACGTAAGTTGGAGCATGAAGATAAGTTGCCTGAGCCTGAGTTGCCAAAAGATGTAAAGTTATTGCAAGCTGCGTTACGAAAAAGTTAACTTAAAAGTGAGTTATTAGAAGAAATGTTCAAACTTTCTGAGGATTATACCGGAACGGATTTGCGAAAAAAATTTGGTACTAAGCGATAATCAATGTAGAGCAAAGAGGGTTTAAAAACTGTAAACTGTATTAAGGGTTAATAATAATGTGTAAACTCGTAACAGGATTATTAAACAAAAAGTGTAAACCTATTTCAGGACGAGACAGGTTTTTTTTTGGAACAGCGGCAGACAACAAGATATCATTTGCCATTAGAATTGGCTGAAATGAAGTTCGCAAAAACTTGCTTTGCGCTGAAAAAGGGGGCTCAGTCGATTCGACTCCTTCTTTTTTTATTGTCCATTTTTACTGCACAACTTGTCGCTTTCCCGCAGACCGACAGCACCTTTGTGTTTTACAAAAAAAATAATGCGGTAGTAGAATTGTATCCTGGCAGTAGTGGTTTTCATGGAAGAGATTCCATTGGCAAGCCTGAGTATGCTGTTTTTGTGGGATTATCGCTGAGAACAAGATATTATTTCACAAACCGGTTGAGCGCAGGCGCATATTTTGGTTACGGACGCACTTTTTCAAATGTGTATTTCAACATCCCTGACCTTTATCAGTTGGGTAACTATGCTCGTTATGACTGGCATGTGAAATGGAAAGTGAAGCTTTTTGCTGAATTGTTGTATAGCTTTTCAAACGCATGTTATGTTGAATCGGACGAGAATTATCTTGTTTCAGACAAGCCGGAATTTCAAACTTTGGACTTTTCTATGGGAGTGAATTTACCTTTGCCAAAACCGTTCAGGCATTTCTTGGTTTCCTATTTTTATGGCGTAAATTATTTAGTCAATAAGCGAGATTGTAATTATTATAGCGGAAGACGCAACCTTGGGGTTGGAGTCGGTATTGGGCTGAATTATCATTTCTCTTTACTATGATGCATAGTTTTTTCGTCTTTATTATTGCGATGACGCTACTTATTCAAGCAAGCGCACAAAATAATTACAGCCAACAGCAACAGCAGGGAAAAGCCGTGATAGGCACTTCTATGCTGCCTTTACTATGGGATGATGACCCCTATTTTTTCGAATTTTCATGGACGCTCAATGCCGCTATCCCGCTGAATAAATTCCATTTGGGGACAAACTTTTATCTGGTACATACCCGCGGAGGTTGGAGCGGCCAAAACAATTACTACTACCTTGCAGGGGTATTTTCACAGTATAACTTTCTCAAGCCGAAATACAAGAGCCGTTTGTATGCTGAATTGAGCTTTAATACAGGCAATTACTGCACTTGCGGCAATCGTGACCCCTATCGGAAAGACGGGCTATATTATATAGGTATTGGCGGAGGATGGGATATAAAACTTTCCGAACGATGGCACATTGACCTTGCTTTTCTTTCCTACAATATCCTCAACAAAATAAAAAACGAGTATGGATACACAGATGCATACGGCTATAACATACCGGTTATAGGAGTGGATTATCATTGGTAAAAGCAGAAACGCTAAAAAAAGAGCAAGCAACCTGCAGACAGGTATCAAGTTTCTAACTACCCACTTCCAAATCGTGTCCTAACTTGGCTTTTTTGGTTTCAAGGTAAAATTTGTTGTGTTTGTTGGATTGGATTTCAATGTTTACGTTCTCCACAATTGCAAGCCCGTAGCCGATGAGCCCTGTGCGTTTTTTAGGATTGTTGGTCATCAGGCGCATTTTGGTAATTCCCAAATCCCTGAGAATCTGTGCCCCAATGCCGTAGTCGCGCTCGTCTATTTTGAAGCCGAGTTCGAGGTTGGCTTCTACTGTGTCAAGTCCTTGTTCTTGTAGTTTGTACGCCTTTAGTTTGTTCATTAAACCGATTCCTCTTCCTTCTTGCTGCATGTATAGAAGCACGCCTTTTCCTTCGCTTTCAATCATTTCCATTGCTTTGTTGAGCTGTGGTCCGCAATCACAGCGGCATGAGCCGAAAATATCGCCAGTAACACAAGAGGAATGTACACGCACTAAAACGGGTTCATCTTTTTTCCATGAACCTTTGGTGATGGCTAAATGTTCTTCTCCTGTGGTGATTTGCTTGTAGGCAGTGAGCTGGAAATCTCCCCAAACGGTGGGAAGTTTAACGGATACTTCTTTTTCAATGAGCGATTCATTTTTCATGCGGTAAGCAACCAAATCCTCAATGGAAATAATCTTGAGCTTGAATTTTTTAGCAATTTTGAACAGTTGATTCAGTCGAGCCATGGTGCCGTCTTCGTTCAGAATTTCCACTAAAACACCTGCCGGTTCAAATCCCGCCATGCGGGCAAGATCAATAGCGGCTTCGGTGTGGCCGGTACGTCTCAGTACGCCTCCTTTTTTGGCTTTCAGTGGGAAAATGTGGCCTGGTTTGCCAAGATCAGAAGGCTTGGTGCCGGGGTCAATGAGTGCCTGCACGGTTTTGGCGCGGTCGTGAGCAGAAATGCCGGTAGTACAACCACTACCTTTTAAATCAACTGAAACAGTAAAAGGCGTTTCATGCAGGGCGGTGTTGTCAGACACCATGAGGTTGAGGCCAAGTTCTTCGCAACGGCTTTCAACTAACGGAACACAAATAAGCCCCTTGCCGTGGGTGGCCATAAAATTAATTACTTCGGGTGTGGTGTTTCTTGCAGCGGTAACAAAATCACCTTCGTTTTCGCGGTCCTCATCATCCACTACAATTACCACTTTACCATTTTTGATGTATTCAATGGCTTCTTCTACTTTGTTAAACTTAAAATCCATATTTGTGTATTGAAAAATGCAAAATTACTGAAAAAATAAATGCTTAGTTCTTTGCGAAAGCTGCGGTAAATAAATTGCCATAAATGCGATGAATCTTACAAATGCTAAATCAAAGGTAAAATAGCTTTGTCCGCTTTTGTGTTATGTTGTTATTTAGCACAATCATTGTCATCAATAAGAACCATCGTCATGAGAGAAGAGAACAGCCCTTTTGTGTTTTTGGTGGAAGACAATCCATTTTTTGCAGGAGCTTTGAAATATGATATTTCTTTAACTATCACCAAAAATGTCAAAGTGTTTTCAACTGGTGAGGAATGCTTGCGGAATATATGTCTTAACCCTGACGTTGTTTTGCTCGACTATGATTTGGCAGGGGATTTAAACGGAATAGGCGTTTTGGAGAAAATCAAAGAAAAAAATGTTCACATTCCAGTGGTTTTTATTTCAGCGTGCGAAAAGCTGGAAGTTGCTGCCAATGCCTTGAATTACGGGGCCTATGATTATATTGTGAAAAATGAATTAGCGTTTATCCGCGCCAAAGATCTTATCGGTAAGATAATGACACGCAAATGTTTGGTTTGATGCGATAAGATTTATAGTCGTTTTACCCCTAGCGTACCCATTTCTTTTTTTGCCTTTTCACTACACGTAGGTTTGTAGTTAATTTCCCACTTGTACTTTCCTTTGGGTACTATCTTGCCACTTTTGTTTTTGCCATACCATTTTTCGTTAGGATTATCCGTTTTGAATAGCAACTTGCCTCCCCCACTAAAAATTTTCAACTCAAACTTATCCACATCATTAATCGTATAGGCAAAGTAGTTGTTGAACATAGGGTTTTCCGGCTCGAATTCGGGTAAATAGCTGAAAACGCTTGGTTTGCCATCGAAGATGACTTTTGTTCTGGCGATTGAATTGCATTCATTATCTGTAACTGTTACCGAATAGGAGCCACCTTTGCTCACTGTAATTTCGCGAGTGGTTTCACTCGTTGACCACAGATATTTTTCGGCTTTTACTCCACAATCGAGCGCTACTTTGCTTTTGCAGAAGGCGGTGATTTCCCTTTTAAGTTTTATTTCAGGGCCGCCTCTTTTGAAGGTGATGTTGATGGTATCGGCTGCCATCAATCCATTTTTTTCAATTTTCACCCAATATTGTCCGCTTTTAGTTACAGCAATGAGGCGTGTGGTTTGTCCTGTTGACCACAGGTAGGATGCCTTGGGATTTCCGGCATCCATTCTCATAGAGTAATTGCACAACACGGTGTCGTTTCCGAGGTTTATCTTCAGAGCAGGCGACTTCATTTTTTCACTGCCTGTCTGTTTGCTTGCTGATATGGATAGCTCAGATTTTCTCTCCATAGAAAGCACCGGCATGTTGGGCATGCCGTACACGCAGTTTCGTTTGCCGAGATGCACTGCCGAACGTTGGTACTCACACTTATTTCCGGCTTTATCAGGGTTATTGATGGCATCAAGATATGAGCCGATGCGGGCAACATATATTTTTTTGTCAGGGCCTATTTGCAGGGCGCCAAAGATGTTGTTTGCATCGTTTGTGGCCACAATAGTACCTGAGTCAAATAAATCATCTGCAGTCAAATCATACTGGGTTATACCTGATTTTCCTTTGAGAAAGGAAACATACAGTTTAGAATTGTCAGGGGAAAATTCCAATCCGTAAGCATAGCCACTGGTAGGAATGTTCCTTAAGTCAGACACCTTGCCCGTTGCATTGTCAAAACTGAAGATTTCAACCGGGCTGTTGGGCTTATAGCACATTGCGGAGGCGAGCAGTTTTCCATCATGAGATGGCTTGAGATAGCCGATGGCCTCTCCGTTGTTGCGGCCACTTTCATTGCGGTGCATGGCGCCCACGCTGGAAATAACAGGCTTTCCGATTCCATCGGGAGTTACCGGGTAGGCGTAAAACGCATCTGAATTCCACTTGTGCGCAATTACCCAAATAGCAGTTCCGTTGCTGTGGCGCACCGCAGTGAGTTTCTCAGAAACGGGGGTGAGGAGTTGTTTATTTTTGATTGTAATATCGCCTTTTCCAAGATGGGGGAGGAGGTCGGGCGTAAGCAGTGCCTCATTTTTCATGCGGGTTTCTTTGGGCTGGCGTTGTTTCATCATGTCCACGATTGAATAACAAAGGCCGTTCTGCCTGCCTTTTTCATCTATGGTAAAAATGTAAAACAGCGTGGTACTGCCGGGTTTTTTCACAATAAGCGCTGACTGCGTGGAGGACACATGCCCCCATAATCCTGTTCCGTTGGGCATGAGGTTGTGTTGCCGGTTCCATACTTTCACTCCGTTGGTGTAAAACAGTAACCTTCCTTCGCTGTCTGAGACTGATGCACTTCCTTCTTCGGTAAAAAGGTTGCTGTTTTGCAAGGTTTTAGGCTTTCCTGAATGAAATTCAATGCCTGCGCCATTTCCGAAATACCAATAGTAGTCGTGTTTTTGTGCAAGGGCAGTGAGTGAAAAAGCAAGAACGGAAAAGAAAAATAGGATTAACCTCATATTGGAATAAATAAAAATGCAGGGTGAACAAAGGTATTGAATGCTGAGTTGATTCGCAATAGAAAGAAGATTAACCTGTAATCTTTATCTCCGTTCTGCGGTTTCTCTTGCGGCCGGTAGGGTTGTCGGAGCCATCTGGATTGGTGTTGGGAGAGATAGGCCGTGCTTCACCATACCCGGCTACTTTCATTCTGTTTTTAGCAATGCCTTTTCTGTTAAGATAATTAGCAACTGCCTGCGCTCTTCTTCTCGACAAGTTGACGTTGTAACTTTCTTGTCCCTTAGAATCGGTGTGGCCTGCAATTTCAATAGAGTAAGCAGGGAATTTATTAAGCATCGCTGCAACGTTGTCCAAGTCCTGGCTAAATAAATTGGTTACGCTGGCTTTGTCAAACCCGAACAGCACGTTTTTCTCAAGCACTACTTTGCTTTTTGGCATTGGAGTAGCAGTTGATGAAGTTTCGGTTTCCTTTTCGGTTGGTTGCTCTTTTGTAACCGTTGACGTGGTTTCTTCTGGTTTTTCGGTTACAGACGCTGTTTCTTCTGGTTTTTCGGTTACAGACGCTGTTTCTTCTGGTTTTTCGGTTGCAGTTGTTGTTTCTTCTGGTTTTTCGGTTACAGTAACTGTTTCTTCTGGTTTTTCAGTTGCAGTAGCTGTTTCTTCTGGTTTTTCRGTTGCAGTAGCTGTTTCTTCTGGTTTTTCGGTTGCAGTRGCTGTTTCTTCTGGTTTTTCGGTTGCAGTAGCTGTTTCTTCTGGTTTTTCGGTTACAATTGCTATCTCTTCTGTTGAGATTTCCTCCGGTCTTTCAACAATAATTTCAGCAACTTCTTGTTGCTTAACTATTGAAGGCGGCCTTGGCTTGGTTGGCAATACCAACTTTTTATCTGTCTCTTTAGATGCTTTTTCAACAAGTGCTATTTCTTTTTCTTCAAAAGTAGGGATTGAAAGCACTTCTGAGGGGCTTTCTATCAGCTTTGGAGGAATAATGTACGTAGTGTCATCATCTTCAACTGCCATTATGAGRTTTTTYTTATCAATAGGAAAACTGAACACTATGGCAGCCGGGAGTATATAAGCAGTATCCTCRCCCTCGACTACRGGCACAAGATCGCTTTCATCTATGGTAGTTTTCTTTTCTATKGTGATGTCAGCCGGTTCAAATTCTTGCGAAGGGATTACAAAAAACGCTTCATCATCTATTTCAACAAGTTCAAGGTTGTCAACGTGTTCATCAGTGTAGAGTCGTGTATTTTCTACAGCTTCTGTGTGCAGGTCGGCTTCTTTTACTGCTTCAAAGTTTTCGGTGACTTCATMGGTCATTTCGCTAATCTGTGCAAGCTGTTTATCGAGTTTTGCGCTTACACCCTCGCTGAGCTCTTTCAAGGAAAGTGAATCAGATGTTTCCACAATTTCTGCGATTATGTCGAGTAGGATGGAGGGATCTGCACTAGCGCCTATTTCTTCTTTCATTTTATCTGCATTCCTTAAGTTCTCGAATGAGTTGACTACTACAATGTCTTGCCCAATAGTATCGCCAAATACTTTTATTTTTCTCAGGTCGATTTCCTGATAAAGTTCATAAAACTCATCTTGTGTGGGAATATTGAGGTTTAGCAKGTAGGGATCGTAGCCATCAGCGCTTACAAGCATGTCGTAATTTTTACCGTGTGGCAAAATCATAAGGTATTTGCCGGTGATTTTGTTGGGGCTGTAAACATATTTTTGGCGCTTTTTGTCTTGTGTGTTAATTACTTTTATTGTCACGTTGATTGGGCCATCATCTTCGGTTTTAATCAACCCTTTGATAAGCACTAGAGGCGCTACTTTTTCTTCGAGGTAGGCCTTGTAAATGTCTTGTTCGCCCATGCTGCCTGAGCGCGATGAAGTGAAATAGCCATTTTTTCCATTTGCTGTTAGCACRAAGTGCAAATCATCAGAAGTGGAATTGAGGGGATATCCAAGATTGGTTGGTTCTGACCACTGGCCATTTTCAAATCTGGTTTTAAAAATATCGTAGCCGCCAATATTGTTGTGTCCGCGCGAACTGAAGTAAAGYGTTTTTCCGTCAGGATGAATAAAKGGAGACTCTTCATCGTGCAGGGTGTTGACGATCGGGCCGAGATTTTTGGCCACCCCCCATTCAGCTGCGTCATTTTTTACTGACTTATACATGTCTAAGCCTCCAAAGCCGTCTTTGCGGTTACTGGTGAAGTATATGGTTTTTCCGTCTGCTGTTATACTGGCGCTGGTTTCCCACGATTTTTTAGCATTGATGTTCTGGTTGCCCTTGTCAATTACCTCAGGTACTGTCCAGTCAGCCCCATCAAGCTTTGATACATATAAGCCGCCAGCGTTTGGGTTGCCTTTGTAAATAATCAGTTCGCGGCCATCGGGCGAAAGGCCTACGCTGGCTTCGTGAGAGATGCTATTCACGTTGCTGCTGATGCTTCTCGGCTCGGTCCAAAAGTTATCTTTATCTTTTAAAACAATAAAAATATCTTCGTAGTAATTGCCAGCCTTATCTTTTGCTTTTTTCGGTTTTGAAGAAACAGTACCTTTTCTTCTGGAAGTAAAAATGATTACGGATCCGTCTGCTGAGATAACAGGCTTGTAATCAGGATATTTTGAATTGATAAGACGTCCGGTGTTGGCAATTTTAAAATTCAACCGGTTGGCTACTATTTTTTTGGCATTTTGTGAGACGATTATTTGCCTTTCCAATTCGCTTTTGAATTCATCATCAAAAATTTCCATTGACTGTGCAGTTTGGTAAGCCACAACAGCCTTGTCGAACTTGTTGTTGATGTGATAGGCGCGGCCAAGGTGATAGTAATATAAATCGGCAATTTCTGACTCGGCCATCTTTTTTTCAGCGGCAAGAATGTTTTCAATGGCTTTTTTGTTGTCTATATTCGAATAAAGATAGGCCAGTCCTTGCTGGTACTGAAAATATTCCCGGTCGTTAGGGGCCATGCTGTCGAGAATATGATAGAGGCGGAGGGCTTCGCGGTAGTTTTGGTTGTAAAAGGCATCATCTGCTGCATAGAGCAGTTTTTTTTGGTTGCCGTTTTGGGCAATTGAATGATTGAAAATACCCGAAAGCACCAAAACAAATAAAAGTGATAATATATTAAGCAAGGGATTACTTCGCATTATGCTGTTTTTCTATCGCTCAAGTTCAACTTTATGGGGCATACACGCAACATGTAGGCGCATAGTTGCTATTTCATATTTGAAATAACCTTCACTGGGCGACCAAAATACGATAAAATTATTTTCTGGTTTGTAGGACAAAGTAGAATTTTGAAGATGCAGGTGTTAGTAAAAGAGTTAAACTAATGTTTGTAAATGATTTCCGTGCCATCATCCATGCTTATCACCCTGAACTCTGTTCTGCGGTTTTTTGCTCTGCCAGTGGGGTTGTCTGAGCCATCTTCGTTTTGATTGGATGCAATAGGCTTGGTTTCACCTAGGCCCTTTGCAGAAAGCCGGCTCTTTTTAATGCCCTTTTTTACCAGGTGATTTACTACGCTTTCTGCTCTTTTTTGAGATAGTTTCATATTGAAATCGTGTGCGCCATGGTCGTCAGTGTGTGAGTCAATTTCTATAACAATGTGGGGGTTATCTATCATTATTTTATAAAGCGTAGTATCAATAACTAACTTGGCCTGATCAGTCAGGTACCATTCGTTATAGGTGTAATAAATGTTTTTGACAGCCATGGGTGCTTCGGTAAGCACGAGCAATCCAATGTGTTGCTGTAGCGTATCTTTTGTGATATTTTTGGTTACAAATTGTTGATGTTTGATGAAATAGCCCGACCTTTCAATAACCAACTCATAGCGTTTGTTTTTTTCAAGTACTAAAGTGAATTCAGAATTTTCATTCGTAACAGCAGAATTAACAAGGTATCTTTCTTCACCATCACCTGCAATTTCATATATCTGCACTTCTTGCCCGGCTATTTTGGCCCTGTCGCTGTTGAATATCAGATCTTGTTTATTCGCGGCATCATCATCCATGTCAAGGACTTCCTCAATAAAATTTACATCATATAGTTTTCCTTTTACAGGAGTATATCGAGTGTCTTTCCATACAAACGAGTAAATGTCATCACAGCAGGTGGGGTTTTTGAGTGCAACGCCACCTTCGCGGTTCGACACGAAAAAACCTTCCTCTTTTTTGATGTGGCTGATGATGTAGTATAACTCATCTGCACCGCCATTTATTGGATAGCCTACGTTGGTGGCAGGCCGCCACTTGCTTTCAGCGCCCGATGTTTCAAACACATCTAATCCACCAAGGCCGGCCAAACCATCTGAACTGAAATACATGGTGTTAGATTCGGCATCGCAAAATGGCGTCATTTCATCGCTTCTGGTATTGATTTTTGTGCCTCCATTTTTTACTTCAGAATAAGTGCTGTCGGCCACATTGTAAATCGAATACCAGATATCAAGGCCACCTTTGCCCTCAGCTCGGTCGGAGACGAAATAGAGCACTTCTTGTTTTTTCTTTTTTTGCTTTCTCACAGGCCCGACTGTTGGTTGGGTGGCCGTGTTGCCGTTGTTGATTGATTTGGGAAGAGGTGTTGGCTCGCCCCACTTTCCGTTTTTTTTGTTGCTGACATAAATTTCACAAATAATGCCTTTTCCTTTTTTACTTTTGCATCGCGTAAAGTAAAAGCGGTTACCGTCAAGTGAGAGTGTGCCATTTCCTACATGGATTTCTTCTTTGTTAAAAGGCCCTTCAAACAGTTCTCCTCCTGTCCATTCGTTTTCCCCATTTTTTTTGGCGACATAAAACTTCCTTACGGGAATAGTGTCTTCAAGTTTATTATAATATTTCAATGAATCTTCCTTAAATGAGGCGTAAACCAGCGTGTTTTCATCCAGTAGCAAGGGCGCAAATTCTACATGCGCCTTGTTAATGCTGGTATCGAGATGGTGAATAAGCACCTTGAGTGTGGTACTTTCATCGTTCATCATGTCTTTTGCCATTTCGCAGCCGATAATTTCCGTTTTAAGACGCTTTTTTAAACTCGAGTCATCTCCATTATATTCTTTTTTGAATTTGTTGAAATGTTCTATGGCCTCCGCGTAATGCCCGTTTCTTTTCAGCATAAGAGCATAGTGGAACAGGCCTTCGCTATATTTTTTATTGTCGGCTTCGTATGCCTTGAGGTACCAGTCTTGTGCATTTACATAATCGCGTGATAGGCGATACAACTCGGCCAATTGCCACATCGCCTGGAGGTCAATGGGCTTTTTTGCGCAGTAAGTAGCGTAAAAGTCAATGGCGCTGTAAATATCACCTATTTCGATGGCTGCCTTACCGAGCTTTTTCAATTCGCTCGCATTCAATTCTTCCATCTGCTCAATAGGCTGCGCTAAGCCGGTCGCACATATAAAAAAAGCAAGGGCAAATATGGTTACTTTACATACGGTCACAGGGTAGGGTAATTTTTTCTAATATCACTCTCAGCTTGGTGTAAATAATTGAAAATTCAATTCCTCCACGGTTTTGTGTGGCAGTTTTTAGCCCGGAAACGTTAATATCATAACTAATGCCGACATCAAAATCGTAAATGTTTGCACCAAGCGCGATAACGATGGCGTCTGCGCTGCTGACAAACCTGTTCCCCCTAAAGTAAGGACCGAACATTACGTACTTGATTTCTGCGTTGTTTTTCGGCAAGTTGATACCAAAATGAGTGCCGATGACCATTTCATTCACCTTTTTGTCTTGATGAAAAAGCAAATTAGGATAGAGAAAATACTTGTCAGATAGGTGATATTTTGCACCAGCATTAAAAGCCATACGTAGCGGGAGCTTATTATCATTCCCCATAAATGTTTCGTTAGGACTATTGAGGTGAAAAAGCGCAATGCCCACTGTCGGTTCGAGCTTGTCCATGGTTGTTTTCCATTGTGCGCCAAAATTGATGTCCATAAACGAAGCTTGCTGGCCTATCTTAGTATCACTGGTGGGTGCATTAGAATCGAACCCCTGTTTAAAAACCCATTGGTCAGGCAGTGAGAGGTTTGCAGTTGAATAAGCTTTGGTAATAAATCCGCCCTGTAGGCCAAAACTCACGGTTTGTTTATTTACCTTTTTATGGAATGCCAGTGAAACAAGAATTTTGTTGGATGTTAGTGTTAAATCGCCTGATTTATCGTTGACGAAAATCAACCCAGCACTGATTTTATCTTTTTCGTTGGGAAGGTAAAACTGGTGGTCGTATCCCAGTGAGATGGTAGTATAGGGCGCAGAAACAGCGGCCCATTGGCTTCTGAAGTTGTTCATCACACGCCAGTTACCATCGTAGTTGCCTGTGGCTGCGGGGTTGAGCGTAAGCGGAGAATTGTAAAATTGGGAGAAGTGAATATCTTGCGCACTTCCCAACCATGGCAGCAGGAATACCGTAATGAATAACAATTGATTAAAGTAAATCTTCAAATCTTCATATATTTGGACGGGCTAAATTAGCACTTTTGAAGTTAAACAGAAAAATTCAGGCAAATATCCCATTTTAAAAAAGTTTACAATGCGTTTCGGTAAATTGTTTTTATTGCTTTTGTTGTTTTTTTCAACAAGCGTTTTTGCACAAGTAACGGCTAATTTTTCTGCCAGTGTAACGCAGGGATGTAGTCCCTTGGGCATTGTAGCTTTCACCAATCTTTCAACAGGGCCTGTTACTTCCAGCCAATGGAACTTTGGGCAGGGAGGTGGCTTTGTCCTGAACAGTGACAGCATTGTTTACAAATCGTACAATGCGTCTGGCTCTTATACGGTCACGTTGGTGGTTAGCGATGGCACCAATTATGATACGCTTGTTCTTTCCGGTTACATTGTGGTATTTGACAATCCGCAACCTGCATTTACATCTAATGTTAACGGAGGATGCCCTCCGCTCACTGTAACATTTTACAACCAAACCATTTTAGGTGATACCGGTCTTTCTTCCGTGCTGTGGGCCTTGTCTGGAGGAGTGTCAAGTACTGACATGGATTCAACCACCAATACTTATCCCTTAACTGGGAATTATGACATTTCGCTACAGGTAACCGATTCCAACGGGTGCAGTGGGGTGGTGAGCATAACCGATTACATTCAAGTGAGTCAGCCGCCTGTTATTTCTTTTACAGCAAATAATAACGTAGCGTGTGATACACCATTGACCGTTAATTTTACCAATAACACAACAGGCGCCACCAGCTACATATGGTACTTTGGAGATGACAGCACTTCCACTGCAGTGAATCCAGTTCACACTTATGACAGCTTGGGCGTATACAATGTGGCGTTGGTAGCCACAGATGCCAGCGGCTGTAGTGATTCGGTGATGATTACAAATCTCATTTCCATCGGCAACCCGACAGCTTCATTCACTACTGTAAATGATTCTTTTTGTGTAGGGGAAGCCGTTCAGTTTACTAATTTATCGATCGGAACTAGTTCTTTGTGGGATTTGGATGGATTTGTAGCTATTACACCAAATCCGAATTATGCTTTTTCATCAACGGGTAACAAAATCATTCAATTGATTGTTTACGGGCCGGGAGGCGCCTGTACTGATACCTTGGTTGACTCGATACACATCGAACTGATTACCGCAAATTATTCCACCAACTTGAGCTACAGTTGCAATGTTCCGGCAACAGTACAATACACCGACCTGTCAACTGCACCATCGGGTATAGTTTCGTGGGAGTGGCATTTTGCCATTGGCGACACGGTTTTTGCTCAAGACACTGCTATTACTTATGGCGTTGGCTACCTCAACCCGAATTCGTTGGTTGCATGCACGCCCAATCAAGGAGTGTTTAATGACACCCTCATCGCTACCAGCGCGCTGGGCTGCCAAAGCATGTTCATTGACAGCATTGAATTTTTCGTTCTGCAACCTGGATTTACCGCTGATCAAGTGTCTGGTTGTATGCCACTTGACGTGTGTTTTACTGATTGCACCGCTCCTTTCGATTCCATAGCGAGTTGGAGCTGGGACTTTGGCGACCCGGGCTCGGGAGCGAACAATACCTCCTCCTTGCAAAATTCCTGTCATCAATTTGTGAATGACGGGGATTACATTGTTCAATTGACGGTTACCGATGTTTCGGGATGCCTGCACTCCTATAACATTCCTATTGCTGTTGGATTCCCTCCAACCGTTGTTTTTGTCGTTGACACAGATACTACATGCGGTTCTTTGCAGGTTCAATTTACTGACCTGTCTACGCCTGCTGCAAATGTTGACCAGTGGATATGGGACTTCGGAGATGGTGGAGCTTCAACAGTTCAAAATCCTCAATATACCTATGCTGATACAGGCCATATGGATGTTCAGTTAATCGTAGGGTATAACGGATGCTACGATACGCTGATGCAAGACAGTTTGCTTTTGATTTTGGGGCCGATTACCAATATGACTACTACTTTTAGCTGTGATAGTCCTTTTGTTTACTGTGTAGATACCATAGGAACCATAGATCCAACTCGCTGGGAATGGGACTGGGGTGATGGAAGCATTGATTCCAACATTGCTGATACTTGCCATACTTATCTCACTACCGGAAATTACACTATTCAGCTTACAGCCATTAACGACAGTAACGGCTGCACGGATTCTACATTGACAACCATTTTCGTTCGGGACATTCAATCCGACTTTACAATAGACACCACCTTTGGGTGCAGTCCACTAACCGTATGTTTTAACGGAATAACATCTCAGGATGCCGTTTCATATACCTGGAATTTTATGGATAGCACCATTTTTAGCGGCTGCTGCCTTGATACCACATCGGGAGCTGCAATTTGCCATGTGTTTGATACGGCAAGGGGCATTTTTAACACCCGGCTGATAGTATCTGATTTAAATGGTTGCCGCGATACTGCATACAATCCTGTTACTGTTTACAAGCCATTAGCGGCATTCATGGCCGACTCGCTTTACGGTTGCGTGCCGTTTTTTACTGTCTTTCAGGACACTTCCATTTTCGATACCACACTGGTAACATGGATTTGGGATTTTGGTGATGGGGTGATTGATACCACGAAGGTTGACAACACCACCCATTCTTATACATTTATTGGAAACAAAACCATTACATTAATTATTGAAGATACACTCGGTTGCCGCGATACGTTGGTGAAAACGGCCTACATCGCTCCTTATCAGCCCGTGCCCGGGTGGACAGTAAACGATGCCACGCTCTGTGATGGTGTGGCTGCTATTTTTACAAATACTACTGTATATGCAGCGAGTAACCCGTTGTCTTATGTTTGGGATTTTGGTGATGGAACCTTTGATTCAATAAGTATCAGTCCTATCCATGTGTTTGCCGATACGGGCTGGTTTACCATCACATTGACCGCAACCGACACGGTATTGGGCTGCGACTCCACACGCACTGACAGCAATGTGATTCACGTGCAGGGCATTCCTCAGGTAAATTTCATCACGCCAGATACGCTGCTGGAATGCTACCCGGAAAATGCATTTTTTGTCGACCTTTCCGTTTCCGACTACCTTGCTTCGTGGTATTGGGACTTTGGCGATGGCAACACTACGCCAACTTCCATTCAGAATCCTGTCAACACTTATGATTCCAACGGCTATTACGATGTGATGTTAATTGTTACCACCACTTACGGTTGTGTTGATACCTTAGTGAGACCCGGATATGTTAGGGTGGACGGGCCTTATGCTGAATTTTCGCTATCTCCAGATACGGTGTGTGTTGGAGATGTTGTTACCTTCACACTTGATACGTCATGGAATGTGCAGTTTTTCGACTGGGATTTTGACGATGGCCAGGCACAGATCAACGCTTCATCGCCCGCCTATCATGCTTATTCTCAAACAGGAATACGTAACCCTGTATTGATCTACTATTCTGATTCGAGTTGTCCGCAATTTGATAGCAGCAATACGATTTTCGTCCATCAGGTGAAGGCCGGGTTTACCGTAAGTGATTCTGTAGGTTGTGCAGACGCGATGCAAATAACGTTCACCGATGCCTCACTTTCTCCAGACACTTGGTATTGGGATTTTGATGACGGTTCGGACACTACAATTCAAAGCCCTGTCCACTCTTTTAATAATGCAGGAACTTACAATGTGTGGTTGGCTATCAGCAATGCGGCTACAGGTTGTGTAGATACGGCTTCGCAAACTATCGTTGTACACCCAATACCTGTGATTTCAATTTCAAACGACACTATTATTTGCTTTGGAGAAAGTGCCCAACTCATTGCCTCCGGCATTGCGGATTCAATTTACCTATGGTCGCCAAGCGCTTCACTGAATTTTGATAATGTATCCAATCCGCTGGCTTCGCCATCCTCAACGACATCATACACTGTTTTGATTACCGATACCAACAATTGCGATGAAACAGCAACAGTGCAAGTAGCCGTGCAACAAGTGCCTGACGTTACGATAACACCGTATCCAGATACTTCCATCATCATCGGGCAGGAAGTGCCGATTACGGTTTCATCTCAGGTTAGTGGAGTAACTTACAGCTGGTCGCCAGACACTTGGTTGAGTTGYGCAAATTGCACAAGCTTAGTTGCTACGCCACTTGAATCTACAGAATATGAAGTAACTGTTGCTGACACAAACGGTTGTTTTGTGCCTGTTGACGATGTGTAYATAAAAGTAATAAAAGAATTTGAAGTTGATGTCCCAACAGCTTTCACTCCCAATGGAGACGGTATCAACGATATTATTTATGTGGACGGGTGGGGAATAAAGAATCTGATTGAATTTAAGATTTTCAACCGTTGGGGACAAATGGTTTTTGAGACAACTGATATTAATAAAGGGTGGGATGGCAATTATAATGGCGCTCAGCAAAATATTGATTCATATGCTTATACCGTACAGGTTGAATCATACGAAGGCGAAATTAAGCCCAAAAAGGGGTATATTAATTTGATTCGGTAAAATACCACTCCTTCCATTCATTGCTTATCGTTTTAAAATTTAACATGCTGTTTTATGCTGCGATTAAAACTCCCTACCGACCCACGCTGGGTCAACATTGCTGAAAAAAATCTAAAAGAAATACTCATCGATCATGCCTTTTGTGAGCAGAAGGCAGCTTCTTATGCTATTTCACTCATTGTTCAGTATCCCGAATATTCCGATTTGGTTGATGCGATGGCTGATTTGGCCCGGGAAGAAATGGAACATTTTCAGCGTGTTCATCAAATAATAAAAGATAAAGGGTGGGTACTCGGCAGAGAGCGCAAAGACCCTTATGTGCATGATTTGCAGCAGTTTTTTCCAAAGGGTACCGACCGAAAAAAGGCGTTGATTCATAAACTGCTTATTGCAGCAATGATTGAAGCGCGCAGTTGCGAGCGCTTTTGCGTTTTAGCAGAAAATATCAATGATAAAGAGCTTTCAAAATTCTATTACGAATTGATGAAGAGTGAGGCTACACATTACACTATGTTTCTGAAATTTGCCCGAAAATATGGCAGAGAGTTAATGGACGTAGACAAATTGTGGGATGAATTTTTGGAATACGAAGCAGAGGTAATGGTGAACTACGGGAAGAAGGAAATGGTGCACGGATAATCCTACCCAGGATTGTAAATCTTTATCGCATTTTTTAGAATTTCTTCTTTATCTAAAGTCATTTTTTTCGTTTGCTGTTTGTTGTAAATAGGCAGTTGGTCTTCGTATTTCTGCATCGAAGGTAAGGTAGAGAAGGGAAGCAATGTTTCAATCTCTTCCGCTCCGTTTTTTGAGAATTTTACATAGTGAATGTAGGTGTCTCCGTAAACCAGTTTGTGTCTGCCTTTTTTCCATGGGATTGACCAGCCCGCCCGTAGCATATCGGCATAGCCCGGGCCGGGGTAATCGGTACCGTTTCTTTCAAACCGCTGCAAGTCTCCCAATGCAACTTCCGTAGTGCCGAAATGTTTTAGCAATTTCTTTTTCGCAAAGCGGATGGCTTCAACATATAATTTTTCGTCTGCATCAATGCCACTGATGAACGGATCATTATTGGCGATTTCAAATTTTTCAAAAATATAGCTGAATGTAACGAGAAACAGAGAGGCGTCTGTGTTTTCGAAGTCGGCCTTTTTATTCCAGCCGTGAATTTTACGTATGACGGGTGCAATGTCGGGATAATTGTCGGGGTTGATGTCATAAAGCGGTTGGATGGATTTGAGAAAATAGCTTTTTTGCGGCATTTGGTTGTCGAACTTCATGGCTTTGAATTCTTCGTAGGAGAACTTGTCCTTTTCATTAACCAACTCCATGAATCGTTCAGAGCGGTTGTTATCGCCCGGGCGGGCGTCCAACCAATGTCGGGGAAGGTAAATGGTGTCGTTTTCCCCTTTGCAGGTGGCGTTCAGTGGGGTGTTGTTGGTGTTGAATATATAACCGCACGAAGGGTTTTTTACTTGCGGCAGTGAGTCAATGGGGTAATATTCTTTCCACAGAGTTTTTGAAGTGTTTCCTGGAATAACGCTGTCCCACTCAAAAGACATATCTCTTATTGGTATAATGCCGTTGGTCATGTAAAAAATGTTGTCCTCCTTGTCGGCATAAACGATGTTAAACATAGAAATTTTGTTCATCCGAAGTGTTTTTTCAAAATCTTCGAAATTCTGGGCCTTGTTCATGTAATAATACTGTTGTCCTGCGCCTATATTGAGCATGGACGGGCCACGGACTGAGTAAAAATTATTGCCTTTGGATTTCAGTGTAGGGCCGTAAATGCTTTCGTAAGTCATTTTTTTTGCGGGAATGGTGAGAAAACCGAGCATTTTCACTTTCAGTTTAATGGGGCGCTCTTTCAAATCGAGCCATTTGCCGTCAAACTCGTATTTGAGTTTTTCTTTGGGGTGCATTTTCAATTTGTACACATCCACTCGGTCGTAAAAATTCCACGTCATGCCCCAACCGAGGTGCTCGTTGCTGCCGATGAAAATGGAAGTTCCACCCTGAAAAATAGCGCCCAGCATGTTTAGCCCTTCTTCACTTTGGATGTGAGCTTCGTAAAAAGTAAGCGGTCCTTCGAGTTGGAAATGTGGGTTGGCGCAGAGATAGGTCTTGCCATCGGTACTTTTAGCCGAACTAAAAGCATAAGCATTTGATCCGAGCCGCAACTCGTGTTTGTCAACATCTCCATTTAAAATGTTTTGCACCGTGCCTGCTATGCCTGTTATGAATGAAAACGTAACCACATAGGTGTGTACAACATCTTTTGGAGTAATGGGGAAAATGCCTTTCACCTTTACCCGCTTTGGGTATTTTTCAGCGAAATCATTTACAGCCTGGCAGTAGCCCTCGAGGTAGCGTATGTATTCAGGAGTGAGTTCATCCCAGTGTTCGGTTACTAATTTTTCTGCATTGATAAATTGGGCAAAAAAATCGGCTGCAGCACCATTTTTCCCTATCCATTTCCCCATCACGA
Source organism: Flavobacteriales bacterium (assembly GCA_002746335.1). Classification (GTDB taxonomy): domain Bacteria; phylum Bacteroidota; class Bacteroidia; order Flavobacteriales_H. The sequence goes on along the minus strand of NVWW01000013.1, from coordinate 8,967 downwards.
ATTTTGATGCGGCTAATTGCTGCTGCATGAGTTCGAAAGCATCCTCGGCATTGGCCCATGCCAGCCCATAGGAGGCTTCGGCATCGGTTTTGGAGAAGATGTGTGGAACACCCCATTTGTCACGAGCAATGGTGATGTTTTGAGGATTGATTTGTGCACTAAGCGTGGAGTGTAGGCATAGAATTACAAGGAAATAAACCAATAATTGAATTGTTAAACTGTTAAATTGTTTCATGCGATTGGTTTAATGCTTAATGTTCAAAATTCAATTGTTATATACTTCCTTCGCAAGAGTAGGGACATCATCTGGTTGTGAATACTTCGTATTTTCGCCCGAATAATGAATTTTCAATGTTATCGTTTGCAATGGGCAAATGTATGGAAATAGAGCGCAGCTGATTGCTTGAATATAAAATCTGCTAAAATCAGCTTTCCATTAGATTTTTTTGATGAAAATAGCCGTAAATACCCGTCTTTTACTGGAAGATAAACTCGAAGGCATCGGTTGGTTTGCCTTTGAAACGCTAAAGCGGATTACGAAAAACCATCAGGAACATGAGTTTGTTTTCATTTTTGATCGACCTTTTTCCGAAGAATTTATTTTTTCGGATAACGTAAAGCCCGTTGTGATTGGCCCGCAGGCGAGGCATCCGCTGCTGTATTATTGGTGGTTTGAGTATTCTATCCCCAAAATCCTGAAAAAAGAAAAAGCCGATTTGTTTCTTTCTCCGGATGGTTACTTGTCACTTGCTTCTCCTGTGAGGCAGGTGCAAGTCATCCACGATTTAAATTTTGAACATTACCCACAGGATTTGCCATTTTTAGAGCGGTGGAATTACCGGCACTTCTTTCCGAAATATGCCAGAAAAGCAGTGCGAATAGCTACGGTTTCTGAGTTTTCGAAGAATGATACTGTGGAACAATACGGCATATCACCGAAAAAAATCACTGTGATTTACAATGGGGCCAATGAAAATTACCGACCGATTTCGGAAGAAGAAAGACAAGCAGCGAGAAAAAAACACGCTGGCGGCAAGCCCTATTTTCTGTTTATAGGCTCATTACACCCACGAAAGAATGTGGCCAATCTTTTCCGTGCTTTTGATGCATTTAAAAAATCATCAGGCAATGATGTTCAACTGCTGATTGTAGGAGAAAAAAAGTGGTGGACAGGGGAAATGCGGCAAGCGTTTGAGAACATGGAGCATAAAACAGATGTGGTTTTTGTCGGCAGAAAAGGCACAAACGAGTTGCAGGAAATTATCCCGTCAGCATTGGCATTAGTTTATGTCTCTTATTTTGAGGGCTTCGGGATACCGATTGTGGAGGCGATGAATTGTGATGTGCCGGTGATTACTTCCAATGTTACTTCCATGCCAGAAGTGGTGGGGGATGCCGCCCTGCTGGTTGACCCGTTTTCAGCTAATTCTATCAAAGATGCGATGCTGAAAATGGCATCTGATGAAAATTTGCGGCAGTCGCTTATTGAAAAGGGAAGAAATCGAAGGCGTGATTTTAGTTGGGAAAAGACGGCTGAAGGGTTATGGAGAGTGGTTGCGGGGTGATGATTTTGGATTGGAGGATTATTGGATTTTTTCTCCTATGATTCGGTATTTTTCTTTAGGCAGGTTGAAATAAGTTAGGTTCAAATCATCAATCCTCATGTCTCTCCAAAAAGGTGCTGCAAGAAATAGATTTTTATTTTGTGAGTTGGTTTCAAAAGCATTGATGTCATCAACTATGTAAACTGTTCGTGAAGAATCAGGGTTTTGAATAGAACTGAATAACAGCGTTTCGAATGCGAATGCCCACGGAACTTTGATGTGCTTTTCAGAAATATTCTTTCGCTCAATCACAAATTTTCTTTCGGGGAACTGCTTGGTGTAATCCAAAACCCGTTCAATATAAGCGAGGCGTTTAGTATAGGTTTTACCTGTTAAGGAGATGTCTCGGATTCTTAAAAAAACAATTACTACGAGAACAAAAAGTACGACATAAGATTTTTTGTATTTTTCGTTGAGTACTTCAACCATTAAGGGGACACCCACAAAGATACTTAATGGGGCAAGCGCTTTGTCCATCATAATTCCCGCTTCACCATCTTTGTAAACCATGTTTGAAATGAAGAAAAAAACGAAAATCCCACAAGTCATCCATGTAAATTTGAGATACTTTCTTTGATAAATAAGTACGCAAGCTGTTATCACAACTAATATCAACCAAAGCAAATACCTATTGCTTTCTATAAAAGTATGGCGAATGAAAAAATTTACTGCAAACATTTGGAAAAAATCAGGGATAGCTTGGATAGCATTATCTGCATTAACTTTTGACAAATGCATTCCATCATGAGAGGTAGTATGCCCAATAATAAGTTTTAGAATGGAAAGAACCGCTATGGTACAAGGGATAACAAGATTTTTCCAATTTGTCCAACCTTGTTCAATGGCATAATAACAAGCCACGAAGAATAAAGGGATTAATGTGACAGGATGGGTAATTACACAAAGAAGAATAAGCAACAAAGTAATAATACTGTGCCACATATTGTTTTTTCTTTTTTTCCAATAAAGCCAAGCAAAAAATAGCATTATATAAACAAGGCCTTGTGTTGCTTCCGTTCCAATTAAGTAAAAACTATCTCGTACACAGAGTATTAAGATTAGCGGAATGCATAACCCAGCGGCATCTGATTTTAAAAAATAACTACACAGCAGAAAAACAAAATAATAAAGTAAAACAGGAGCTATTGAAATGACAAAAAGAATAGTTTTTAACTGCAAGCCTGAATGGACAGCAACCAGCGGAATTAATTCTGAAAAAACAACACCGTATCTTCCTGCATAAACTTGAAATGTCTTAGCTTGTATTAAGTTGAAAATTTGGCAGGCTGAGTCAATAAAAATTGTCCGTTCTAAAAAGAAGTATGCCGAATAAGTCAATAAAATAATAAAAGCCAAATGACCAGCCATTCGATAAGCATTGAACTTAGCCATTTAACTTATTGAATGATGAGTTTTTTTGTGATAATGGAATTACCAAAAGATATAGTGCAGATGTAAAGGCCATTTGGAAGATTGTTTCTTTCAATTTTGATTTTTACATTGTTAGAGCAAAATTGTTTTACTGTTTCACCTATCGAATTATGTACAGAGATACAGACTTTTTGACCACTAATTTTTTTGGGAACTTCAAGATATGCATAATCGGAAAACGGGTTTGGAAAGATCTTTATTGCATAATTGATGTTTAAGGGAGATGAAATTTCAGAGGGTAAATTATCTGTAAAAACATTAACAGTATCTGATGAGGTGAGCCCAACAGAATCTGTTTTTATGACCCAAATATCATTAAGCCCTGCGCCATAACTTAATGTAGAGCCAACTAAAATTAATCCATTGTCATTGCATAACTCTATTGAACGGGCTACATCTTCTTTTAAGCCACCAAAACTAGGGCCATTGGAAAAAAGGCCAGTTGAGCTTGTAAATAATAAGTAATAGTCAAGCCCGCTTCCAGGATTCCAATAACCTGCAGCAGCATAATTTCCATTCTTAAATTGGATTAATGAATTTCCTTCTGCATTGTCTGCTCCATAAGTATTCTCCCAAATCACTGAATTGCCTGTTTTGTCTATTTTACTATGGTATATTTGCTTGTAAAAGCCTGATACATTAGTAAATGTTCCCGCAATAGCATAATTGCTGTCAATGGTTTCTATGACAGAATTTCCCCAATCATCCAAGGCATCCCCATAAGCTCTCGTCCAAACCGTATCTCCGCTTGCATCAGTTTTAATTAGATAAACGTCAGTTTCACCAGCGCCCATGCTGCCCGTGCCACCTGTAATAATGTAGCCCCCGTCATAAGTGGGTTTCACGCTTTTGGCAAAGTCCTCAGCAAAGCCGCCATAGGTTTTTGTCCACACCGTATCGCCAATCGAATCGATTTTCAGTAAATAAACATCATTGTTACCGTTGCCGTAGCTGTATGTTTCGCCTGCAATGATGTAGCCGCCATCAGTGGTTTTTTCGAGCGAATAGGCGAAATCCCAGTCGCTGCCACCATAGGTTTGTTGCCATTCCAGATTGCCGACCGAATCGGTTTTGAGCACATAAACATCATAGCCTCCTGCTCCAAAGCTGTTGGTGTAGCCAGCCACGATGTAGCCGCTGTCTGCCGTTTGTTGCACGGCCATGCCCCAGTCAATATTTGTCCCGCCAATGGCTTTTGACCACTGGTAGTTGCCAATCGAATCAATTTTGAGCAGGTACACATCGCTGCTACCGTTGCCAAAGCTGCTGGTAGAGCCGGTGATGATGAACCCGCCATCGTAGGTCTGTTTCACATCCCTGCCATGGTCGTGACCAGCGCCTCCGTAGGTGTAAATAAAGGTAGTGTCTTGTGAATAGGATGTAAAATGGAAGATGAAAAATGAAAAGTGGAAAACAAAAAGGCATGACAAAAACGTTCTGTATTTTGTAAACATTTTGTGCTTTTTGTAGTTAAGATTCATGTTAAAATTGCTTTTGTAATGCAATAAATAAACTGTTTCCTCCCGAATATTTTTTGAACAGCAGCCCTTCGAGATTGTTGGTTCCTAAAACTAAAGTTAGTTCATTTGCCTTGATTGCCGCATCAATTCCAAGCTGCCACTTGCCGTAGCCTCCAAAGCCAAATGTAGCTCCGGCAGATAGCATTTCGCTGAATTGATAATGCTCTTTGAAATACAAGAGAGTGCGGAAATTAGCCGGAACGCGTTGCAACATTCCCAACGTGAAAGTGTGCTTATTCAACTGCTGCACAATCGTAAAGCTGATACTGGAGGGGAGAAACATGCTGTGTTGTGCATTACTGTATTGTGGTTTGGGTTGTAGCGTGTCTGCATTGATATTTAATAAGTCGCTATCATTAAAATTTATGATGTCATCTACTTTAAATCCTTCAAAATGAAACGTAGTATCATATCTTTCCGTTATTGTTTTGTTGTCCCAGTTGATGAACCCTACATCGTTGATTTCGAGACGGGCCCGGCCACTGAAATTCTCGTTTAATTGGATGAGGTCGTATTCAAATTCGTAAAACAAATCTATTGAAATCCCCCACCCGTTGAATGCGCCAAAACCCTTGTTTGCCGTGTTGCTTTGAGTGATTTGTAGATGTGCCTCTGCATCAATGGAATCGCCCCGCTCGTCAGTAAAAATCCGGAACCTACCCGCATTGACCGAATAATATGATTGCCCTTTCAAAAAAGAAACCCCCAAGCCTAGCTTTTCACCTTTTGCATTGGTGCGAACCAAGCCTGCCTGCAACTGTTGATAGTGGAAGTAATTCACTCCAAAATTGTCAAGATAAGCCGTGTCACCTGCAAATTGTTTGTTGCCAGAAAAAATAAAATCGAACAAATCCTTTGGGAAAATGCCGTCAAAGTGGCTGCGGTCGTGGATGCCAATAAAGTAATTATAGCCAATGCTGTCTCTTTTGGCCAAACTGTCTAATTTCTGCGAAAAGAAAACACCGTAATTCAAGTCGCCACCAAACTGGTTGAAATCATGCAAATTGTTAGAAACATTGGTTTTGATTTCACTGCTGAGGTAGCCGTCTTTTTTGGTGAACTCATGAAAGAACAGATTGTTCAATCCGTTGCTGTTGAGGCTGAATTCGCCAATGGCGCCAACTGCCATTTTAGCCGAATCAAGGGAGTAATTGGAAAGGGTATATTGGGTTTGGGAAAAACAGCGCACACCCAGTCCCTGCCATAAATAGGGCAAAATGAAAAAAAGAAGCGCAGGTAAGAAACGGCTCATGATCAATTTTCAACGGTATATTTAAAGTCAGCCACCAATTTCAAATCCATTTCGTAATCGTTGTAAATCTTCACATGGTTTGGTTGGCTTGCAGTGCTAAAAATAATTTCAATAAGCAGGTATTTTGCTTCATAAAGCGCTTCAATATTTTTTTGATTGATGTAAATTGGAACGCTGGAGTATTTTTTGCCTGTTGCTTTCAGGTTTTGGTCAAGATCGGCAGCAAGTATTTCCGAATTTTCAACCACTAATTTTTCAATAATGTTGAATCCTTCATCCATCAAATACAACTGCGGCTTGGCCGAAAATGGAAAACCGTTGTATGCGTGCAATTGCAGGAAGCCGTCAATAGGAATTGTTTCAGCAGTATCGCTTAAGTTCAGTTCCATTGTATCTTTTAAAATCAAGCCCGTAGCCGAAAATGATAGCGGCATTTCAAAATCTAAATACACATCAATGCCGTGTCCGTTGTAGAGGAAATCATTACTGCCTGAGGCATTGCCAAGCGGGTTCAACGTAAGTTCCATTGCATAGCGGATGGAGTCGGGCAGGGTTTCTATTAATTGGTCGGCATTGGAGTTGGAGTTATTCATCGAAATTGAATAAACCGAATAATCAACAGGCGGGTCAAAAGCTAATCCTTTTTCTATACTGCGGTTGATGTTTAAAGCAGAACCGACAATAGAATGGCTGAGAGCAACATTGTTTCCCGTTGCGGAATTAATGCTCGTAATCTCGTTTATTTTCGCTTGCAAATCCACACCTATTCCGTTTTTAATCGTGAGCACCATGTCAATGGATTCAAGATCAATTGTTCCACCGGTGATGTTTTTAAAGGAGTTGATGTATTCTGAAGTAGGTTCAATATTTTCAATGATTTGCCCGAAATAGCCCCTGCCATATTCTGGCACTACACCACTAAATGTGGTGATGACTTTCACATAATCCCCAAAATTTACCGTTACCGGCTGCCCGTTAGGGTCAGTCGTCATGCTGTAAGCCGTAACTATGGTATTGAAATCATTGCCTGTGCTTCCCCTCATATCAAGCTCATAGCCTGAAATATCGTGTGTTTTCGTGATGACAGCAGGGCTGCTCGATGTGCCTGCAGGAATGGTATCGGTAATGGAAAACGGGATGCTGTTTTTGGTAGCATAGGGAATGGAATAATTGATGATGATGGCTTCTTGCACCGTGCTTTGAAATCGCGTCACAATCGATCCTTCCCGCAATATCACATTGGTGAGCTCCACATCGCCCAAGGCTAACTTGTTTTCTCCTGTAGCGCTCCATACTACAGTGCCTGGGTTAAAGGTAACGCCTCCAAACACCCACTGTAAACTGTCGCGCATTGTAGTATCAGGGATATTGAACAAAGTGTCAAAATCAAGTCCGAAAATTTTATTCTCATAAACCACCTTTAGCGATTGGTCAGAATTGGTTTGAAGCAGGGAGTCAGCAATCAAATCATTCATTGATAAAGTGGTATAGGCGATAGGAGCAAGCACATCAAAGTCCCAGCCCGGGGAAGTGATTTTTTTGCACGAAACCCAAAGAATAACGAACAAAAAAAAGACAACAAAAAAATAATGCTTTTTCATTGAAACAAAATAGCGGTTATTGCGTATATTACTGGCAGGTAAAAGTAGAGAAAAATCACATGATAACCTTTCATCAGAATAAAGCCCCTCGATAAACATGCTGTTTGTCTCAACGATTGTTATAACTTTGCAACCTTCTGAAAAAAAATTGCTTCGGTTGTTTTTAAAAAACCGGAGATTTTGAAAATGGCGTTTAGAAGATTTTTCATTTCGTGGCTCATTGCGGCAATCACCATGTACGTGCTCAATTATGCGTGGCATGGCTTTGTGCTCAACGATTATATGCGCCTTTCTATTCCGCTTGAGACCTATTTTGTGATGGCTTCTATTGTTTACCTTGTTATCGGGCTTGTCATCACTACGGTTAGTACCTTCATCAATACAGGTAAACATCTGATTAGAAAAGGCACGTTGGTAGGTGTTGCAATTGGTTTTTTTATTTATTTGATAGCCTTTGTGCTTGGAGTTTCATTTCATTCAAACTCTCAAATGGAGCACATTGCTATTGATTTTGCATGGCAAATGGCAGAGCAGGGGGCAGGCGGCTTTTTGTGTGGCTTTGTTTTCAGGTTGTTTCCCATTCATTCACCGGCAACAGCTTAATATCCGTACTTTTCTTTCCACCAACTTTTCAGGCGATTTCTTAATTCTTCTTCCCGTTTGTTGTTCCCGGGCTTGTATAATTTTTCTCCGCTGATTTCTTCTGGTAGAAATTCCTGCATGGAAAAATTGCCGTCAAAGTCATGCGAATACCGGTAATTCTTTCCATATTTCAAATCTTTCATCAGTTCGGTCGGTGCATTTCTGATGTGTAACGGCACGGGTAAATCACCTGTTTCCCTTACTTTTTGCTGGGCGTTGTTAATCGCCATATATGCGGAGTTACTTTTTGGGCAGCAAGCCAGGTAAATGACGCACTGCGAAAGAATGATGCGCGCTTCCGGCCAACCGATAACATTAATGGCCTGGAAACAATTGTTCGCCATTACTAATGCAGTGGGGTTGGCATTGCCTATGTCTTCAGATGCCAGTATGAGCAGCCGTCTCGCGATGAATTTAGGGTCTTCACCTCCCTCCACCATGCGTGCCAGCCAATAAACAGCTGCATTGGGGTCGCTGCCGCGGATGGATTTTATGAATGCAGAAATGATGTCGTAGTGCTGCTCACCGCTTTTGTCATACAATGCTAAATTTTGCTGAACGGCATCTAACACAAGTCGATCAGTGATGGTAACTGCTTTGTCTTTTACTGCATTAACGGACAATTCCAACGCATTGTAGAGTTTTCTCACATCACCACCTGAAATACGCAGCAATGCATCGGTCTCCTTCAATGTGATTTTTTTCTTTTTCAGGAGATCATCATTTTCTAAGGCGATATCGAGCAAAGCCAACAATTCTTTTTTGCCGAGTGGCTCCAGCACATAAACTTGGCAACGGGAAAGCAAAGCGGAAATCACTTCAAACGAGGGGTTTTCTGTGGTTGCCCCGATTAAAGTAATGGTTCCTTGTTCTACAGCGCCAAGTAGCGAGTCCTGCTGCGATTTGCTGAAACGGTG
>NVWW01000151.1 GCA_002746335.1 Flavobacteriales bacterium | reverse complement strand
CACCTACTGCATCAGTCTCTGCTGTTGCATCATCTGAAGCATGTATGCCTTTTGAGGATCGTTGTCCATTTGATAAGATTTTTAGAATGAAGTGATTTTCTTATATTTTCTGGTCGTATTATGGCTGCCGTAACTACCAACTTGAAGTTCTTTCATGCTCATTTTACCATTCTCATGGTATTCAAACCTCCAGCTCCGACCTGTTGAAGTAAAGAACGGAGTACTCGATTTTGTATATCCTTTGCTCACAATCCGACCCAACGTGTCATAAGAAATATCATCAGGTATCAGCCACCAAATGAGCTTGATATCACGAGATCTCCGTCTTTTCTTTACCCCATCATAATACGATATCGTGGTAAGATTAAATTTAAAGCGTTCAACCAGTACACCATCTTGATATACCCATTTTCTCCACCCTTTTTCACAAGTACAATAACTTGAGTCTGACGAATACTTGACCGTATCGCATTTTTGAGAAATATCGCTTGGCTTAAATGCTTCTTGCTTTTCTGACAATATCGGTTGGAACCTACTGTCTTTATATATCATATTCTCTTTGATATTTCCTTTGTCATCATACATGATGCGTATCTCACCTTCAGGTATAGTACCGTTATCCCAAGTCACCTTATAATGTAACTGCCCATTCTCATACCAAGTTACCAAAGGTCCGTTTAGGATACCGTTAGTATAGTTGACTTCACTCGATATCTTGCCATTGGAATAATACCAACTTCGCCATTGCCCATCTCTTTGACCATTTACGTATCTACCCTCACTTAGCTTATACCCATTTTGCCACCAAGATGTCCATAATCCTTCTGCTTTTCCATTCTTCATTTCTCCTTCTGTTTGTTTGGTCTTTTTATCCCAATCATAGTAATCTTCGATAACGATATTGCCATGCTCATTTGTCCTCTCTCGTGCAACTTCTAAGTAAATAAGATTGAAATATCTATCCCTGTATTTTTTGAATTGATCAAGCTCGTCTTCTTTGTATTGGAACATACTCCGATATAATCTAAAACTACCGGCAATGAAAGGAAGTGAGTCAATAAACAAGTGGTTGTCCATATCATGATACGGTAACACGATGGTTAACCGCATTGAATCGTTTACCGATTGTGAATTTGAGCGAATCACTATAATGGTGGGAATAATTGTGTGATAAAATGAACCTTCGAAAAACACCCCGCAAGTAGTTGGATAACTCTTGTAAGCATTTGAATCAAGTTTCAGTGAGTCGCGGAAATCAATTGAATAGGTCACCCCCTTGCAATCACTCTCCTTGACACCGTCAATTATTTTGAAAGTTACATAGTTTTGATACGACCCCGGTTGACTGAAAGACATAACAGTCATTGTGAGAATACTATACAATATAAGTCCTGTTTGTCTCATTGTTTTATTACCGCCAACATCAAGCTAAAAATCTGTTTTAATCCTTCGGCTATGCTCAAGACAGGTTGTTTTTAGCAGAAGTTAGAACGCAAGTTAGCGGAAAAACAGCAGAAAGTCAAGTGCTTTCATCTGAAAATGGTTTCTTGATGTTAGCGCATTTTGAGGTAGGATGATGTACAGCAGTTTTGGGAGGTTGTCTGTCGGTAAACGAATTTAGGGATTTTTGGGAACGGCAAGGGTCTGTTCAATAAACTGTGTCATATTGATTAAAGTTGTTTCATTCTATCTGTCAAACTTGATTATCAATTGAGCCATTTTCAACTTTCATCCATTCACAGGCTCTATCCGGTGTTTTTTAAATTATACTGAACAAGATTTTATGTTATCGGAAAAATTTTGATAATTTAGTGAAGAATTTTTAATTTTAATATTATGACATAGACATTTTGACGATATAATATAGCGTTTGGTCTATATTCTGTCTTAGGAAAACTGACAATTTTTAAAATGCACAGGAATTTGGACGAAATGTTCGCAGTAAAGCGTGGACATAAGTTCGTTTTTGTGCATTGGGTATGTCAGTACCTCCTAAGACAAATGGGCTTTTGCTTCACGCTTTTTTTATTTGTTTAACCAGCGTTTTTTAGGGCAAAAAACGTTTTAAAAGCTTAAAATTATGAAAAAATTAGTTTTAATCTTAGCAACTACTTTAATTCAACATGAAATTTAAAATAAAATATTGAAAACGTTGGCTGTAAGCCAAAAAATAAAAACAACAGACAAAAATTATGGTAAGAAAAATAGAGGTATTAGAACAAGAGTTGATAAAAAAAAGTACACAACTGGAAGCGATAGCGAACAAGTACCTCCCATGATGTTAATTATGCTCAGTAAATATAAAAGCCATGGACATAAAAAACACCAAACCAAAAACAAAAAATGAGTTAATTGAAGAGGTCAAGGAACTATACGAGGAAAACGAAAAGCTCAATCAAACTTTGGAACAGCGTATAAAGGAACGAACGGTAGAATTGGAAAAAACGAACAAAGGATTGGAAGAGTTTGCCTACGTTGCCACGCACGATTTGAAAGGACCATTGATCAACCTAGGCTGCCTGATAGACATGATGGGCAGTGAAGCGATTGCTGAGAAGAAGGGTAAAGAGTTATTCAGCAAGTTAAAAAACTCTATTGGGCAATTACATAAAACAGTGTTCACGTTGAATGATATTATTGAACTCAAGTCATCGCTGAAGGATAAAAAGGAACGGATGAATTTTGAGGAGCTGTTCAACGAGATAAAGAGTAGCATTGCCAAGCAACTGGAAGCTGCACAAGCAAGCATAAAACAGGACTTTTTACAATGCTCTGAAATTGATTACCCACCCTTGCATTTAAGAAGTATAATGCAGAACCTGTTAACAAATGCCGTAAAGTACAAAGACCCCAATAAGGCATTGAAAATAGAAGTAAAAACCACCGAGAGTAACGGAAGAGTTTGCCTTACCGTAAAAGACAACGGGCTTGGTTTTGATGCCAAGAAGTACGGAATAAAGGTGATGAGACTATTCACGCGGCTACACACGCACGTGGAAGGAAAAGGGGTTGGAATGTACATTGTCAAATCTATTATAGATTCACATGGTGGAAAAATTGAAGTTGAAAGCAAACCAAATAAAGGAGCATTGTTCAAAATTTATTTAAACGAAGGGAAAAATGAGTAAGTATTACTGTTAGTATATGGCTTATTGATGTTAGGAGGTTCATTACGTCTTGGGCTTGAACAGATTCTGCCATTGATAAATCTAATAGCTCAAGGAAACCCTAACGATCCCTGAAGTCTCTAAAACCTTCGAGAGACCCCTAACAACATGTACAACATGTAATTCCAGTTTTTTTATCCTTTATTCCTTTGTTTTCATTCGTTACTTTTGGTAACATAAAAACCGTATTGACTTGCCATATACAGAGGTCGTTGGAGGCAACTTAAAAATCAAAAAAATTGAAGCTGAAAATAATCAACATAGATAAAAATTCATCAGACAAAAACTTAAAAGAATGTATTGCCTTGTTATTAGAACAAATGGCATTTATTGACTCGGTATCAACTTTCGAAAAGGTTGAAAACGGACTTCGACTTGCTTTAAACTATCAAGAAACCACAAAGGTTTTTGCTGTGGAAAATTCGGGCGATGAAATTGTGGGAATTCTATTCGCAAATAAGGGGGCAAGCATTGAAAAATCCGGATATTACTTATGGATCAATGAGTTGTATGTGAAAGACACTGAAAGAAACAAAGGGGTCGGAACGAAGTTGATGAATCACGTATTTGATTGGTGTAAAACAGAAGGTATCCGTGGAATTTCTTTAGCTACTTCAGTGGACAATGAAACAGCACAGAATCTCTATCACAAACTCGGTTTAGACAGTGACCAGGTACTTTTATTCAACAAAAAAAATTAAAATAAAGAGAGAAACGTGCCGCTAATACAAAATAAACAGACGTTTATGCCCGTTAGCTGGCATTTAAAATGCTGACCATGGAGAAGTATAATCCGACTGACAAATATGAATGTATGGATGTGTTTGAAAGTAACATTCCTGATTWTTTTTTACATCAAGAACTAATTGACTTTGAAAAYTGGATAGATAAAAATGACTGCCCCGATTTYTATGTGCTCAAAAAGGACAAAATAATAATCGGTTTCGGTGGATTCTACTTTGAAAATAGGCAAGCAAGACTGGTTTATGGAATTATTCACAAGCAACATCAAAAAATGGGACACGGCAAACGCCTGACTGATTATAGAATAAAAAAAATAAGGGAAAAAGACCCGGACATTGCAATCGGCCTTGAAACAACACGGTTGACCTRTAAGTACTTTGAAAAATTCGGATTTAAGACAATCGAAATAGTACCTAAATACTATTATAGCAGGATTGACAAGTATGAAATGGTATTATATTCTGACACTGACAAAAATAAAGCGCAGTGAAAACACAGCTTATTCATAACGTGCAGCTAAAATGATATCATGACAATTGATAGCTGATRCTCTTTCGCAAGTAATTCCCCACCAGTAGCAAAGTGCTGACTACAACAATGCCCAACCCACCCAAGATGTAAGCATCATAAGGCCAAACCAGCACTGCGGGCAACGCATAAAAAGCAATGGGCAACAACACWGCTGCGGTTATTTTCCAAGGTGGCCTAACCAAGAAGAAAAACACCAGCCCAATATTGAAAAATTTGAGCAATTCCCACAAAACTTTGAACGCCTTTAAAACAGCTATCTTTAATACATAAAAGCTGTTTTTTTCAAAGATTTCCATGAAAAAACTCTTCGCAATGCCATCGTACTGCTGCGGCAAAAAGAGCTGGCTAAAAACGGGGTATTCGGGGTGAGTTTGCAGATACTGTTTATAATTATCCGGAAAGAAAATTTGCGCCATAGTGGGCAATTGGGTTTTGTCCATATTTTGATTGACATACTCATTGGCTTTTTTGTGGGCGTATTCATCGAGCCACTCAATGCCGTAAGGATTGTCTTCGTCATAAGCCAAACCTAAATATAATCCATGCCAGATGATGTGGGTATTTTCGAAACTTTGGAGCAAACTCCTATCAAAATTATTTTCCACCAGCCATTGGTTGCGCTCATTAACGATTTGTTGAAACCACAATTTTGGTAAAAACATGGCAATGATGACCATCGCAATCACAATTGCTTTGTGTGCTATTTTGATTTCTTTGGCCAAAAACAGCGAGCCAATGATAAGCAGCAACAAACCCGTTCCCGCGTGGTTTCTGAAAATCCCCGCAAAGCCAATGAGCATTCCAATAGCAAGTGCCGAAACACACCACCACTTGAAGTTTTTGTTTTTCAAAATCCAAAGCAACAGCGGGATAAAAGCAATGAGGAAAAATGCCCATACGTACACATCCATGATATAAAAGCAGAAAAACGAAAACAGCCCCCAGCCAATGTTACAAATCAATCGAACTCGCTTTTGTGCAAACAACAGCGAAAAACCCACCGAGCCGATAATAAATCCAGCTACAATGAGTGTCGTGAAAAAAATCAAGTAAGCTGAAATATGGTCTGTAGCAAATAAACGCGCCACCAACGGTATGAAATAGAAAATACCCTTGTCATCGCCAATGGTTTCGATGGGCAGGTAGAAGGTTTTATCTGTCCCATCGCCCATAGTGAGCGACACGCAGCGCAGCAGTGGCACACCCTGTTCATTCCAGCCACAAAGTGCGTCTCGCAAGTCAATTTGACGAAAGCCTTCGTTGAAAAAGAAAAGTGAAGCATTTTCGTTATCAAAATGATGGAAAAAATTATTCAAATAAGAGAAAGAAACCCATGTCAGCATAATAAAAATTAGCCCTGGCAAGAGGAATGGTAAATATTTTTGAAATTGGTTCTTCATTTTCAAACGGTTCAAACCGTTACAAATGTGTCTTTTCTTTCTTTACTGAAGTCAGGGGTTAACACAATACTCTTTCAATAATTTTTCGGATGATTTGTACCCCAACTCCACTGCCTTTTTCCAGTCACTGCATGCTTGCGGCATTTTATTAAGCAAAAATTCGGTATTGCCCTTTGCAGCATAAGTCTCTGCCAATTCAACGTTTAAAACAAGCGCTTTTTTATAATCTGTTATTGCCCCTTCATAGTCTCCGATTTTTGCTTTGGCCGCACCTCGGTTGTGGTATCCCAAAGGGTTTTCAGGATTTAGCTGTATAGCTATTTCGTAATCCGCTATAGCGCCCCTGTAATCTGCTAATTGTGACTTCAGTTGCCCCCTATTCATAATAGCCGCAAAATAAGCTCGATCAAACTTAATGGCTGTATCATAATCATGCAATGCCCCTGAAGCATCCCCCATTTGAACCTTTAACCCAGCTCTATTCCCATAAGCCACCGCATATTCTGGATGTAATACAATCGCTTTGTTGTAATCAGCAATTGCTCCTTTCAAATTACCGAGTTCGGTTTTGGCAATGCCTCTGCCATAATAAGCGTCAGGCCCATTAGGATATTTCTCAATCACATCAGTAAAAATAGCGAGGCCACTGTTCCAAACCTGTGTTCTTTTCCAGGAAATGAAAGAAAACATGACTGTTGCCGCGATTAAACCGGAAATCATTAATGGTTTTAATTTGGTACGATTCAATCCTTCATTCAACAAACTGCCAATGACGAAAAACAACCCGATGGCTGGCACATAAAAATACCGTTCTGACACAATCGTGTTTCCAAGAGAAACAACCTGTGAAACCAAAATGATGTTGATTAAATAAAAAAGCGTTCCAAAAATTATTTCTTTTTTGTGTCGAAAACGATAAACCAGCCAAATGAGAATAGCAAGTACAATAGGAGCAATGTAATACGCTATGGGCATCCAACCATCTACTTTTACAGGATTGTAATGGATGGCTGATAACTGAACCGGAAAAAGCAATTTAAACGGGTAAAACAGCAACGCATAACCAACCATGAATAAGCGATCAAAGAAGGAGAAATCAGCAGCTGTAACTCCCAGCGAACCGAATTCGTCAGAAGCATAAATTGCTGTAATTCCAAAAATTATTGAAACGAAAAAAAAAGGGATTTTCTCTGTAAAAACTTTCACTGTGAGCTTCCTGCCGAAATACCAATCAAGCAACAACAACACCAACGGAAGTATCACTGCCGATGATTTTGAAAAACAGGCGAGAAGAAAAAAGAAGAAAGAATAATAAGTTTCAAGTTTCAAACCAGGCCTGCCCGAAGGCAGGTTTCGGGTTTTTAGTTTTCTTAAATAAAAGATTAGCGCCAGCAAAAAAAACACGGGATACAGTACCGAACTGCGCGCAGCAGCCCAACTCACCGACTCCACATTCATGGGGTGAACTGCAACTAATAGCGCTGCGATTGTAGCAATTGATGGCTTTCCTGAAATTTTAAAAACAAGCCAAAAAACCAATAGCACATTAAGTAAATGCAGCAACAGTGACGTTGCATGAAAACCCACCGGATTTAACCCAGAAAAGGTATGATTCATTGCATAGCTCAACAACGTAACCGGATGATAATGTCCAGAGCTAAATGATGTAAATAATTCCTTTAGATTAAAATCATTAACTAACTGGTTATCTACAATAAAACTATAATCATCATAACAAATAAATGGATTGTTTAGTGATGATAAATAGGTAAGTAAAGTGAGTAAAAAAACACCGCCTGCAAGAATGATTCTTTTATCTTTTTTAAAAATCATAAACTATTCTTAACGGT
>NVWW01000012.1 GCA_002746335.1 Flavobacteriales bacterium | reverse complement strand
AGCCAGCTTTGGACGTTGCTTCATTTGAAATACAAAAAACACATCAAAGCAGAGCATGGTGAAAATGGAGGCAGGCAGCGCAGCACCGGTGCCACTGGAAAAAATGCAATTATCGAAGTTCCGCTCGGCACGGTGGCAAAAGATGCCGAAACAGGCCAAATTGAATTTGAAATAACCGAAGATGGCGAAGAAAAAACTTTGATTGAGGGCGGCAGGGGCGGCTTGGGAAATGTACATTTCAAATCGGCAACGCATCAAACGCCAAGGCATGCCCAGCCAGGAGAACCGAGCAAGGAAGGGTGGAAGATTTTGGAACTGAAAGTGCTGGCTGATGTCGGTTTGGTCGGTTTTCCAAATGCGGGCAAATCCACCTTGCTTTCGGTTATTACCGCTGCCAAACCCGAAATTGCTGATTACGAATTCACCACATTAACACCTAATCTCGGCATTGTGCAATACCGCGATTTCAAATCGTTTGTGATGGCTGACATTCCGGGAATCATTGAAGGCGCACACGAAGGCAAAGGGCTTGGCCATCGCTTTTTGCGGCATATCGAGCGCAATTCAGTGTTGCTGTTTATGGTCTCCTGCGAAAGTGATGACATCAAAAAAGAATATGAAATTTTGCTGAATGAATTGAAAAAATACAACCCCGAATTGCTCGATAAAAGTCAGGTGTTGGCAATCACAAAAAGTGATTTAATTGACAACGAATTGATGAAAGAAATTGAAAATAACCTGCCCGATCTCCCTTATTTTTTCATATCTTCCATTGCCCAAGCTGGGTTGAATGAATTGAAAGATTTGCTTTGGAAAGAACTAAATAAATCTGTGTGATCTGTGGTTGAAAAAATCAAGCAAATCGACACTGAGCTTTTTCTGCTTTTAAATGGGTTGCACAACGAGTTTTTCGACACGGTAATGTGGTGGGTAAGCGAAACGTGGTTTTGGACTCCCGTTTACCTGTTGCTGCTTTTTCTGATTTACCGCAAATACAGTTTGAAACTTTTTTTCACTTCACTCGTTTTTATTGCATTGGTAGTTTTTTTGTGTGACCGAAGCTCAGTAGTTTTTTTTAAAGAAATTTTTCAGCGGTACCGTCCATGCCATAACTTAGAAATTCAGCATTTAGTGCATACTGTAAATGGACATTGTGGGGGGCTGTACAGCTTTGTTTCATCGCACGCATGTAATCATTTTGGACTAGCCGTTTTTGCAGCAGGTATTTTAGAAAGAAAAAATCTATTGATATTGTTAATTATTTGGGCGGCAATTATCGGTTACAGCCGTATTTATCTGGGTGTTCATTACCCTGCCGATGTGCTTGGTGGAGGATTAGTTGGTGTTTTAATTGGCTATTTTTTGAGCAGGTCATATATCTTTGCAGCCCGAAAAATTCAAAATTAAAGGAATAATGTACTCTGTTATTGCAGTTTTTATTGGTGGTGGTTTAGGTAGCTTGGCACGCTATGGCGTTTCAAAAATAGTGTTGCACAATTTTAATACATCCTTTCCACTTGGTACATTATTAGCCAATGTTTTGAGCTGTATGGTACTTGCATTGGCTGTTTTGTTTTTCGGGCCGAAGCTTTCTGTTAGCCACTCGTTGCAATTGTTGATTTTAGTGGGTTTTTGCGGTGGATTCAGCACCTTTTCCACTTTTAGTTATGAAACCTTGGAGCTCATGCGTTCAGGAAATTATTTTTATGGAATTGCAAATATTTTAGTGAGTATTTTGTTATGTGTGTTCATGATTTTTATTCTTGCAAAACAGAACTGATATGTTGAGGTATTTTTCAATTTTACTAATTCTCTTGTTCTCCTGCCAAGAGCCGGAATCAAAGGAAACAAAGCAAACAGGTGATCAGTTGCCAAAGCTGGTGGTCGGTATTGTGGTTGACCAAATGCGTTACGATTACCTCAAAAGATTTTGGAATAAATTTGAAAATGGCGGGTTCAAACGCTTAGTGAATGATGGTTTCAATTGCAAGAATACCCATTTCAATTATGCGCCTACCTACACAGGTCCGGGACACGCATCCATTTACACTGGAGCAACGCCTGCTCTGCACGGAATCATTGCGAACTACTGGTACGATAAATACAGTGGCAGCGAAGTTTACTGTGTAGATGATGCCGATGTACAAACTATCGGTAGTCCCTTACCGGTAGGGTTGATGTCGCCAAAAAACATGCTGGTTACTACCATCACAGATGAACTCAAATTATCCAATAAAAAATCAAAAACCATCGGTGTTTCGTTGAAAGACAGGGGCGCCATTCTGCCTGCCGGCCATATGGGAGATGCCGCCTATTGGTTTGACGGTAACACAGGCAATTGGGTTACCAGTACTCATTACATGGACTCACTGCCCCTATGGGCGCAACGATTCAATAAGAGAAAATTGGCACGGCAATATCTTATTCAAAAATGGGAAACCCTGCTGCCAATCGAAGAATACACCGAGTCGTTGCCAGATGATAACCCCTACGAAGGCCTTTTTGAAGGCGAAGAAAAGCCCGTTTTCCCACGTGACTTATTTAAATTGAAAGACACTAATGGCGAATGGAATTTAATAAAGGCCACGCCTTTCGGCAATTCGCTGACAAAAGATATGGCAGTAGCTGCCATCGAAGGTGAACAACTCGGAACAAATGAGCACACTGATTTTCTTTGTGTTAGCTTTTCTTCCACAGATTACGTAGGGCATCAGTTTGGCTCACGTTCAATCGAGTTGGAAGATACTTACTTGCGTCTTGACCGAGATTTGTCGGAACTGCTCACTTACCTCGATGAAAACATAGGAGTTGGCAATTACATGCTCTTTCTCACAGCAGATCACGGTGCGGTTTCTGTGCCGGCATATCTGATGGAAAACAAGGTGCCAGCAGGCTATTTCATTTCTTTTGAGTTGAAAAAAGCAATTGAAAAAGAGCTACAGGAAATTTATGGAGAAGGCAATTGGATCGCCAATTTTTCCAATTTTCAGTTTTTTCTCAACCACCAATTGATAGCCGAAAAAAATGTGAATGTCCAAGAAATGAAAAAGCGTATTGCTGAATTTTCTGTCCGGTTTGACGGGGTGGCCAACGCACTTACTTCAGAGGAATTACTCCAAGGTCATTTTGAAAATAGAATTTTGCAACGGGTTCAAAATGGCTTCAGCCAGAAATACTCTGGCGATGTGGTGATCGTTTTGCAGCCCAGCTGGGTGGAATACCCCAAAACAGGCACCACCCACGGCTCTCCCTATAATTACGATACGCATGTGCCCTTGCTTTGGTTTGGCAGCGGCATCAACAGTGGCAGCTGTGCTGATTACGTATCCATTACCGATATTGCACCTACGTTGGCCACTCTGTTAAATGTGCAGTTTCCCAACGGGTGTAGCGGGAACCCCATTGTTGAGTTGACTTCGGGACGATGATTTATTGTTAATAAGTTTCCCTTCGGGTTTTTACGGCTGGATTTATATTCTTAATTTTGCTTGCTTTTTAGCAATTCTCGCATGGAATTTACCGCACAGCAACTGGCTGATCTGTTGGGTGGCGAAGTGGAAGGAAATCCCAACACAACGGTCAACAAGCTCGCAAAAATTGAAGAAGGCGAACCCCGTTCAATCGCTTTTCTTGCCAATGAAAAATACACCGAGTACATTTATACTACAGATGCCTCCATCGTTATTGTCAACAAGTCATTCAAGATAGAAAAACCGCTCAAAAACGGTTGTACACTCATTCGCGTTCAAGATGCTCGCATCGGGTTTTCGAAATTGCTTGATGCCTACAATCAGAATAATCTTGCAAAAACAGGCATTCATCCACAGGCATTCATAGCCGAAACAGCAAGATTGGGTGAGCATGTTTATGCAGGCGCCTTTTCTTATATTGGTGAAAATGTTCATATCGGCAACAACGTAGAAATATTTCCTAACAGCTACATTGGCGACAATGCTAAAATAGGTGATAACACAGTGTTGAAAGCAGGCGCAAAAATTTATACTAACTGTGAAATAGGAGCGAGCTGTATGTTGCATTCGGGTGTTGTCATTGGCAGTGATGGTTTTGGCTTTACACCCAACAAGGAAAATGACTACCAAAAAGTGCCTCACACAGGTAATGTCGTAGTTGAAGACCATGTGGAAATTGGCGCCAACACCACGATTGACCGCGCTACGCTTGGTTCCACGATTATTCGCAAGGGGGTAAAACTCGATAACCTCATCCAAATCGCTCACAACGTAGAAATAGGTGAAAACACCGTAATTGCTGCCCAAACGGGTGTTGCAGGTTCTGCTAAAATTGGCAGAGATTGTATGATTGGAGGGCAGGTAGGCATAGCAGGGCATGTAACTATTGCCGATGGGGTTAAAATTCAAGCGCAGTCAGGAATTAACAGGAGCATAGAGCAGAAGGGTGCCGTTGTGCAGGGGTCGCCTGCCTTCAGTATTAATGAATTCAGGCGTTCTTATGTGATTTTCAAAAAACTTCCGAAACTCAAGCAAATTATTGATAAAATAGAAAAAGAACTTTCATCTCTCAAGCAAATGTCATTATGATGAATCGCCAGAAAACCATAAAAGAGCCCGTTAGCATTTCAGGTGTTGGTTTACATACTGGCGAGTTTGTTACGCTTACCATCAACCCCGCTCCCGAAAACAACGGCTACAAATTCCACCGTGTTGACATTAAGGAAAAACCCGTTATCAAAGCTGATGTGGACAATGTGGTAGGCACGGAGCGAGGAACTACACTCGAGCAAAATGGAGCACGTGTTTACACTACCGAACATGTTTTAGCTGCACTTTATGGTCTTGAAATTGACAATGCACTCATCGAACTGGACGGTCCGGAAGTGCCAATTTTAGATGGCAGTGCCCAACCGTTTGTGGACGCGATCTTAAATGTAGGAATAAGAGAACAGGAAGACGAGAAGAAATTTTTCGAACTCCGACAGAATTTAAAATACGAAAACACAGATAAAGACGCAGAAATTTTAGCTGTTCCCGATAGTGAATTTCGCGTTACGGTAATGGTAGATTACAACTCACCCATGCTCGGTACGCAGCATGCCTCTATGTATAATGTTCGGGAATTCAGAGACGGATTTTCCGCTTGCAGGACTTTTGTTTTTTTGCGTGAAGTGGAAGCGCTTTACCGAAGGGGGTTGATAAAAGGGGGCGATGTGGATAATGCCATCGTGATGGTGGACCGTGAAATGCCTGAAGAAGAATTACAAAAATTGCGGGTTCTATTTGACAAACCCAAAGTAGAGGTGCAAGGCATTGGCATGTTGAACAACGTAACGCTCCGATACGAAAATGAGCCCGCACGCCATAAACTGTTAGACATTGTTGGCGACATTGCCCTCATCGGGAGGCCGCTTAGGGCTCATGTTTTAGCAGCACGACCCGGCCATTCATCCAATGTGGAATTTGCAAGGATCCTCAAAGAACTCATTCGAAAAGACAGAAAACAAACGCCTCGGTTCGATTTGACCGAAACCATTGTGGATATTGAGGGAATCAAAAAACTGCTGCCCCATCGTCACCCCATGCTGTTGGTTGACCGCATCATCGAATTGAGCGACACGCATGTGGTTGGCATTAAAAACGTAACCAACACCGAATTTTTCTTTCCCGGCCATTTTCCTGACGCGCCTATTATGCCTGGAGTTTTAATCGTGGAAGCGCTGGCACAAACGGGGGGTATCCTCGCGCTCAACACTGTGCCCGATCCGGAGAATTACCTCACCTATTTTCTGAAAATTGATAAAGTGAAATTTAAACAGAAAGTAGTGCCAGGTGACACGCTCATTCTCAAAATGGTTTTGATCGAACCCATCCGCAGGGGCATTTGCCACATGAAGGCCTCTGCTTACGTGCAGGATAAACTGGTTGCAGAAGGAGATTTGATGGCGCAGATTGTTAAACAAAAACCTGAAGAAAAAGAAGATGAACCAGCCCTCAGCATACGTACATCCTGACGCGAAGATTGCCGACAACGCAGTCATCGAGCCGTTTGCCACGGTTTATAAAAATGTAGAAATAGGCGAGGGTACGTGGATAGGCCCCAGCGCTGTCATTATGGAAGGGGCTCGCATCGGTAAAAATTGTCGCATTTTTCCCGGTGCTGTGATTTCTGCAATACCACAGGATTTGAAGTTTGATGGTGAAGATACTACCGTTGAAATAGGTGATAATACGATCATCCGCGAATGCGTAACCATCAACAGGGGCACGAAAGACCGCTACAAAACAGTAATAGGCAGCAACACTTTGTTGATGGCTTATGTGCATGTGGCGCACGATTGCATTGTGGGCAACCACTGTATTTTAGCCAATTGTGTGAACCTTGCAGGACATGTGATCATTGAAGATTGGGCAATCCTTGAAGGTTTGGTTGCGGTACAGCAATTTATGAGGGTGGGTACGCATGCTTTTATTACAGGCGCTTCGTTGGTACGCAAAAACGTGCCTCCTTTTGTGAAGGCCGCCCGAGAGCCGATTTCTTACGCTGGAGTGAACACGGTGGGCTTAAAACGCAGGGGTTTCACTGATGAGGCCATCCGGCAAATCGAAGACATTTACCGTATCATTTACGTGAAAAACAACAACATCACCAAATCGATAATAACTGTTGAGGAAGAACTTGTTCACAGCAAGGAAAAGATGCACATCCTTAAATTCATTCGTGAGTCGGAAAAAGGGATTATGCGAGGGGGTGTGAATGCGGAAAATGGAAGTTAGCATTTAGCTGCTGTAAAAATTTCCAACTCCCGATTTTCTAACCAATAGCTCTTAGAGGTTACCTTTATCAAAAGGCGGCCATTAGCAACTCAATGTCTTTGTAAGGGATTTTAAGCGACTCGCCTAGGTATTGGTCTGTGAGCGTACCTTTGTAAATGTATACACCTTTTCGTACGCCTGCATTCCTTCTCAGCATATTCTCAACTCCTCCTCCTTCGCCCATGTTGAGCAAAATAGGAGCAAAAATATTGCTTAGTGCAAAAGAAGCAGTGCGTGAGACGCGTGAGGCAATATTGGGCACACAATAATGAATAATGCCGTACTCTTCGAATGTTGGTTTTTGATGGGAAGTAACTTGTGACGTTTCAAAGCAGCCGCCTTGGTCAATGCTCACGTCAACAATAACAGAACCAGCTTTCATCTCGCTTACCATTTCCTCAGTAACTACACATGGAGTTCTTCCATGTGGTGCACGGATGGCGCCAATCACTACATCAGCTCTTTTGAGCGCTTTGATGAGATCTCTGGGTTGAAGCGTAGATGTGAAGATACGCATTCCCAGCCCATTTTGCAGGCGGTTAAGTTTGAAAATCGAATTGTCGAAAACCTTTACCGAAGCTCCTAATCCCAAAGCAGCTCTTGCAGCAAATTCACCAACTGTGCCTGCGCCCAAAATCACAACGGAAGTTGGTGATACGCCAGAAATCCCGCCAAGCATCAATCCTTGACCTTTGCTTGCTTTGCTCAGCAGTTCACTGGCAATCAAAACAGCAGTATTTCCTGCAATTTCACCCATTGTCCTTACTATAGGTAAAATACCTTCCTCGTCTTGAATATAATCCCATGCAATGGAGGTGATTTTTTTTGACATGAGGTTTTTGATGTAGTCTTTTGGCTGGGTGGTGATTTGCATCGCGGAGAAGAGCGTTTGCCTATTTTTCATGAGTATTATCTCATCAACTGAAGGTGGCGCTACTTTTAGCAGCACATCTGCGTTGTACACTTCTGCAGCATCATTGCCGATGGCTGCGCCTGCTTCGCTGTAAGCATTATCACTAAAGTTGGATTCTTTTCCAGCTCCTCTTTGAACAATGATATCATGACCGTTGTTTACCAATAAGGCAACAGATGCCGGACCAAGAGCCACACGGTCTTCTTGAAAAGAGATTTCTTTTGGGATGCCAATAAAGAGCTTGCTTTTTTTCTTTCCTACTTCAAGCATTTCCTCTTGTGGAAGCATGCCACCGAAAGATTTGAAGGCCTCGGACGATGTTATCATACGGATGCTGTATGGATTTGACAGCCCTAAATTAAGAAAAAGTTATTTACCAACGGATGAAGAATCAATACGAATTTAAGAAAAGCAGATAAATTAATGATTCGAGTCATCAGACTAATTTGTGTTTTATAGGCGTTATTTGAGAGAAATAAGCCTCTTTTCTCCTTCAACGGTAATATTCACTTTTATAAAATTTTCTGGCAAAAGATTGAGAATTTTCTCTGGCCATTCAATAAAACAGTAGTTTTCGCTGTATAGATATTCTTCCAACCCGATGTCAAGCGCTTCCCGTTCATCTTTAATACGGTAAAAATCGAAATGGTAAACGGGTTCACTATTATTGGCAAGGTATTCATTGATGATAGCAAAAGTCGGGCTGCTCACTTCGTCTTTAACATCCAGTTCTTTGCAGATGGCTTTAATGAAAGTGGTCTTTCCTGCACCCATCTCCCCGAAAAAAGCAAATATTTTTGAATCGGAATCAATATTGAGCAGTTCTTTGGCAGCACCTGTTAAATCAGAAAGATTATTAATGGTAACTTCTTTTTTCATGCCGCCACGAATTTCATTTATTTTCACGAAAAATTAGTGCCAATTCGTGTAATTCGTGTTTTATTTACCAACCAAACTTACAACTGGAATAAGCATCTCTTCTAATGAAACTCCACCATGCTGAAATGTGTTTCGGTAGTAATTTACGTAGTAATTGTAATTATTGGGATAGGCGAAAAACATATCTTCTTTCGCGAAGATGAAAGCACTGCTCACGTGTTGTTTCGGCAGGAAAGCATCTGTCGGATTGCGCACCTCAAACACTTCTTTTTTTACATAGGAGAGATTTTTCCCTTGCTTGTAGCGCAAGTTGGTGTTGGTGTTTCGGTCGCCAATCACTTTCGATGGCGCTGTAACGCGAATGGTTCCGTGGTCCGTAGTGACAATCACACGGCATTTTTTTTCAGCAATTTGTCTGAAAATATCAAAAAGAGGCGAATGTTCAAACCAGGAAATAGTGAGGGAGCGGTAAGCCGCTTCATCATCGGCCAGTTCGCGAATGACTTCCATGTCGGTACGAGCGTGCGAAAGCATGTCCACAAAATTGTAAACAATCACGTTTAGCTGATTGGACATCAGGTTTGGTATATTATCTGCCAGTTTTTTCCCATTGTTCAAGTTGGTAATTTTGTGGTAGCTGTGTTTAATGTTCTTTCCAAGTCGTTTTAATTGATTTTCGAGAAATTTATCTTCGTGCAGGTTTTTACCTCCTTCGTCCTCATCGTTTAACCATAAGTTGGGGAACATTTTCTCGATTTCAGAGGGCAACAAACCGGCAAAGATTGCATTACGTGAGTATTGGGTAGCGGTAGGTAAAATGCTGTAATACAATTCTTCTTTTTCAATACGGAAAAATTCACGGAAGATGGGCCGAAGCATCATCCACTGGTCGTAACGCAGGTTGTCAATCAAAATCATGAAAAGCGGTTTCGAACCGCTGATTTCATTGGCAACCTTTTCCTTGAATAATTGGTGCGAGAGCAGCGGGCTGTCATTCGAATTTCCATTTAACCAATCGGTATAATTGCTTTCAACGAACCGTGCGAAAAGATTATTGGCTTCCTGTTTTTGGGTTTTCAGGATTTCAAACATGCCCTCGTCTTTCGATTCTTCCAGTTCGATCTCCCAGTAAACGATTTTTTTGTAGATGTCTATCCATTCATCGGTACTTAAATTATCGCCTAATGTCATGCCAATATTGCGGAATTCCTGCTGGTATTGCGAAGTGGTTTTTTCGCTCATCAGCCGCTTACTGTCGAGGTTTTTCTTGATGGAAAGCAATATTTGGCGTGGGTTCACAGGCTTAATGAGGTAATCCGAAATCTTCGAGCCAATGGCATCATCCATGATGTTTTCTTCTTCGCTTTTGGTAATCATTACCACAGGTAGTGAGGGGTGGGTTTGCTTCACCTTCATCAGCGTTTCAATTCCCGAAATTCCAGGCATCTGCTCATCCAAAAACACAATGTCGAAATGGTTTTGACGAACTTTTTCTAGGGCGTCATCCCCATTATTTACGGTTTCTACATGGTAACCCTTTTCTTCGAGAAACAGCACGTGCGGCTTCAGCAGGTCTATCTCGTCATCGGCCCAGAGGATGTTTATCATTTCGTTAATCGTTAAAGGTTAATTATTTTTTACTCTACTAAAACTTGCCAAATAACGGTTGGTTGCTATCATTTATTACTTTGAGAAGATAAAATCCGACCAAAAAATCTTTTTGACACAGCGAAACTTCCTGCTTGCCCTGCAAATCAAAGGTTTTTACTTTTTGCCATAGGGCGTTGTAAATTTCACGACTGGTTTGGGCAACTGCTGTAAAACACCACAGCGCAGCAGTAAAGCAGAGCAGTTTATTTTTTATCGGAAACACGTCTTTATTCGTAATTCGCTTATATTCGTAATTTGTAGCATTCAAACAAAGTTACGAATTCAGTGAAAACATTTCCTTCCAAAAAGAAAACCATCATCAATGACCCGATTTACGGTTTCATTTCCATTTCTGATGAACTTATTTTTCGGCTCATTGAGCATCCTTATTTTCAGCGGCTCAGGCGAATTACGCAACTTGGATTGACGCATTTAGTTTATCCGGGCGCCAAGCACACGCGCTTTCAGCATGCTATTGGCGCCATGCACCTGATGGGACAGGCCATCGAGGTGCTGCGCTCGAAGGGGCACGCCATTACCGATGAAGAGGCCAAAGCGGTAACCATCGCCATTCTGCTGCACGACATTGGGCACGGACCGTACTCCCATACGCTCGAAAACAGCATTGTGGAAGGCATCAGCCACGAAGACATCTCAGCCATTTTCATGGATAAACTGAATGCAGAATTTGATGGAGAACTCACGCTTGCACTAAAAGTTTTCCGAGACAAATACAAAAAGCGGTTTTTGCACCAGTTGGTATCTAGCCAGTTGGACATGGATCGCCTGGATTACCTGAGGCGCGACAGTTTTTTCACAGGTGTTTCCGAAGGGGTGACTAGTACTGAGCGCATCATCAAAATGCTCAATGTGGTGAATGATGAGTTGGCAGTGGATTACAAGGGAATCTATTCAATCGAAAAATTCATCATTGCAAGGCGGCTGATGTACTGGCAGGTGTACCTGCACAAAACGGCTGTGGCTTCTGAATACCTGCTTCTGAATATTTTGAAACGTGCCAAAGAAATCGCGGGAAATGATGGCGAGCTGTTTTGCTCACCTGTTTTAAAGCCGTTTCTTCACAATCACTACACGAAAAAAGATTTTTTGAAAGATCCGGGCTTGTTTGAAAATTTTGCACAATTGGATGATTACGACATCATGGCTTCGGTAAAGGCGTGGGCAAACCACCCCGATAAGATTCTTTCAACGCTTTCGAACATGTTGGTAAACCGAAAACTGTATAAAATTGAAATACAAAACAGCACGTTTTCGAAGGAAAAAATTAATAAGCAAAAGACAAAAATTACTCGTAAACGCAAGCTGAAAGGGAAAGAAGCGGGCTATTTTGTTTTCACCGGCACGCTTATCAACAGTGCCTACAACCCACAAAGCGATCGCATCAATATTCTGTTTAAGGATGGTTCGGTGAAAGATGTAGCTGAAGCGGCCGATTTGCTAAACATTTCAATGCTTTCAAAAGCAGTAAAGAAGTATTTTTTGTGCTACCCAAATGGTTTATAGCGGGTTAGCAGTAATGGAAAATTCCATATCGGTTTTCAGTTCGGTATCCTGGGGAAGGGTTTCGTCAGCGCCTGTTTCCACTTTCAAATCAATGAAATCACCTTTGATGTAATCATCCATAGCTTCGCCTGAAACATCCAAATCGAGTGTAGTGATGCCAGTCGGAACGGTGGTTTTGCTGGCGAGCAGTATTTCCGAAAGGCCATCAGCAGAAATGTAAATCGAAATGGTTTTCAGAAAATCTAAATTTTGACTTGTGGGGCTAACAATGGTGATGCTCATAGCAGATAATTTGATGTCTTTCACAAAATCGGAAGATGTGCCGTTGTCTTTGAATAGTTTGTCGGAATTGGTGGGTATATCATTCACATTGACGGTCAATACCGTATCCACCACATATTGAAAGGCGGGTACAGTAAATTCTTCGGAAACACTTAGTTTAAAGGTAAGCAGTTCGTCTTTGTCTTTGCAGGCAAAAATGAGCAGTACTATGAGCGAGAAAAGGGCGATGGGTTTTTTCATGACTTTTAATTTAGAATTTATAACGAAAAATGGAAATTTAAGTTTCAGCGATTAAATAGCGTTTTTTAGAATTTCAGGAAGCTTTTCCAGCATCTCATCCGTAAAATCCAGATGTGTCACAAATCGAATCAATTGCGGGGCCATTTGCACGGCTATTATACCTTTTTCTTCCAATGCTTTCAGGTAATCTGCCGAAGAAATGGAATCATTCAATCGAAAAATAACGATGTTGGTTTCGATGGGCAATAATTCCTCCACATAAGGCAGCACCTCCACCATCTCTCCAATTTGTTGTGCTCGCTGGTGGTCTTCCTTCAGCCGCTCGATGTGGTTGTCCATTGCATAAATGCCCGCAGCCGCCAAATAGCCTGCCTGCCTCATGGCTCCTCCAAGCAGTTTTCGTGTCCTTCTTGCCTCCCAAATAAAATCCTTTGTTCCCAAAAGTAGCGAACCGACAGGCGCTCCCAATCCTTTGGACAAACAAATGGAAACCGAATCGAACAACTGCCCGTATTCTTCGGGTGTTTCGCCTGTTTCTTCCAGTGCGTTGAAGAGGCGTGCGCCATCCAGATGCAGCCTCAAACCGTATTTATCACATGCTTCTTTTATATCCTTTATATCTTTTATATCCCAGTAGCACCCGCCACCCTTATTGCAAGTGTTTTCTATGGTCACCAATTTGGTAAGCGGAAAATGTACATCATCAGTAGGGTTGATGTTTTCCAATACATCTTTGGCAGTGAATCTTCCCCTGTTGCCTTCTATCATTCTGATGGAAACCCCCGAATTGAAAGCCATGCCACCCCCTTCGTAATTATAAACATGTGCCAACCGGCTGCAAATGATTTCGTTTGCAGGGTTGGTGTGCACTTTTACGGCAATTTGGTTGGTCATCGTGCCTGAAGGGCAAAACAGGCCCGCTTGCTTTCCAAAAAGTTTGGCGGCCTTTTCTTCCAATGCTATCACTGTAGGGTCTTCATTGAAAACATCATCGCCCACTTTGGCGTTGAGCATGGTTTCGAGCATTCCTGTAGTGGGACGAGTTACCGTATCGCTTCTTAAATCAATTCGCATAATTTGTTAAAATTGTCGTTAATTTGTTTTCACGATCGCCAAAGCTATGAAATTTCGTTTTTTCATCTTTCTAATTTCATTTTTCTTCTTTCTTGCGGGCTTCAGCCAACAAAAATATTGGGTGGTTTTCACTGATAAAAACGGGACAGAATTTAATCCGTATGAATATTTTGACGAGAAAGCCATTGAAAGGCGCATCAAGCATAATTTTCCATTGAACCACTATTCTGATTGGCCTGTGAATGATACTTATGTTTCGCAGGTTGGCCA
The DNA here is from genome assembly GCA_002746335.1 of Flavobacteriales bacterium. GTDB lineage: Bacteria > Bacteroidota > Bacteroidia > Flavobacteriales_H. The sequence goes on along the minus strand of NVWW01000012.1, from coordinate 40,738 downwards.
GTTGGTTGAGGCGGCATCTAAAACCACACGATGGTTCAATGCTGTAGCGGTTTACGCTTTTGAAAATCAAATTGCAGAAGTGGAAAAATTGCCTTTTGTAAAGGACGTGCAGGAAATAGTGACAAAAAGTGTTTTGACGGCTGTCGGAAAGGAAATTGATACAACGCTGACGGCTTCCAAACGAGATTTAATGAAGCGTCAGTTGGAACGGCTGGGAGGGCCTGATTTTGCAAAAAATAACATCAATGGAAAAGGTGTTCGCATTGCTATTTTCGATGCTGGTTTCCCTGCTGTTGATGTGCATCCCGCTTTTGACCACATTCGCAAAGACGGAAGGATTTTGAAAACTTATGATTTTGTTGCCAATAAGGAAAACGCATACAGGGGTAGTTCACATGGAACGATGGTTCTTTCATGCATTGCAGGAAAAGCAGGAGATGAAAATGTGGGTATGGCAACAGAAGCAGAGTTTCTTTTAGCAAGAACGGAAATGGGTTTACGAGAGCCATTTTCTGAAGAAGAGAACTGGATGGCAGCCGTTGAATGGGCCGACAAGAACGGAGCAGATCTTGTTAACAGTTCGTTGGCTTACACTTATAACCGGTATTTCCGTTGGGACATGAATGGCAAGACGGCTTTTGTGACCAAGGCCGCAAAACTGGCCGCCAGAAAAGGCATTTTGATAATGAATGCTGCGGGCAACGATGGGGATAACGACTGGAAAATTATTGCAACTCCTTCTGATGTGGACAGCGTGTTGACTGTTGGCGGCATCAGTCCTTCTAAAGATTATCACATCAGCTTTAGCTCTTTCGGGCCAACAGCAGACAAGCGGATGAAACCCAATGTTTGTGCTTTTGGAAAGGCGCTGGTTGCAGGGAAAACAGGTTATTCGGAAGCATTTGGGACATCCTTTGCAACCCCTTTGGTAACGGGCTTTGTAGCGTGCGTTTTGCAGGCCAAACCTGAATTAACTGCTATGCAGCTTTGGGAAGAAATCCAGAAATCGGGGGATTTGTATCCTTACTTCGATTATGCGCATGGGCATGGGGTTCCCAGCGCCAGTTATTTCCTTGAAGGAAAAAAAGATGCCGAGCCAACATTCGATTTCAACAAAGAAAAATTTTCGCTGAAAGTGGTGGTGAAGGATGAATTTTTCGATGAAGAAATCAGTTTTGATGATTTAAAAGATGCTATTATGGATGCCATGCCCAGTAAAGACGATTACCTGTTTTACCACATTGAAAACGCGCGCGGCTATTTGGATTATTATTATGTAGTGAAAGTGGAGCAGAAGGAAGTGCTGGATTTGCCGTTGGAAAATTACGAAAAAGGCAAAAAGATAAGGGTGCATTACATGGGATATACTGACGAGTTTGAATTTTAAATTCAATTGTTCTATTGTTAAATTGCTCCATTCCTGACTGCATGAATTATTAGAGGTTCCCTTTAACATAAACCAACCAAAATGAAACAGCTCATCATCATTTTTTTAGTTTTCAGTTTTCAATTTTTAACCCTTCATTCATTCGCACAAACCGTGCTTTTAGAGCAGGATGTAAATGCTGATACCATTCCCGCAATCGAAGGGCCGAACATGAAAAATTACAACCATTGGTACATGAGCTACGGTTTTGTTTTGGGTAATTCTGAAGGCGATGGGGGAGATGTGCTGATGGGCATTTCGGGGGAATATTTGTTTGGCCTTCGATACAAGCGGAAAATCAACAATAATTTGGCTATTGGGTTGGGATTGCACTACGGCTGGGTGAATTATTTTGTGCAACAGGATTCATCTAAAACTTTTCCTAATTCAGAGCAACACAAAACCGAGCGGTTAGTTTACAATAACATAGGCGCTGAAGGATATTTTCGAATCAACTATGGCAAGCGCGGCAATCACATTGGCAATTTTTTTGATTTAGGAGCTTATGGTGAGTGGGGATATCTCATCAATCATATTACAAAGGACAAACATGACCCTGCGCAGGTGGGTGCAGGTATGGTGCAAGTGAAAAGAAGCCGACTGCAGTATGTGAACCGTGTCAATTATGGTGCGATGATGCGCGTTGGCTTTAATCGCTATGTGCTTTACGGTAAGTACCGCCTTTCAAATTTGTTTAAGGAAGATTACCCCACTTCTGAGAACTCGCTAAATTACCCTGAGTTCCCGCGAATTGTGGCAGGTATTGAGATTGGGTTGTTTGAGTAAGAGTGATTATTTTTTCTTTTTGAGTTTTTCTTTGAGCAAATCGTTAATTTCTTTCAGGTATTTGATTTCACTGCTGAGCGCTTCGATTTTTGTTTCGTAATCTTTCAGCTGCCTGTTGTATTTTGGGGCAGGTTCTTCTGCTTTTGACGTAATGTCTTCTTTTATATAATACTTGAAAAAATCGTATTCCAATACTTCTCCTATTTTTTTTAGCACCGCAGTATCAATGCTTTTGCGGGAAAAAATGACATAAGCGTTTCTTCTTGAATAATTGATTTTTTTGGCAAATTCTGTAACAGCCAACCCTTTTTCTTTGACCAATTCCCTGATTTTATTTCCAATGTGCATATTCACGGCACAAATTTGTTGAATAGCAATGCAAAATTTCGTGTAAGAGTGAGATATATTTTTACTCATTATGAGACAAATAATTTCTCACATTAAAAAATATTTATACCTTTGTAACTCAGTGTTTTGGGCTTATAAACAGGAATAATATAAGTGTTTCGTAGTAGTTTATAAATCAGAAAGCCGACACAGATAAACTTGCTTGGGTATTAAAACAAGCATCAACTATAGCGTGAGTAACATTGTTTCGAGTAGGGATTTGTTAGTTCCCTGCTTTGGAATAGCCAATAGCTCAGGCTATTTTAAACAAGAAATATGAAAACGAAATTCACTCAAACGCAGGCGTGTGAAATGTACAGGATTTTGGAAGAAATTCGTTCAGGGTTGAAAGATAAATCTAAAAACAAAAGAAAAAATCGGTTGAACTTGTACGAGAATTGCTTGCTGGTAAGTATTGATACACTGTTATATGAACTTGAGAAGTAATTGTTTTATCAATTACTTTCAGGATTTTCGTATTAACATCAGCCCGTCACGAATAGGGAAGAGGACGTTGTGCACCCTTAGGTCTGCTTGAATTTTTTTGTTAAAAGCATTTATTGCTCTGGTTTCTGCATCCATTTTTTTGGCATCCTGCAACACTTTGCTGTTCCACAACACGTTGTCGGCAATGATATAACCGCCTGTTCGCACTTTGTCAAAAACCATATTGTAGTAATTGATATAATTCTCTTTGTCAGCATCAATAAAAACAAGATCGAATGTTTTATCAATTGTTGGGATAATTTCCAACGCATTTCCGATATAAAACCTGACCTTATCTGAAATTCCTGCTTCCACAAAATAGCTCTTTACCATTTCTTCTAATTCTTCGTTGATGTCAATGGTATGAAAGGTTCCGCCCTCCTGTAGCCCTTCTGCCAGACAAATGGCCGAATATCCCGTGTAAGTGCCGATTTCAAGGATTTGTTTAGGCTGAATCATATGGCACAACATGCTGAGCATCCTGCCTTGCAGATGCCCAGCCAGCATTTGCGGGTAAAGTACTTTGGCGTTGGTTTCGCGGTTGAGCTTTTGAAGGGTTTCGGATTCCGGTTCGGTGTGTTCTGCTACGTATTTATCTAATTCGGGGCTGAGAAAGTTCATTATACTACGAATTACAATTAAATAATGAATTACAAATAGGTTTTTGGGATGGGTTGTATAGAAGCACCATTAATTCGACAAAATTCGTAATTAGTAAAAGCTATGCTTCTATATCAGATAAATCAATAGCATCATCAAACCACACCCAAAACAGGCGCGTGTAGCCCATGAAGTCGCCTTGTTCATTAAATACTTCGATTGGAAATCCCATACCGACAACTTTTTTTTCGATGTTTAAACTTAATTCATCGAAATACCATTCTTCTACAAAGGTTATTCTTGAAAAATTTTCGCCTGTTACTTCTGCAGTTGCTATTGTTTGAATTAGWTCGCSATTATCAGGGTCTTCAGTAAAAGTAGTGATGGTATCAGTCAATAAACTCATWACTTGCKTTGTAGATAATTCGTTTTCTTTAGTATTAGAAGGCATTCCAATMTCACCTGTGTATGCCTTCAATTTTCCTTCTTTCACCGCATTCAAAATAGCATCTATGAATTTCGCCCTTTTTTCTGTCGGAATATTTTCATACCAGTCGTTATCATCACCTTCGTGTGATTTGATGTATGCTTCGTAAATCACCCGTTTTGAAATGAGATTGGCTGAGTCAGCATCATTGGTTATTGAAGCAATTTGCTGCTCGGGGCAGGGTGGAGTGCATGAAACCACCGCTAGCAATGCCAGCCCCAATAGAGTAAATGTGATTTTCATATCAATAACGTTTTTTGTGTTGTYTTTGATTGTTGGGGAATCGCTTTTTTTTGTTAAAYGTTTTTTTTCTGAAACTCTTTTTCTTCCACCGAGTGGGATTAAAGTCAGGGGTGTCTCCAATTTCAGCAGGAGTATTTAACATTGGAATTTTGTTTTCAATCAACGCTTCGATGTCGAGCACTTTGTATTGGTCTTCTTCATTGACGAAAGATATGGCTTCACCTGTTTTGTCTGCCCGAGCTGTTCGCCCTACGCGATGTACGTAATCAACTGCATCGCTCGGAATATCATAGTTTAAAACGTGGCTCAATTCATCAATATCAATACCCCTCGACAACACATCGGTGGCTACTAAAACCTGAATTTTACCTGCTTTGAACTGGCGCATAATTTCAGTGCGTTCTACCTGTTCTTTTCCTGAGTGTATGCTCATCACATTCAATGGTAATTTTTTCAATGATCGGTAAATGTCATCCACTGAATTTTTTCGTGAAGCAAAAATCAGCATGTTTTGGACCTGCTTTTCCTCGAGCAAGTGTTCCAACAGTTTAATTTTATTGTTGTTGTAAACACTGTAAATAGTTTGTATAATGCCTTCTGCCGGTTTTGCTACTGCGAGGTTGATGTGTTTAGGATTCTGAAGAATCTTGTTGGCCAGCGCTCTTATTTTGCCTGCCATCGTTGCTGAAAAGAGCAGCGTTTGCCGCTTTTTCGGCAAATGGCTGATAATTTTCATGATGTCATCAATGAATCCCATATCGAGCATGCGGTCTGCTTCGTCTAAAACGAGTACCTCAACTTCATTCAAATTCACATAGCCGAGGTTGATGTGGGCAATCAGCCGCCCTGGGGTGGCGATTAAGATGTCGGCTCCTGTGGTAATGGCTTTTTTCTGCGTTTCAAAAACATCGCCCTGCCCACCACCATAAACAGGAATTGAAGATATTGGGCAGAAATAGCCGAACCCATCTAATTGTTGATCAATTTGCATGGCCAGTTCGCGTGTGGGAACAATAACTACGCACCTGATTTTTTCATCCGAGCTTTCCGAAAGTTTGTTGATGATAGGAAGGAGAAATGCGGCCGTTTTTCCGGTTCCGGTTTGGGCGCAGCCAATCAAATCATCGCCATTTTGTATTATCGGAATTGCTTCTATCTGGATGGGAGTAGGGGTGCTGAAACCCATCGCATCAATACCTTCTTGAACTACTGGTTTAAGATTGAATGACTTGAAATTCATAGTATTTTGAAATGTTTACAAAGGCCTGTTTGAGAGGCACATCAATTCTGCGAATGGATCCCCAAGCGGTTGCCTTCAGTGTCAATAATCAGTGCCATGTAACCGTATTCGGGCGAGATTTGCGTTTTGGGCTGGGTGACCTGCCCGCCTGCTTTTTCAACCCTATCTAAAACATCTTGCAAATCAGGATTACAGTTGATATAAACCAGTAAGCCATCAGTGCTGGGTTTGTACCCTTCCCCATGTACGATGGCACCGCTCACTATATCCTTGTTGTAATCGGGGAAAAAGCCCATTTTAAAATTTTGAAAATCCATTTCCTGGATTTGTATATCGAGAATGGTTTCGTAGAATTTTTTCGAGCGTTGAAAATCAGTTGCTGGAATTTCAACCCAACCGAAGATGTTTTTCATGTGAATTAGAATTGAGTGGGCTTGTCAATAGAGTTCTTCCACTTCCTCTAGGTTAATCGGTATTTTTATTTGCCGCTCGAAGTCGCTTCCGATATCTCTCATTTCTTCGTCATCTTTTTCGTAATACCAATTGATTTCAAGCTCTATGCCGCTGTGTTTTATTTTTTCGAGTTTTTCAAACAGTCCCCAAATGCACTTGAAAGAAGTGGTGTCAAAATAATCTATTTTGAAATTGACAGTGGTRYTTTGCGGTGCGTTTGCGGCATATTCATCAAGCTGCTCAAAAACAGGGTCATAAAAACGCAWGGGTATTTCTGGAATAGACCTTCCGGTGATTTCAATAATGCCCTCTTTTGCGTCTATTAAAATGCCTGGAGTTTGGTCTGTTTGCTCGATGAAGAATCGTTCCATAGCAAAAGATTAATTGCCGTAAAAATAAAGTAATATTCCGAGACAGGCCATAATCCCCCCAAAAATGATGAAAGTAAGCAGCGTAATGCCTATTCCTTTCAGGATGATTGTTATTGGTTTGGCATGAAAAAAATGCCATAGCGCATAAGTGGAATAGCACAGCGAAAGCAGGATGCTGATGTTGTAAAAAGGAGCAGGGTGGACGAGCGCCAACGGTTGCAGCAGCATTCCTGCCGCCATCAGTATTCCATGCACATAAAGCCACAGYACAAAGATTTCCGCCAAATTACACCCCGATTTTCTGAAAAACCATTTGGTGACAACCGTTTGCACAGGAATGATAAGAAAACTCAACAGTTTCATGTATTCCCTGAACAGTTCGCTGAATGGCTGCACCATTTCCTGCTGGCGATAGGCAYTTGCATCTTCGRCAAAGGGCGATGCATCRCGGTAATAAAACATGATTTCATCGGTGTCAAGCCCCAGCCAGTAGTAAAAAATGTAGTAAATGGTGAGAATAAGCAGGTAAAACTGAAAGGGCTTATAGTAGGGCTTTCTCCTGCCTTCAATGAATTCCCGAGCTACTTTTCCTGGATGGATGACCAGCTTTTTTACTGTGTAAAGCAGYGGGATTTCAAGTGTGAAGGCRTTGGARAAAAAATCGGAAAGCACATCCGAGAAAGTCAGCCGCTTGGGTTGGCTTTTTTCCCCGCACTTAGCACAGTATTCATGGCTGGTGGCATTGCCACAGTTTTTGCAAATAGTCTCTGATGACACAGATTTAGAGATAATTACAACGATTAGAAATTACAATAGCAAATATAAGGAGCCTCTAATAATTCATTTCTTTCAAAAAAGCAAAGCAAATAAAAAAGGGGCACATAGGCCCCTTTCGTTTCAATTGGTGGTTGGTATTTTAATAGCAGTATTTGTTTTCTGCTATCATTTTGTCTGCAATCCTTCTACGCGCTTCTTTCGCGTTATAGGGTTCTGCTTTGGTGAACCGCTTCATGCCCATAAGCATCATGCGCAGTTCATCGCCTTCGGCATAGGCATAAAGCGCTTCCTTACCGCTTTTGTTAATGCGGTCAGCCGAATCGTGAATGAACACACGCATCATGTCAATTTGTTCTTTGCAGGCATCTTCGCCTTTTAGGCCAACGAGTTTTTCAGTTCTCAATTGCACTGATTCACAAGCATAAATTTCGATGAGCATATCTGCAATGTTCATAAGAATTTCCTGTTCGTTGGCCAGTTCCTGCATCAGTTGTTTAGCAGATGAACCTGCCACCATCAGCGCTGCTTTTTTGAAGTTGGCGATATATTTTTTCTCTCTTGCGAATAGAGATTCATCAGGGTCACCAAAATCAGGGATGGACACCAGTTCGTTGGCTACTTTCATGGCAGGACCCATCAGGTCAATTTCGCCTTTCATCGCTTTTTTTAGCATCATGTCAACAGTGAGCATGCGATTGATTTCATTGGTGCCTTCAAAAATGCGGTTGATGCGGGCATCGCGATAGCCTCTTTCCATTGGTGCTTCAGCTGAATAGCCCATACCACCATAAATCTGAACACCTTCATCCACCACGTAATCGAGCACTTCAGAGCCGAAAACTTTCATTATGGCGCATTCGGGCGCGAATTGAGCAACTCCTTTCAACACGGCTTCCGCAGCATCCATCCCTTCAGCATTCAGGTCAGCAATTTTGTCTTCGATATTTTTGCTGGCACGATAGGTAGCTGATTCCAGTGTGTAAGTGCGGGTAGCCATTTCCGCCAATTTGTGCTTGATAGCTCCAAATTTTGAAATCGGGCGGCCAAACTGTTCGCGTTCATTAGCGTAAATCACTGATTGAGTAATACCTGCTTTGCAACCCCCAGCAGCTGCTCCTGCGAGTTTAATTCTTCCCAAATTCAAAATGTTTACTGCAATTTTAAAACCACCCTGTCTTTCGCCCAATAGATTTTCAACAGGCACTTTGCAATCATTAAAAAATACCTGACGGGTAGATGATCCCTTGATGCCCATCTTCTTTTCTTCTGGATTGAGGGTGATTCCGCCAAAATCTTTTTCAATGATAAAGGCGCTGAGGTTTTCATCCATTTTTCCGTTTTCTTCAATTTTGGCAAAAACGGTGAAAATATCGGCAAAACCGCCATTAGTTATCCAAATTTTCTGGCCGTTGATGGTGTATTGTTTCCCATCATCGGAAAGCACGGCTTTGGTTTTTCCCGAATTGGCATCAGAACCAGAGCCAGGTTCAGTTAAGCAATAACACGCTTTCCATTCGGCAGTAGCCAATTTTGGGATGTATTTTTTCTTTTGCTCTTCGGTGCCATAATAAAGGATGGGCAGCGTGCCGATGCCGTTGTGGGCAGCAAGTGCTACGGCTACCGAGTAACCGTTGCCGGTGGCTTCAGTGGTGAGCATAGAAGTAGTGAAATCCATGCCCAAGCCTCCCAGTTCTTCAGGGATGGAAATGCCCAGCAGTCCCAGTTCACCTGCTTTGTCAACCAAAGAAGGCATTAATTCAAGATCTTCCATGCTGTCAATTTTATCGAGATGGGGATGCACTTCCTGTTCGATGAAATCAACGCACGTTTGTTTCATCATTAATTGTTCTTCAGTCCATTCTTCGGGAATAAAGATGTCATTAGCGTTGGTTTCTTTCACCAAAAATTCACCGCCTTTCAGCGAGATTTTTTTATTTTTTTTGATTGGTTCCTCAGTCATTGTTGCCATAGTTATTAGATTTGAGATGTGAGATTTGATATGGCTCACATCAAGTTTGTACTTCAGTTTTTTAATGTGTTTTGAAAAGAGTAATTCATTTTTTGAATTTGATCTACTTCGGATAATAATAGTGTCACTGTCTCATTATTGATAAGTGCCAGCCGATTGGAAATAATTAATTGTGCATAATTTGCTAGTTTTATTTCTCTCACGTCTAAGTTTCAATTCAAAAATTCATAAATTCCAGCTGCGCCCTGGCCTGTTCCAACGCACATGGTGACCATGCCGTACTTTTGTTTTTTTCTGCGCATTTCGTTTAATAATTGAACAGAAAGCTTGCCGCCTGTGCAGCCGAGCGGATGGCCAAGCGCAATAGCTCCTCCATTCACATTAACAATTTCGGGATTTAATTTCGTTTCACGGATGACTGCCAATGATTGCGAAGCAAAGGCCTCATTGAGCTCAATCAAATCAATATCGGCTAATTTCAATCCGGCTTTTTCAACTGCCATCGGAATGGCTTTCACCGGCCCTATGCCCATGATTTTTGGCTCAACGCCTGCTACAGCATAAGACACAAACCGCGCAATTGGCGTAAGGTTTAATTCCTTTACCATTTTTTCAGACATCACTACCACAAAGCCAGCGCCATCTGACATCTGGGAAGAATTGCCTGCAGTGACTGTTCCTCCTTGAGCAAACACAGGTTTGAGCTTTGCCAATGCTTCCAAATTAGTGCCTTTTCTTGGACCCTCATCTGTATCTACTACATATTCTCTTGTTTCTATTTTTTGTTTTCCGTTAAGGAAGTTTTCGTTGATTTTAATAGGAACAATTTCATCTTTGAATTTATCCTGAGTAATTGCTTGAAGAGCTTTTTGATGAGAATTGTAGGCAAATTCGTCTTGGTCTGCTCGATTGATGTTAAATTCCTTGGCTACCTGTTCGGCAGTCAAGCCCATGCCCCAGTACCAATCTGGATGCTCTTTGGCAACTGTAGGATTTGGAACAATGCGCCAGCCGCCCATAGGTATGGGTGACATCGCTTCTACACCACCCGCAATGATGCAATCGGACATACCGGAATGGATTTTTGATGAAGCAATTGCTATGCTTTCCAATCCTGAAGAGCAGTAGCGGTTGATGGTCATGCCGGGCACTTTTTCGGTATCCAAACTCATTAAAGAAATCAGCCGACCGATATTCAAACCTTGCTCGGCTTCGGGCATGGCATTGCCAGCAATGACATCGTCTATTCGTTCTTTGTCCAAATCGGGCAGTTGAGTATCGAGCATATTGCGGATGACTTCCGCTGCTAAGTCATCTGGGCGAGTGAAACGGAATTTGCCCCTTGGGGCTTTGCCCACTGCCGAGCGTTTTCCTGCTACTATGTATGCGTCCATTTTGATTTATGATTTTAAAACTATGATTTACAAGTTTATTTTGTTGTGATGCTGAACGTTCAGCATGACATATTATCCATTAGTTTCTTAAAATTTTTCCTGTTTTGATTAAGCTTTCCATGCGCTCAAGTGTTTTTCGTTCGGTGCAGAGTTCCAAGAAGGCCTTTCTTTCCAGCGAAAGCAGGTAATCTTCTGAAACTTCGGTGAGTGGTTGTGAAATATCACCACCGCACATTACATAGCCGAGTTTTTCGGAAATTTTCTTATCATGTTCTGAAATGTAATTTCCTACTTTCATTGAGTCAGCACCTACATAAATAATTCCCAGCCCTTCTTTTCCGAGCACTTTGACATTTTTGCGTTTTGAAGGAGGTGTATAGCCCTTTTCTGCCATATCCAAACAAACTTCTTTTGCATAAGACAGTTGTTGTTTTCGACTGACAATCACTTCGTCAATGCCTCTCCTTAAGTATCCATATTCAAATGCTTCTTCACCTGAAGTAGCTACTTTGGCCTGCCCGATGGTGAGGAATTTTTCTCTTAGAATGTTGATGCGCACACCATCTTTGAACTCATCAGATGCTCTTACAGCGAACTCTTTTGTTCCACCGCCACCAGGGATGACACCAACACCCATTTCCACAAGGCCGATGTATGTTTCGGCATTGGCAATCACTTTGTCGGCATGGAGGCAAAGTTCACAGCTTCCACCCAAAGTAAGCCCGTGAGGTGCAATTACAACCGGAATGGATGAATGGCGTATTCTTCCTGTTGTGTTTTGGAAGGCACGGACGGCAAAATCCAGCTCATCGTATTCCTGCTCGATGGCTAGCATGAAAATCATGCCCACATTTGCGCCTGCAGAAAAGTTTTGTCCTTCATTATAAAAGACTAGTCCTTTATATTGCTCTTCGGCAATGTCAATGGCCTTGTTAATGCCGGCAATTACTTCACCACCAATTGTATTCATCTTAGTATGAAACTCAATATTGATAATGCCGTCTCCAATGTCGGTGATGGTAGTATCTGAGTTTTTCCAGATGGTATTTGTTTCGCGGAGCACTTCGAGAATTGCTAATTTTTCACTCCCTGGGATGGTTTTGTAGGACTTGCTTTCAAAGTCGTAATATTTTTTAACACCATCTTCGAGTTTGTAAAATGAAGTTGCACCGCTTTCGAGCATTTCATGCACCCATTGGTTGGGCTTTTGGCCTGCTTCTTCCATGTCTTTTACTACTTTTTCCAAACCGATTGCATCCCATGACTCGAAGGGGGCAAGTTCCCATGCGAAACCTGCTTTTAGTGCATCGTCAATCTTGTAGAGGTCGTCTGTGATTTCAGGTATTCTGTTGGAAACATATTGGAATAACCCCTGAAATGTCTTTCGGTAAAATTCGCCTGCTTTGTCTTTTCCTTCATAGAGTAGTTTTGTTCGTTTTCGCAAATCATCTTCCAATTTTGCCTGCTCTAAAGTAGCGAATTTGACTTTCTGTTTGGAGCGGTATTCCAATGTTTTTAAATCTAGAGAAAGGATTTCACTTTTTCCATCGTCATTTTTGACCTTTTTGTAAAATCCTTGTTTGGATTTGCTGCCCAACCAGCCCTTCTCGACCATTTTCGAGACGTAATCGGGCACTTTGAACAGGTGATGGATTTCATCTTCTTTGCAGTTTTCTTCCAGACCATTGGCTACGTGTACCAGTGTGTCTAAACCAACCACATCGCAGGTTCTGAAAGTAGCTGATTTTGGCCTTCCCAAAGCAGGTCCTGTAAGTTTATCCACTTCTTCAACAGTCATCCCTAATTCATCTACCATGTGGAACAAGGCCATAATGCCAGCCACACCCACTCGATTGGCGATAAAGGCAGGGGTGTCTTTACACAAAACGGTGGTTTTACCGAGGTAGCGGTCACCGTAATCCATCAGGAAGTCAATCACTTCGGGATCGGTTTTGGTAGTGGGAATAATTTCGAGCAACTTCAAATAACGCGGGGGATTAAAAAAGTGAGTGCCGCAAAAGTTTTTCTGGAAATCTTCGCTTCTTCCTTCGAGCATTGTATGAATGGGAATTCCTGAAGTGTTGGAGGTGATTAGTGTGCCGGGTTTGCGGTATTTTTCAACTTTTTCGAAGACCTGTTGCTTGATATCCAGCCGTTCAACAACCACTTCAATTATCCAGTCGCAATCTGCAATTTTTTGAAGGTCGTCCTCGAAATTTCCTGTGGTTATTCTGTTTGTAAACGACTTGCTGTAAATTGGTGATGGGTTAGACTTTATAGCGAAATTTAAGCTGTCGTTGACAATTCGGTTGCGCACCTCTTTATCTTCTAACGTTTTGTTAGCGGCTTTTTCTTTTTCGTTGAGTTCTCGAGGAACGATGTCGAGTAAAAGCACCTCTAAACCAATATTTGCAAAGTGACAGGCAATACGTGAACCCATCACGCCAGAGCCGAGCACGGCTGCTTTTTTAATTTTTCTTTTTTTCATGATTGTTAAATATGTCATTGTTTTCCAATATTTCGCTTAATTTACCGACTACTTCAAAAAAGCCCTTCAGTTTTTTTTTCGGAATGTTGTCATAAATGAAATGGTTGAATTTGAGTACGGTTTCTCTCGAAACTTCTCTGGCATCCAATCCTTTTTCAGTCAAGTGAATGCGCACCATGCGACCGTCTTGCTTATCGGATTTTCGTTCAATAAGTCCTTTTTCTTCAATGGACTTGAGTATGCGCGTTAAGCTCCTTGGCTCCATGCCCATTTTCGGGCCAAGCTTGGTTGAAGGTGTGCCTTCTTCCATATCAATATTTAAAAGCACGTAGCCTACGGACATAGTCATCCCGTATTTTGCTGCTTCTGTGTTATACATCCGCGCAATACGATGCCATGCCCAGCGGATGTTAAAATCAATGGTTTCTTCAGGTTTCATTAATCTACAAATAGTATAAAACTAAAGTACAAATATACAAAAAAATGTTATGCGTGCATAACAAATACAAGAAATTTTTTCAGGGATTATATGAGTCCTAAAATGAGATGAGGGAAACCAAAGGCAAGTTTAAATAATTTCTAAATTTAAATCAATATTTAATTCATCACATACTTGTTTTACAAGTTGATTATAAGGTTCCCATTCGGGGTGTTTTGTCTTATCTTTTTTGTAAAAAGTAATTTGAGAAATTTTTTGTTTCTCCAATTGTTTCTTTACGATTTCACTTAAGTAAACCACATGCTTAAATTCCAGTTTTTTGTCATAATATGGGATTTTATCATTTGGCTTGAGCAGTCCATATTTCCCAGATAGTATCCTAAATTCCACACCATCTTTTCGGCTTTTTTCATAAACCGTTTTTATTCGGTTTGAAAGATAGCGTTCAATGGCTTGAATTGGCTTTTCAATCGGTCGCTTTTTCTTACAGCAAATGGTACAATAAACCTGCATTGAATTAATCGTAAAACTTATACGACTTTCGCTCATAACCTTCCGGGTATTCTCCAATGCCCAGCTCGTTTTTTGGGTTAGTGGGGTCTAAAAAAGTGTATTGACCTGTTTCGTAAATAAGCGGTTTGCCGATTGGTCTTTTCAGTTTTACTGCCGCGAAAGTGCGTTTTGACATTTTAATTAACTTGACATTGATATTCAGCAATTCTTTACATAAATAACGAAACATAATGGCTCGGTCTTCATAGTCAGAATGATCACTCAGCAGCGTTTCTTCTGGGGCATAAATTATTTTTTTGTTGTGTACGGCTTCGTCTTTTTTATATTGAAAAGCAGTGCGAGTGAAACTCAACAAAAAACGCAGTTGGGTAATAGTATCGTTTGTAAAAATGTGTTTTTTTAAAGACGGAACAAGCGATGTATATGCCTTAAAAGATAATGGCAACTTCGAATGCTCCACCAGCCCCAATTCGGGATATTTTTTCAGGTATTCGACATAGCCATTGTCAATTGAAACCGAGATTGAAATTACTTCACTATCATGCTTAAACTCTAAGGTTTTTTGGATAATTTCTTTTTGATAAACATCAGGGGCTTCATCAAATGAAAATGAAAATGGAATCCGGTTTTTTTTGTTCGGCCTGTATTTGACACGAAAAGGCGTAAATTTTTCATAATTTATGCTATTGTGAAACGAGGTGATGTCCACAAAATAGCCGCCTCGTGTCTTGCTTTGCGGACAGCCATAAACCATATCTTCGGTGAAAATGCCGAGGGTAATTTTTTTGCCTTGCAATTCGAGCCGGACGTCATAGCCCGATTTTGCGAGCATAAACCAGTTGAAAAGAGTTTTTGTGTGTTCCTTTTCTTTTATGAGAATCTTGTCGGTAGTTGTTCGCAGCAGGTTGTAATAAAGCCAGTCGTTGAGTTTTCTTTTTTCTTTAATTTCACGCAACCCCTGCAACAGGCCTTCGTAAATGGCTGCAGTGTCCATATAGTTGTGATAATATTCAAAAAAGCCCTCTTCGAAGATAAACTTTGGAAATGAGAGCATTGATTGATGGTAGAAAATAGTGTGCTTTTCGCTGTAGAAAACTACATCAACCGACTTGGTTTCTGAAAARCCGTTAAGCAGAATGAAAAGATTTAATATTARTAAAACTTTGCGCACAATRCTAATTTGCAATACYTCAAACTTAATAAATGATTTGKAAAATAAAGGATGYTGRACAATTACAATTGTAAAACTAACTCATTTAATCGGTCAGGATARTCGGTAATGATGCCGTCAACGCCCATGTCAATYARCCGTTTCATTTCTYTTTTTTCGTTTACYGTCCATGGYAYTAATAGCATATTRTTTTGTTGGCAGAATTCGATTAATGTGCTGTCAACCAGYGCATAATCRGGGCTGTAKATTTCGGGRATAAAGCCTARCMGCTYAAGKTTTTTTTTGGAGTGCTYTTTGTYTTCTATCAGCAATGCTAATTTTATTTCTGGATATTTTTTYCGGRCAACTTTTAGCGTGCGCGGGTCGAAGGACTGGATGATRGTTYTTTTTTCAATACCCTTTTTCCTAATGATTTCGAGYAATAAAYCYACAAATTCTTCRGGTTCRGGGTGAAAAATGTTGTCGCCAGCTGGGGTAGTTTTGGTTTCGATGTTGTAATAAACTGCTGGCAAACCAAGATTTTCMATATRTGACTCTACCGAATCAATCACTTCGGAAAGCAGTGGCTTRTACGCTTTTATTTTTTGTTGTTCGGGAAATCTCGGATGGGGCTTGCTGCCGCAATCGCATTGTTTGATTTCATCGTAAGTCATCTCATAAAGATTGAATGACCATTCGTTATCTGTTGTGATTTTTTCACTTTTTGAGCCGAAACAAATCTCGTGAGAAAGAAATGGCTCGTGCGAAAGCAGCACTTTTTTGTCTTTTGAAATCACCACGTCCATTTCAAGAGTAGTTATCCCAATTTCCAGCGCTTTAATAAATCCGGCAATGGAATTTTCAGGCATTAGTCCGCGACAACCGCGGTGGCCTTGAATATCGAAATTCATTTTTGAAATTTTCGGAGATTTCTCTGTAGATGACTGCGTGCAACAGACCAGCAGGAACAATATCAGGAAATGGATAGAAACTTGCAGAGATAAATTGAAGTTGTTAGATCGCAATAACAATGAGTTTCTATTAGTTTTCAAAAATATGTAGCAATCTTAGAATCGAAAATTCTAAAAACCATAATCCTTGTAGCCAGAAGTAAACTCTTCGGATGAGAGAGGTGGATTGACTGTTACGCTATAATACTCATAAACTTCATACAACCCTTGGTCATCATACACTTTTATCATTAAAGGAATCATTCGCTTTTTGTCCAAATAGATGTCCATACCCGTAGCATAATCGTTTGGAATGGTGATGGTTTGTCCGGCATTTACATCATCATAGTAATCAACCCCAGAGTTTTTTTCCATTATCATATGTTCGCTCAGGTAAAGGTCTTTAGCAATCTTGTTCAAATCCTCGCCTTCTTTTACCGTGTAGTTAATGTACTTGAAATTGGGATTTTTCATTTTGATTTTATAGCAATCGTGCCCATCCCACATCACAGAACCCTCTAAATTTACCATTGATTTTGCCTGCGATTCGTATTTTTCCCAAAGGAATCCTAAAATGTTAATTACGCTTTTGTAGCCAACTTCATAAAGGGTATGGTGCTGGTTTTCACGCAACTGGCCTCCAAAAGGACTGAGATTGACATTAACCCACGGGAAGCCGTTAGTATTTATTAATGCTTTGTTATCGTTGGCTCCATCAATAAATAGCAATTCGAGCCCTTCTCTCGGATAATCCTGTTTGAAATATACTTTATGTGGCTTGCAGTTGAGCTTGAAATCTGATTTGTCTTCTGGCCATTCGTTTTCAACGCGCTCTTTCCGTAATAACGTAAAGGTGAGCGTTTTGATTTTTCGGCACGAAGTGAGCATTTGCTGGCAGAGATCATAAGCCGACTGGGACTTTGTTGGGGCCGGCTGTGCTTTAATAGGTGTTGCAAGCATTACTCCAAGTGAAATTATGGGCATGATTTTCAGTGTTTTACGCGAAAAATGCGTGATTACATGCCTCCAAGTTACTTCTTTGAATAATACGATTTTCATGTTTTTAGACCATTTTATTCACGGGTTCTGTTAATAACCGCTTACCTTCGATAAACTTCTGTGTGCTGACAGGCAAGACGCGGTAAGTAAAATTTTGGGGGTAAAATTAAAAACTTCTGCGGTAGCCCATCTGAAAATGTACGGTATTTCTTAAAGGCGATGTTGATTTGTGCAGCTCATTAAAGTTTTAAAGTCAGGTTTTAACGATAAAAGCACCTCCGATGCCTACTTCTGTTTATAAGCGTTTTCAGTAACGGTCGATTGCTGTTTGCAGTAAGTTACTTTTTCACTTGCATCTCAATTATTGACTTTACCGCTTCGAGTTCCAATTTTAAAACATCAATTTCTGCAACTTTGTTTTTCAACGCATCATTTTCTGTTTTGAGCTCTTTAATTGCATTTACATAAGCTACTAAAATAGCATGCATGTTGAAGTTTAAATAACCATCCTCATCGGTTCCAACCGCTTCTGGAAATATTTTTTTCACCTCTTGGGCACTGAAACCTACATTTTGGATGTTCAATACCTCATCTGCAAATTTTCTTTCACCTACATTTTTGTAATAGTAAGTAATCGGCTGCAATTGAAGAATTTCATTCAACCCTTTAGTATAAGCTCCTTCAATGTTTTTAAGGCGTTCATCAGAAACAGTGATCCATGTAGTGGTGGCTGGTTTGCGGCCTTGATCCAAAGAGAGTTCAAATTGTCCCCCAGGGGCTAAGGTGCCAATACCAACCCGACCTGTTGAAGTGATTGACAGGCGTGTGGCATTGTTGGCGAAGAGATCTAAGGAATTGTCATTGTGATCATAAATGACTCCTCCGATATAAGCATCACCGGCATCTCCAAACGCGAGATAGCCCAGCCCGGTGGTAGGGCTGAGAATATTTATCATATTATTCGCATCATCGTCTATTACCAATTGAGCAAATGCATGTGGGGCGATGCCTGTTCCTCTCGAAATATAAAGTTGCGAAGTTGGTGCTGTTGTCCCGATGCCTACATTGCCGTCCTCTTTGATGTAGATCCTGGCCGCTTCAGCTGTGCCATCCCAGGTGTCAATTTGGAATGAAGCTGCTCCGTTTGCTGCATTTCGGTTAATCGCTCGAAGTCGCACATCGGATGTGCCTGCAACGCTGGCTCCTACATCCGTGAGGAAGGCTATTTGAGACTCATTACTTAAAGTACTTGCCGCGGAGTTATCAATGGCCAGAACAGGTCCCAAGCCACCAACAGATGTTTGCGCAACATGCAAAATATCCTCAGGAGTTGTTGTTCCAATACCAACTTCCCCGTTGTTTTTGATTACCATCTTTTCAGTGCGATTTAGTGCACCGTCATCGGTGGTCCAGAAAGATATTTTAGAAGGTAGGTCAACAGTACTGACAGTGCCGTCCACATAGAACTCAACGGATGCGGATTTTGCATAACTATCCCCATCATAACCATTCGCCACGATGAAACCAAAACGATCCGTGCTGTTAATAGCAAGCGGTACAAGTCTAGTACCTCTAGAACCAAAAAGCCTAAATGCACCTGATGGCTCTGTATTGCTGTGTGTGATCGTGGTGATCTGACCGTATTTGCCTTCACCTTCAACGGTAAACATACTGTTTGCTGCGATAGCAATAGGGTCTGGTGTTCCGATACCCATGTTACCTGCGGTAGTGATTCTTGCCACCTCAGTATCAGCTTCATCCTTAAAAAGAATACCTGTGCCTGTGGCTCCGCTGTGCAGTGCAGTAAAATCAAGATCATCAAGCTCCAGAACCATTTTATTAAATCCGCCCGTTTTTTCGATTCGTATACCTTGATTGTTATCCAGTAATATATCACCTCCCTGAATATCTAACAGTTCTTCAGGCACAGTAGTCCCAATGCCGATTTTGCCATCGGTGCTGCTGATGAACATCCGGGAAGTTACTGCATCGCCAAGTGATCCAAATGAGTTTGTTCTAAAATCAATTCCCCAGTCGTCAACAGCACCCTGTGCCTGCCCGACATATGCTGATCTATAATTCGTTCCTCCTGTAAAACGATGAAGTTTTAGTCCCGCTGCGTTGGTATAAGAACCGCTCCATGACCCCAGTTGGGCTCCCATTGGAGTAGTATTGTAATTCCAGGTAGTTCGTCCAACAGAAATAGCTTGATCGTCTCCTTCCAAGCTCAATCTTGTTGGAGGGGTAGTCGTTCCAATCCCAACATTGCCACCCATAAAAATACCTGCATAGTTTGTACCACCCGTTAGCCCGCTGACATCCACATTCAACCCAATGTTGGTAGCAGTAGAGTTGAATGCACCGTCAGAAAGGTTAATGTCTAAGCCGGTGAGGTTGGCAGTTTGGTTGGCCGTGGTGATGTCTCCGTCAATCAGTAGCCACGTTTTTGTAGTGGCATCACCTGCCTTGTCAAAGTCAATTTCCACGTTGATGCCTGCAGGCGGGGCAATACCATCATCGTTGATGCCTATGGATTGTGAGTAGGCATTGGCAGTAAGCAACAGTACTGTTATGGTTACAAAAACAAGAACGGAAACAAGCTGTTTAAGGATTATTGGCTTTGTTGTAGGGACCAAGTGCAGTGCTTCTGTGGATAAGCCGGTTTTAAAGATGAGGGTTTTCATAATTCGTTGAATTAAAATAAAGTCTGAATTTTATAGTCACGTTTTCATGTAAAAATATGCTGTTACTATTTCTTTTTCTACTATGAGTTTTTCAGTGGTTGGCCAATGCTATTTGGGGCAAGTTATTTTTTTGCCTTCATGCCTAGTACTGATTTTATCTCTTTGATTTCATGTCTTATGCTCGTATTTTCTAATTTCAACACACTCATTTCCGAAACTTCACTTTTAAGTGCATCATTCTCCTCTTTAAGTTCTTTAATGGCATTTACATAAGCTACTAAAATAGCATGCATGTTGAAGTTTAAATAACCATCCGCATCGGTTCCAACAGCTTCTGGAAATATTTTTTGCACTTCCTGGGCGCTGAAACCAACATTTTGAGTGTTTAACACTTGCTCTGCAAATTTTCTTTCACCCACATTCTTATAGTGGTAGGTGACAGGTTCCAATTGAAGAATTTCTTTCAACCCTTTGGTATAAGCACCTTCAATATTTTTAAGGCGTTCATCAGAAACAGTRGTCCATGTAGTGGTRCTTGGTTTGCGTCCCTGGTCAAGYGAAAGYTCCAATTGCCCAGCCGGTGTTGTTGTGCCGATGCCTACATTGCCAGAKGAGTTGATCTCAAAAGATCCAGCGGGTGCTCCCGGTGCAATTCGCACGATGTCAGATGCACYCGTYACGTCTCGAATAATAAACATGTCTGCTRTAGTGCCCTCGTTCGAWATCTGCCATGACTGAGCGTCATTCTGTAATCTTACGCCCGGGTTACTATCTATTAAAGGATCGATAATATGCAGCTTCACCGCGGGAGTAGTCGTCCCGATGCCAATGTTGCCATCAGTGCTACTGATGAACATCCGAGAAGTTACTGCATCTCCAAATGACCCAAATGAGTTTGTTCTGAAATCAATTCCCCAATCGTCAACAGCCCCTTGAGCCTGACCGACATATGCTGATCTATAATTCGTTGCTCCTGTCCAGCGGTGAAATTTTATTCCCGCTGCGTTGGTATAAGAAGTGCCCCATGACCCCAGCTGGGCTCCCATAGGAGTCGTATTGTAATTCCAAGTTCCTCGAGCAACAGAAACAGCTTGATCGTCTCCTTCCAGACTTAATTTCGTTGCCGGAGTTGTCGTACCAATGCCTACATTTCCATCGTTTTTTATAACCATTTTTTCAGTTCGAGTCAAATCACCGTCATTGGTGGTCCAGAAAGATATTTTTGATGGTAGGTCAACAGTGCTGACAGTGCCATCCACATAGAACTCAACGGATGCGGATTTTGCATAACTATCCCCATCATAACCATTCGCCACGATGAAACCAAAACGGTCTGTGCTAGTAATAGCGAGTGGCGCAACCCTCGTGCCTCTGGAGCCGAAAAGCCTAAATGCACCAGAAGGATCCGTGTTGCTGTGTGTGAGGGTGGTAATTTGGCCATATTTGCCTTCACCATCAACTGTTAGCATGCTGTTCGTAGCGATGCCTATTGGGTCTGGGGTTCCGATACCCATATTACCTGCGGTTGTGATTCTTGCAACTTCAGTATCTGTCTCATCCTTAAAAAGAATGCCTGTGCCTGAGGCTCCGCTATGAAGCGCAGTGAAATCAGCGCTATCAAGCTCTAACACCATTTTATTAAATCCACCCGTTTTTTCGATTCGTATCCCTTGATTGTTATCCAGTAATATATCTCCTCCTTGAACATCCAACAAGACTTCTGGCGCTATCGTTCCGATACCGATGTTTCCTGAACTTCTATCATAAGTCATCATATTTGTCCAGCTACCGCTAAATAACCTATCAATTTGCAAGTCTTTTTGAGTATTATCTAATCTAAATTGAAATCCTCTTGTCGGAATTCCATCATCGGCAATGGTAAAACCACCAGCTCCGGCAACATCGGTTGTTGCTGGAACTAAATGCAATCTTGATTGTGGGGTTGTAGCCCCTATGCCAACGTTGCCGCCTGATTGTATTCTTATTCTTTCCGTGCTATTGGTGTAAATGGCAAAGTCTTGCACATCATTGGTGCCGAGGAAGTTGGCGCCTGCGATGGTGCCTGTATTTCCGGTGATGGACCATGCATTGAGCGCGCCATCCGCYCCTGTTGGTCCTGTTACTCCCTGAATACCTTGTATGCCAGCTGGYCCTGTGGGACCTWTAGGYCCTTGTGCGGTGGAGCCGAGCGGACGCCATTGAGCGCCATCATAATAATAAAAAGTACTGTCTGATGTTTGGTAAACCATCAGCCCGGTAGCGGGATTGAAACTGGCATTGACTATAGCGGTATCCGTGCGAGGTATGAGCAGCCCTTTGTCGGTAGTTTGTAATTCAAGAATGGCACTGGAGTCAGGTGTGAGTGTGCCGATGCCCACGTTTTGCTGGGCGAATACTGATATGCCTATTAAAATAAGGAGGCACGACAAGAATCTTTTAGAAAATTTATTGAACGTAAGGTTATTCGCTGCTTCTCTACAATCAAGCAAGTTTTTCGCTCTTAGGCAYGAAGTAAAAACGAAGGATTGGAGCAATTTCAGAAGGAGGTGTTGATTTACACGACTCATAACTCTTTGATTTAAAATAAAGTAACAACATTAAAGTCAAGTTTTGTGATAAAGGCACCTAGCGATCTTTCTTTCACTACTAGCATTTTAGTGCCTGCCTTGCATTGTTTCGGTCAGTTATTTTTCAGTTTTGAATTCCAATATTTCTTTTACTTTTTTCATAATAATATYATAACAATAGAAAATTGATGTTCATGCTTGTAAAAAAGAAAGAGATTAATGTTGCAGGTGTCTTGTAAGGCAAGGCACTCATTTTTCTTGTGAGTATTCGCCTACGTTTATCCTTTCATCACAAATTTACAGAACCTGACCAGCCTGAAGAGGGCTAATTTTTACAACAATATGGAATCAAAGATTCATATTATGTACAAAGGAGGGGCTAATGTTACAACTGTATCGTAAGGAAATCACTCATTTTCTTTGTAGGTGTTTGTTCTATATCTACTATGCTAAACCATTCAGGTTTAGCATAGTTAACGACCATAACAAAAAAAAATAAACTGAGATAAAAACTATATATTAGTATTGTCCTGAAAATAGGGATCCTACAGCATCTTCCTCCTGAGATCTTTGCAAAACCAAAACGAAGCATTTTCTTGCCTGATTTATTCCCTATCGGTGTTTACAATCAATAAGGAAGTTGATGTGTCGAGCGAAGCGATGACACATCAACTCAGCAAAAAAGTGGGCTAAACATGCGTGTCCATCAAAATTTTCTCATGTTTTACGTCATCTACAATCAGCTTGCTCACAATTTCGTGCATTATCTCGGTGGTGCCTGCCCCAATGGTCATCAGCCGGCAGTCGCGCCAAGCCCGGGCTATGCCAAATTCTTCCATGTAGCCGTTGCCACCATGCAGTTGAAGGGCTTCGTTAATCACTTCCATGCAGGTTTCACTCACATAGGCTTTTGCCATTGATATAATACCTACAGCCATGGGGCCTTTTTCGATGTACTCGTAAATAGCGCGGAACGCAATTGATCGGCAGGTTTCCACCTTAATAGCCATTTGTGCCAGCTTGTGCCTCACTACCTGAAACCCGCCAATTTTTCTACCAAAAGCTTCACGTTCCTGGCAGTACTTTTTAGCTTTTTCGAGCGCGAATTCTGCTGCGTAAGTGCCCATGATCGCTCCAATCAAGCGCTCTTCCTGAAAGTTGTTCATGATGTAATAAAACCCGAAATCTTTGTCGCCAACCAGTGCGTCTTTTGGGATTTTGCAATTGTCGAAAAAGCACAAGGCAGTGTCTGAAGAGTGCATGCCGAGTTTGTCTCCGACAGGTTGGGACGAGTACCCTTCAGTGGAGGTATCAAAAAGGAATAAGCTCAGCGTGTGCCCTTCGCCTGTTCGGGCTGCCAACAAAATGAAATCGGCAATGTTTCCGTTGGTAATAAAGGTTTTTGAGCCATTGATGAGCCAGTGGTCGCCCATGTCTTCTGCTTTGGTTTTGATGCCGCCTACATCGGAGCCGGCACCCGGCTCAGTAACGCCTAAAGCGCATATTTTTTCGCCTTTCAGCGCAGGAATCAGGTATTTTATTTTCTGCGCTTCAGTGCCTACTGCATTGATAAGTGGCGGGGGCAAATAAGCATGTGCATACATGGAAAGCGCAAGCCCGCCACAGTTAGCATAAGCTATTTCGCGAGCCACAATAACTGCCGCCCAAAGGTCCATGCCGCTACCGCCTACTTCTTCAGGATAGCTCACCCCAAAAAAGCCCTGTTCGCCCATTTTTTGGAAGATTTCGGGCGGGCAATGCCCATCTTTTTCCCATTGGTCAACATAGGGTGTTACTTCTTTTTTTAAAAAATCCCGAAGCGATTGCGCCAGCAGTTCGTGTTCTTCGGTGAATGGGTTGAAAGGATTTGTGTTCATAGCTTTATAATTTAGTCGTTGATTTCTAAATCTAATCTGAGCAAATGGCTCGAAAAATTCTTGCCTAAGGAGTCCATTCGCAATGAACGGCTTGCTCCTCCATCCAATGCCTGGTGGCATACAAAGTTAAGTGATTCGATAACATCCCATTCGTATCTCACAACTTTTCCTTTGATCAAACCTTGGAAATGTTCTTTTACTTTTTCTGCTGTGAGGTGTTTTTTCAAAATAGGATAATCTTCGGGCTTGCGAGCCATCACCCCGATGTTGCAGATGTCGTTTTTATCGCCTGARCGGGCAGAGGCTATTTCTATRAGYTTTAACTTTTGCATWTTAACTTTYAATAATTTSYACTKTCATCTCYACATGTTTTCTATCAATCAAAGTCGGCCAAAGACCAAGCTGGATGCGGTTTGGTTTTCCCCATCCGGGGATGCCTACCACCCCAGGAGGGCCATTCAGGCCAAGCCCGATAATGCTTTGCAKGGCCATCCTACCCGTTTGTTTATCCTTGTGTTGAATAGCTATCCGGATGCCGATTTCGTTCATTTTATCCAGTTCTTCTTCACTTGGAGTTGGTGCGGCATCCCCATGAATGCCATTTACACCAATGAGTTGAAACTCTTGCCTTTCAATATTAACGGGCAATTTCGCCCAAATTTCTTTTGTGGCATGTATAAATTTTTGGGCTTTTTCATAGGCATAAGGCCATGAGAAAAAGAAAAACTGGTCGCTCATGTAGCCCTGCATTTGCCCGATGGCGAGTTTTAGCTTTTCCGGGCGGGATTTGCCTTTTACGCCATTTAAACGGACCTTGTTTTCAGCGATTTCTTCTAACTTTATTTTTGTTAAATCTACTGTAACATCGGGCGTAATGTAGTTGGATGGATCGTGAATTTCGTAAACCAACTGTTCGCGGATAGTATTGCGTGAAACTTTTCCTCCCTGGCTTTTTAATTTCGTGAATTCGGCCTTGCCGTCTTCGTAAACGTGGGCAATGGGGTAACCCAAATTGCTTAATCCGTAATTCATCGGCCATTCGGAGTATGCATTGCCTCCTGAGGCCTGGCCACCACATTCGAGTACATGGCCAACCGTGATACCGGCTGCAAGTAAATCGAGATTTCCGTTGTCAATATTCCAGCCGAAATGATGAGCAAGGATTCCCAAAGTGAGGCAGGGATCGGCTACTCTTCCTGCAAGAATAATGTCTGCTCCTTGCGAAAGTGCATCAGCAATACACTGCGCTCCAACGTAAACATTGGCATGAGTTGTGTTTTCTGTAGAATTAAGTGCGGCATCGCTTTCGAGATGTTCTAATTTCTCCCCTTTGTTTTGCAATTCATTGAGCCGACCGCTCATATCATCACCTGTTATCGCAGCTATTTTYACCCCTGAAWTTCCCTGTTTAGAAAGYAATTCCGCTGTTTTTTTTGCSGCATTTACAGGATTYAACCCGCCTGAGTTTGTAACTATTTTGATRCCCTTTTTAAGTGCAGTAGGGTAGAGGATGTTGGCTAAAATTTCAATATCGCGGGCATAGCCGAGATTAGGATCTTTCAGCTTGTCTTTTTGCAGGATGGAAAGGGTTAGTTCGGCCAGMGCATCGTGTACCAAGTAATCGGCAGCATTTTCGTTTACAATGGCCATTGCCCCGAAAGGACTATCGCCATAAAACCCCTGAACACCTGCTATTCTAATTGGTTTATTCACCTGACCAGGTTGGTTTTCGTTTTTCTTTGAATGCAGCAATTCCTTCCATCGCATCTTTGGTTTGGATGACCTGCATGAGCATTTCGTGTAGGTATTGATGTTTTTCGTTGTCGYTTTTAGCTTTCATTTCCTGAAATGCTTTTAGTCCAAGYCGAATGGCAGAAGGAGAATTGTTGCAAATTTCCCTCACCAGTTTATCAACATGTTCATCYARTTCMTTTTCARMAACAAAATCTGTGACAACGCCTAATTCGTGGGCTGTTTTGGCGTCAACGGTTTTGCCTTTYATGCAGAAATCCAGCACTGTTCGTGCGGGCATAATTTCCAGCATGCTTGCCATCACCTGCATTGGCCATATGCCGCGTTTTACTTCGGGCAAACCGAAGGTTGCTTTTTCTGATGCGACCACTTGYGTGCAGCCGCAAATCAGWAGGAATCCACCTGCCATTACCGGAGYATGAAYTTTTGCAATACAGGGCTTGTGCAGGTTTCGRAACAAATCTCCKATAATGACTTTTTCATTAGGTTCAGGAATTGATGAGCCGCTTTCGGTGTCTTTTTGACCCATAAACGCCTTCAAGTCTGCRCCYGCRCACCAGATGTYCCCTTTGGCAGCCAAAACCACYGACCAAATGTGGTTGTGATGATGAGCATACGAGAGCGCATATGCCAACTCGTTGACCAGCACCTCGTTCATGGCGTTCTTCTTTTCGGGACGATTGAGCGTGATGTGTAATACCTGCTCTTTCTCTTCAACTAAAAGATAAGCGAAAGTTTGGAAATGGATGGTTTCGGTTTGGTCTTTTGGGTATGTCATTCTTTTATTTTGAGCAATAATGTATCGGCCTCAACAAATGACTGCCCGTTGACAAAAATTTCTTCGACAATACCGTTTGAATGTGCTTCAATTGTGTTTTCCATTTTCATTGAATTGATGATTAGCAGCCCATCGCCTTTTTTTACTTTGGCTCCTTTTTTTACCAAAACTTTCACGATTTCGCCCGGCATCGGAGCTTTGTACCCACCTTTGGTTTCTTCGGCAGAAGCATCAGGAAATCGTGGTTTTAGTTTCAGTTGTAATTGACCGAAATCGCTTAAGTGAATATATCGGGTTGCATCTTGCTCAGCTATATAAGCAGTCTTTTGTAAACCGTTTATTGTGAATTTCAAACAACAATTTTCGCAGGAAATCAATTCTATACTTAAAGCGTCAGATGAGATTGAATGCTGAATCGTGAACTTCGAACCTCCAACATTCCTGTATTCAATAGTTGTTTCTTCTTCTCCGAAAAGATAAGTTTCAGATTGATATTGGTAGAAGTTGTTTCGCCAGCCAGAAGGAAGTTTTTTCAAAATTTTCCTGCTTTTTTCTCGTTTGTGCCACCCATGAAGCATGGCAGTGATCGCGGCTATTTGTTTGGCCTCTTCGGAAATCGAATCATTGAATTTTATTTTGTTTTCAATAAAATGGGTGTTATACTTTCCTTCTTGAACGAATTTGTTTTCCAGCAGATAAACCAGGAATTCCTTGTTGGTTTTTACACCCAAACACACCGTGTTTCTCAATGCAAAAATCATCTTTCGGAAGGTCGATTCACGATCTTCTCCATGGGCGATGATTTTGGCTAACATCGGGTCATAAAATGCGCTTACATCAGCTCCTGACTCAATCCCCGAATCGTAACGAACGTCTTTGCTTTCCGCTGGTTGCCATTTCAAAATTGCACCAGTTTCAGGCAGGAAATTATTAGCAGGATTTTCTGCATAAAGACGACATTCAAGTGCGTAACCTTTCTTTGTTTCGTAGCACTTCTCCTGAGTAAGGGGAAGTGCTTCGTTTTCTGCCACCTCTATTTGTAATTTCACCAAATCTAAGCCTGTGACCATTTCCGTTACGGGATGTTCTACCTGCAAGCGGGTGTTCATTTCGAGGAAATAAAATTCTTTTTTATCCGTCAAAATAAATTCTACAGTCCCTGCATTTGTGTAACTAATGGCTTGGGCAGTTCTAATAGCAGCTTCACCTATTTCTTTTCTCAAATTGTCAGATAGGGCAGGGGAAGGGCTTTCTTCGGTTATCTTTTGATGCCTGCGCTGGATAGTGCATTCACGTTCGCCCAGGTGTATTACATTTCCTTTTGAATCGCCAAAAATTTGGAATTCGATATGGCGGCAGTTCTCAAAGTACTTTTCGACAATTAACCTGTCATCGCCAAAAGCGGCTTTGGCTTCGCGTTTGGCTGTTTCAATAGAGGTCTTCAGGTCTGCTTTTCTGCGTACAATGCGCATCCCTTTTCCGCCACCGCCTGCCGATGCTTTCAGCAAAATTGGAAAACCAATTTTCTCGGCTTCTGAAGAAAGTTTTTTAACTGATTGCTTTTTGCCTTCGTAGCCGGGGACTACAGGCACATCAGCTTTCTTCATCAGTGCTTTGGATGCTGCTTTGCTGCCCATTAACTCGATGGCCTTAGCTGAAGGYCCGATGAAAATRATGCCCTCCTTTTCGCAACGTTTGGCRAAAAKGGCRTTCTCCGCAAGAAAACCGT
The DNA here is from genome assembly GCA_002746335.1 of Flavobacteriales bacterium. GTDB lineage: Bacteria > Bacteroidota > Bacteroidia > Flavobacteriales_H. The sequence goes on along the minus strand of NVWW01000012.1, from coordinate 12,193 downwards.
AACCTGGATGAATGGCATCAGCGCCAGTCCGTTTTGTRGCTTCTATGACTTTGTYGTGGTCGAGGTAGGATTCAGCAGGGGTGTTGCCGTTAAGAACAATCCCTTCATCGGCTTGTTTGACAAACAGTGCATTTTTATCCGCATCAGAATGGACTGCCACTGTAGATATACCCATTTCTCTGCATGTTCGTATTATTCGAACCGCAATTTCACCTCGGTTGGCGATGAGTATTTTGTTGATCCTTTTCATTTAAATCACAGCCGCCATCCTGCTGGCTTGGTCAATCGCTGTTTTTGCATCCAATTCAGCGGCTATATGAGCTCCGCCAATAAGATGAACATTTATTCCGGCTTTTTTGAGCGGTTCGTATAAAGATTTAGCAGAAACCTGCCCGGCACAAATTACTACATTGTCAACGTCCAAAGTTCTCGATTGGTTGTCAATAGCAACATGTAATCCTTCATCGTCAATTTTTTCGTAACGAACATTAGGCACCATCTTTATTTTTCGATTTTTCAATTGCGTTCGGTGTATCCAGCCGGTGGTCTTTCCGAGACGTGCTCCTAATTTACCATCTTTACGCTGCAATAACCATATTTCTCGTGGTGAAGTGTGTTGTTCAGGCTCAATTCCGTTCACGCCACCTCTTGCTTCGTTTTTCATGTCAACACCCCATTCTTTCATAAATTCAGGGGCATTCAAACTGGAGGAACTTCCATTGTGGCTGAGGTATTCAGCAATATCGAAACCAATGCCTCCGGCCCCAATAATCGCTACCTTTTTTCCAACTTCTTTTTCCATTTTTAACACATCGATATAAGAAAGTACCTTTGGATGGTCTTCTCCTGGGATACCCGAAACGCGGGGTGTTACCCCTGTTGCTATAATCACCGTATCAAAACTTCCGGCAATCAAATCTTCATTAGAAGCTTTTGTGTTCAGTTTCAAATCAACACCGGTCAGTTCGATTTGTTTTTTGAAATAGCGGATGGTCTCATAAAACTCTTCCTTTCCAGGAATTTTTTTTGCCATGTTGAACTGGCCGCCTATTTCATTCGAAGCTTCAAAAAGAGTGACATCATGGCCTCTTTGTGCAGCAACTGTGCTGTAAGCGAGTCCAGCGGGACCGGCACCAACTACTGCAATTTTCTTGTTCGCTTTTGCTGGAAGATAATTCAATTCGGTTTCGTGGCAGGCGCGGGGATTGACTAAACAACTCGTCATTTTTTGTTTGAAAACATGGTCCAAGCATGCCTGGTTGCATCCGATGCAGGTGTTTATCTCATCTTCACGGCCTTCTTCCGCCTTCTTGACGAGTTCAGCATCAGCCAAGAAGGGACGTGCCATCGAAACCATATCGGCATGGCCATCGGCAATTATTTTCTCGGCTACATCAGGCATATTGATGCGGTTGGTTGTAATGAGCGGAATGTTGACTTCACCCATCATTTTTTTCGTTACCCAAGAGAAGCCGCCTCGAGGAACCATTGTAGCTATTGTCGGGATGCGTGCTTCGTGCCAGCCAATTCCGGTGTTAATGATTGTAGCTCCGGCTTTTTCAATCATTTTGGCGAGAAAAACGACTTCATCCCATGTGCTTCCATCGTGAATCAAATCGAGCATGGAAAGGCGGTAAATGATGATGAATTCTTTGCCGACTGTTTTGCGCACTTCCTGTACTACTTCAATAGGAAATTTAATACGATTTTCGTAAGACCCGCCCCACTGGTCTTTGCGCTTGTTGGTGTGCGAAACAATAAATTGGTTGATGAGGTAACCTTCAGATCCCATGATTTCCACTCCATCGTAACCGGCCTGTTGAGCGAGTTTAGCGCAACGCGCAAAGTCGGAAATGGTTTTCCAAATCTTGCGTTCACTCATCGCCCGAGGCTTAAAGGGTGTAATGGGAGACTTAACGGCTGAAGGGCTTACATTGAGGGGATGGTAACCGTAACGACCTGCGTGAAGGATTTGCATGCAGATTTTCCCACCTTCTTTGTGCACGGCTTTGGTAACGATTTTATGTTTTTCAGCATGTGAATTTTTAGTTAAGCGTGCAGAAAAGGGTTTTACCCAGCCCTCGCGGTTTGGGGCAACTCCACCGGTAACGATAAGTCCGACACCTCCCGCAGCGCGCTCTGCAAAATAAGCGGCCATCCTTTCAAATCCATTTTTGATCTCTTCTAAGCCCGTATGCATGGACCCCATCAATGTCCTGTTTTTTAGAGCAGTGAAGCCGAGGTCAAGCGGTTGGAACAGATTGGGATATTTCGGATGAGGATTCATTTCTGTGTGCTATGTGTTTTCACATTCTGAAAATTCCAAACTCTTTTGTGCCTTTAACAGGGGTGTTGTAAACCACTTCAAGACAAAACCCAAGTACGTTACGTGTTTCTCTTGGGTCAATAATGCCATCATCCCAAAGTTGCGATGTAGCGAAATATGCATTGGATTGTTTGTCCACTTCTGCTATTAAGTATTGGCGCATTTGTTCTGCGCCTTCCTTATCCATCTTTCCGCCTGCTTTTTCTACTTGCTGACGTTGAATGATTGCCATCACTCCGGCCAGTTGTTCGGAGCCCATCACAGCAATTTTCGAGTTTGGCCAACTGAACAAAAATCGGGGCTCGTAAGCCCTGCCGCACATGGCGTAATTGCCAGCTCCATAAGATGCGCCTATCATAATCGTGATTGCAGGAACGGTACTGTTGGATACAGCATTGACAAGCTTTGCTCCGTGCTTGATCATGCCCTGCTCTTCGTATTTCTTCCCGACCATGAAACCGGTGGTATTTTGAAGAAAAATCAATGGAGTATCATTTTGGTTGCAGAGCTGAATGAAATGCGCACCTTTATTAGCGGCTTCGCTGAAAATCACCCCGTTGTTGGCAATAATTCCAACTTTAAATCCGTGAATTTCTGCCCACCCGGTTACAAGTGTGTTTCCGTAGTCTTTTTTGAATTCGTGAAAGTGAGAACCATCCGTAATTCGGGCAATGATTTCTCTTGAATCAAAAGACTTTTTGAGGTCCGTAGAGATGATGCCAAGGATTTCATCTATGGAGTATTTGGGCTCTTCTGCCTCAGATTTTTCAGATGTCTGAGGGTATTTGATTATTTCCATGATCTCCCGAGCCAAGCGGATTCCGTCTAATTCATCTTTTGCAAGGTAATCGGAAACGCCTGAAACTTTGCTGTGCATATCTGCTCCGCCAAGTGATTCTTCATCAACCACCTCGTTGGTAGCCATTTTTACTAATGGCGGCCCGGCAAGAAAGACCTTTGCTTTGTTCTTTACGAAGATAGCGTAGTCGCTCATTCCCGGGATGTATGCCCCACCGGCAGTGCTGTTGCCAAAAACCACTGAAATGGTAACCAGTCCTTTTTTCGATCGCCTTGATATTTCCCGAAAATTGATACCGCCATAATTGAAGATTTTGGCCTGCTCTGGCAGATTAGCTCCAGCCGATTCCACCAATGAAATAACTGGCAAATCATTTTCCCACGCAATTTCATTCATACGCAGTGCCTTCTGCAAAGTAGTGTAATCAATTGCACCTCCTTTGTTAGTGCCCACATTGGCATTTATCATGCAGAGGTTACCTGAAACCAACCCAATTCCAGCAACCATAGTACCGCCAGGTCCGAATCCTTTTTTGTCCATTTCGGCAAGTGGACACAATTCGAGGAAAGGGGAATCTTGGTCGAGTAGGAATTCAATGCGTTCACGGGCGAGAAATTTGTCCTCTTTCCGTGCCTTTTCAATGGCTTTTTCCTTGCCTTGGAACTTGCTTCCCTGCAATCTCTCGGAAAGTGTTTCCAACTCAGCTTGCATTTCCACATAGTTGGACCGAAAGGATTCCGAGTTGGGGTTCACTCTTGATTTTATGGGAGCGAGATCAAGCATTTAACTTTTTTTTCCTCTTGTAAATTGCTCCAGCATATCCCACATTTCGGTAGTTATCATTTCCAGGTTGTTAAACTGTCCGGCACCTTTCAGCCACTCGCCACCGTCAATGGAAATGATGTCGCCATTGATGTAAGCCGAATAATCAGAAACCAAATAGGCGGCAAGATTGGCGACTTCCTGCAAATCGCCTACACGCCCAACAGGTACTTTCTTGGCCGGGTCAAACTTATCGCGCATCGGTTCGGGCAGCAATTGCTCCCACGCGCCTTTGGTTGGGAAAGGTCCGGGGGCTATCGCATTCAGGCGAATCCCGTATTTACCCCATTCTACGGCAAGCGAGCGGGTGAGTGCCAGCACACCTGCTTTGCCGCAGGCGGAAGGAGCAACATACCCTGAGCCGGTGAAAGCGTAGGTAGTTAATGTGCTCAAAACGGTTCCTGTAATTTTTTCTTTCACCCAGTATTTTCCGGCAGCAAGTGTGCAGTTGTAGGAGCCTTTTAAAACGATGTCAACCACCGCATCAAATGCGCGGTGAGAAAGCCTTTCAGTAGGGCTAATGAAATTGCCGGCTGCATTGTTTACCAATGCATTAAAGCTGCCGTAGTGTTTAATTGTTTGGCTGATGACGTTGTCCACTTGTTCGTAATCTCTAACATCGCATTGTAGTGGAAGCACTTCTCCTTCCGTTTCGTTTCTTAATTCTTCTGCTGTTTTTTCGAGCACTTCCATTTTTCGGCTGGTGATGACCAACTTAGCTCCCAATTCCATGAAATACCTGGTCATTGCACGGCCAATTCCCGTTCCGCCACCGGTAATGATTACGGTTTTGCCTTTGAGTGCGTTTTCTTTCAACATGCCTTGTTTGTGCATCTTTTAATCGATTAGAAATGAACTACGAATATACAAAATAATGTATGCACGCATAATAAATTAAATAGAAAATGGAATGATTTTGTTGGTTTATAGCATTCCTAACTTTTTGTAGCCTATTGCAGCTCGTCTTGTCATTTCATAAACATCGTATTTTGGTTGCCAGCTCAGTTCTTTTTGCAGCTTTTCGCTGGAACAAAGAAATGATGGCTGAATCATTTGCTCATACTGTTTGCGGTCAAGTTTGCCGAGTGCCGGAGAAACTTTGGAAAGCAGCGAAGAAAAAAGTGTCAGTTGAAAAAGCATAAATTTTGGAATGTGAATCATGAGCATTTTTCTATTGACAGCTTTTCCAAGTGTGTACCAAAGTGTTTGTAGGTCGGTGTGCTCTTTGTAACTCACAAAATAGCATTTGCTCTCTGCGCTTTCTTCCATGCACATTTTGATAATTGCATCATTCAAATCATCCACATCGATGTAACTGATTTGCTGGTTGATGCCGGCCACTTTTATGCCCAACCCTTTCTTTGCCATTTTGAAAAGGGTGAGCGAATACTCATCACCAGTGCCCAGCACGATGGCAGGTCGGAAAGAAGTTACGGGAAAGGGCACAGTTTTTAGAAATTCTTCTGCTTTCAGTTTGGCTTGTCCATATAGTTCGATTGGTTTCGGGACGTCTTTTTCGGTTAATGGTTTATTAGGTTCACTCGGGCCTCCAGCCGCCAGTGATGATGCAAAAACAAAACGTTTTGGTTTCCACGACTGGCGGTTGAGACACTCGACCAAATCCATAACTGCATCAAAATTGTATTTGAAGTAATCGGCTTCGTTAATTGATGTAGTCACCCCCGCAAGGTGAATCACGACATCGCATTCGGGGATGTTGTAGTCATCATTTTTAAAGGAAAGCAAATCACCTTGAATTAATTCTACATTTCTTTCGGGGAGCTTTTTTGCTTTTTCGGGTGAGCGAATCAATGCAACGATTTCGTGTCCTTCATTGATCAACTGGTGGCATAAATGAGAGCCGATAAAACCTGTTGCGCCAGTGATGAAGAATTTCATTTGTTAAAAACTGTTAAACAATAAAATAAAGTCAGAGAACTTCCGTCCCAAATGTAATTTATCCTATTGATAACTAAAAACTAATTGCCATGAAAAAGAAAATGACAAAAATCGTAACTGCTTTTGTCAGCGGTTACGTGCTGTTTGCCTCCATCGGTTATTTCGGCATTGAAGAAAAACAGCAAAACCAATCAGCAAATTTTTTTATTTCATCTAATTCCTGGGATTTCAGTTTTGAAAATTCGAATTACGCTTCGCGAAAAATGAAAGTAACTGATGCACATGGGCAGAGCAGCTATACAGTTGACCAGAAATACGAGAAGGTGGCAACCATGGCATCGCGTACTGATGAATTTGATCAGGATGCAGAAACGTTGAAAGGGTACATCAAAGAGTTGAAAGCGCTAGTTCAGTTTGAACAGAATTCGGGGGTGGATGACAGGCGGTTGCTGCAATTGGGAATTGGCGTTCATCCTGATGATTTTGATGAGTTGGTAAATCGGCTCAAAGACATTGGAGAGTTAAAATCCTTTCGCAGCGATGTACTTGATAAAACCAATGAATTTAACCAATTGAGGGCGAAACGCGAAACGTTAATGAAACACAAAGAGTCTCTTGAAGGCATTAAAGGCAAAAGCGGCAAAATCGAAGAAATGATAAATCTTGAAATAAAAATTCTTGATGTTCAGCGGCAATTGCAAGGGCTTGGCGTTTCATTGGGAGATTTTGATGAAGAAAATGAATTCTGCACGGTGAAGTTTACGCTCACTGAGCATGTTTCAATTGTCAAAAAACTTGGCCCTTGGGCGAAATTGCTGAAGGCAATGGAATGGGCTACGTTGTACTATTTCCTGTTTCTTTTGCTGCTAACGCTTTTCTGCCTTTCTGCTTTTTTAGCAACAAAAGGCATCAATGAGTTTAAAATTTTGAAAGGAGTTTATAGCAAACTAAAGGACTAACTGCTTTTCATTTTGAGCGAAGCGAAAAATCTTTGTGCCGAATGAGATGAAGCATCTTAGATTCTGCACGTTTGTTCGGGATGACAACTGCTTTGTCAATTTTCCCAAACAACAGTTCCTTCAGTGTTGTACCAACTTTCGTAGCTTGCTGTTTTGAGCTTTTCGATGGCATTGCGCTTCACCTTTAGAGTGGGAGTTAGCAATTCGTTTTCCACTGTCCAAGGCTCTTTCATTATTACCATTTTAGCAAACTGCTCATGGTGGTCAATCGTAGGGTTGATACTTTCCATGGTTTCCGTTAAGCTGGCTTCGATGTCTTCTTTTGCTCTCATTTTGCCAGTTTCTGAAAGCACGGTTAAGGCAATTGGTTGGGGTAAATTCGTTCCTACAAGACAAACCTGGTCAACATCGGTGTTGGCTTCAATTCGCAATTCGATAGGGGAAGGCGCAACATATTTACCTTTTGCCGTTTTAAACAAATCCTTCACTCTGCCTGTGATTTTCAAAAATCCATCGCTATCTATTGAGCCTTCATCGCCTGTACGTAAATAGCCATCTTCTGTGAATGATTCTGCGGTCTGTTGCTCATCTTTGTAATAGCCTTCCATTAGCGCATCGTGCTTGATAAGGATTTCGTTGTTCGCGGGGTCTATTTTACAATCACAATGCGGCAGCGCCTGCCCTACATAGCCAATTTTGACATTATTGCTTAATGAAACATGAGAGTAACAGCAGTTTTCTGTCATGGCATATGCTTCCTGTACTGTGATGCCCAGTTTTTTGTACCAGTTCAGCAGCGAAACAGCCATGGGCGCGGCTCCTGTGAAAATATTAGTGGCCCTGCCCAACCCAAGTGCTTTGAGGATTTTCTTTTTCACGATTCCTGAAAGAATGGGGATTTTCAGGAAAATGTCTAATTTTTTTNGTGGCATTTTCATTAAAACGCCTTCCTGAAATTTCGCCCAAATTCGTGGGACGCCTAGGAAAACAGTCGGCTGCGCTTCCCCGAGATTTTTGGCAAAAGTGTCYAACGATTCGGCAAACCATACCTGCCCTCCTGTGTAGTAGCCGCCCATTTCCACGAGCAGGCGTTCGGCAATATGGGACAGTGGCAGATAGGAGAAAAATACGGAGTTACTGTTGACATTTATTGAATTCAGGGCATTTTCTGCGGCAAAGCCAAAATTATAAAAGCAGTGCATTACGCCTTTGGGAACACCTGTTGTTCCTGAAGTATAGATGATGGTTGCCATTTCCTTGGGGTCCCGCACTACATTTTCAGAAAGCGGTTCCACGTCAGAAATCAAATCTTTCCAATTATCGTATTCTTTATGTGCGTAAAATGGAAATGAAATGCAGCGAATGTTTTCAGGAACACCTGGTTTCATAGCTGCCCAGTCATCTAATTTTCCAACGAAAAGAATTTTGGTTTCACTGTGCTCAAGGATTTGCCGAATTGTGTCAGGTGTGAGGTTGGGATACATAGGCACCGAAATATGCCCGCTCATCATAATGGCTAAATCGCACATCATCCAGTGGGCGCAGTTTTTGGAAACCAGCCCGATTTTGCTTTGCGGAGGCAAGTCTAGTGATTTGATATAAGCCGCCATTTTGCGAACTTCGGTGGCGGTTTCTGCCCATGTCCATTCATGCCATTGTCCGTCAATGGGTTGGCGCATAAACAAATTATTTGGGATTTCATTTTCCCATTTGTAGAGCATTTCGAGGGGTTGTCTTATAGCCATGGCTAAATGTTAAAATGTTAAAGAATGTCAAAAATAACATTTCTTAGAAAAATGGCAAATGATTTGTCTTTCAAATAAAAAATCCCTTATTTTTGAAGATATTTTCATTTAGCCAATCGCCATGAAAAAATACACGTTTTTGTTCCTTGTTTCAGTTTTTATTTTCCATTTTCCATCATCAATTTTCCATGCTAGCGGTCAGCCGATGGGCGTATGGAACGACCCGGTTACGGGTGGCTTGATCATAGGAGATGCCCCAGCCTCGCTTGAAATGCTTAGAGTAGACTTGGGCGGCTATCTGGGTATCGGAGCTATACCGCTCGGGATGCTCGATGTGCAAGGAGGAAAAATAAATGACTCTTTGTTTATTTTCTCCAATGACATCAACATCCCCTATGACAGCACCATTGTTTTTACAAGCTATGGTTACCTTGGCATTGGGTTGAATAATCCTGCTCGCCTTTTGCATGTTGGAGGTGCAATGCGTTTCAGCAGCATAGCAGCGCCTATTTCACCTGTTGCAGGCGATGTGTATTCCGATGGTACTTCGTTGTATCATTATGATGGAACAGTGTGGAGTAACCTTTCTTCTCCTTCCAGTGGTGGAGGGTGGACAGACAATGGGAGCGATGTTGTATTAAGCGCCATAGGGGACAATGTAGGCATCGGTATTTCGCCAACAGCAGCAAAACTCGATGTAGCAACTGCAATTACAGGGATTCCCGTTGTCAGAATACGCCACACGTTTATAGGTATCAATCAAACAGCATTGGAATTGGAAACATCTTCTGCCGGGGGCGGTTCGGGCAATCTTTTAAAAGCTAACAGTTCACTCAACGGGGCAACCGCAGAATTTGTAGTGCAAAACAGTGGAGAAATAGGGCTGAATGTAAGCGATCCACTTTTTAAATTTCACCAAATTGGTGGCGATCATGTGGTGGAAGATGCCAATATTTCACTGCGCAGGGCAGGTTTTCATCGTTGGAACTTGATTGAAACATCCACTAACGGACTTGAATTCCGCCAGGCTTTTAACGATGCCAACGTGAGTCAAGGTATTACACACATGATTATTGCAGATGACGGTAATATAGGTATCGGAACCACAGCCCCCAGTGTTGATCTTGCCTTTGGAGGAGATCTGACCAGGTCTATAGCTTTAGAGCGGCACACCATAGCCAACACAGCAGGCAGTTCTTTGACCCTGTCCGCAGGGGGGGCTGCCAGCGCTGCCACTAACCAAAATGGCGGTGACTTGCTATTAAGGTCTGGTATTTCAACAGGTACGGGAGTTTCAGGTATACAATTCGGAGTATATAATGGCATTGCCGCATCAACAACTGATAATGCGCTTAATACTGCAATGGTAATTCAAGGAAATGGCAACGTAGGCATAGGCACTATAACCCCAACATCCATCCTTCATTTACTTGGATCGGCCGACCCCCTCCAGCTCACTATAGAAAATGGAGGTGGTAATTTTAAAACAGGATACACCATAAAAACCGCTCTGAATGAATGGTTCATTGGTCAGGAATCGACCTCGGCAACAGGATTTCGCATTACCGATATAGATGCTGCATCGGTTCGCCTGCAGATTGATCCGGGCGGCAATGTAGGCATCGGCACAATTGCTCCTCAAAATAAACTGGATGTTGAAGGAGGAGCAGTGATTGGCAGTACTTATTCTGGAACGAATTCCGCCCCTTCCAATGGTTTACTTATTGAAGGAATAGTTGGTATTGGTATTACAAGCCCTGCAAGCTCAGGTAAGTTACAAGTTTTTAAAAATGACAATGCCAACAAATATGTCGTGGCTGGCGATGCTTCGCAAACTTCAATCACTGTTGATTATCAAAACGTAGGCGTTTTCGGGTTTGGTAAAGGAGGCAATGCAAGCTGGGGATATACGACCGGTGTAATGGGAATTGGCGACCAAGCAAATAGCTGGAAAGCAATAGGTATATATGCAGGGCTTGGCGCAGGCCCCGCCACTATACCGGCTTCTGACGCTGCATTTTATTCAGATGCGGCATCACTCGGTTATTCAGGAATTTTCATGAATGGCAATATGGGTATTGGGGACTTTACACCTGCTGCTATGTTTACCGTTGGTAGCGGTGACTTGTTTCAGGTTAATTCCTCCGGTAACATCGTAAAGATTAACAATGTGACTTATAGCTGGCCCGCTGCCCAAGGTGCAGCAGGTCAGATTTTGCAAAATAATGGTTCCGGTACCTTAACCTGGGCAACAGATGCAGCTGGCGTAACTTCGGTAACCGCCAGTAACGGTTTAACCTCAAGTGGAGGTGCAGCGCCCGATATTACCTTAGGCGGGGCCTTGAGTGGAGCTACAACCATTACCCAGGGGGGCAATAACATGATCTTCAACTTAGATGGCCTCGGTGATTTTGATATTCAAGATTTTGGAACCTCCGCATTTTTTGTGGGGGATAACGGGAATGTAGGCATCGGTACTTCAATACCTGCCCAAAAACTACAGGTTATAGGCAAAGTTGCAGTAAACGGGAATGATGTCACAGCAAGAGTATACGCTGAAGAAACAGTTTTGGGTAACAAAGCGGTATATGGAAAACAAACTGCTTTAGCCGGTATCGCTGTGCTGGGATCCTCCACTCAATCCGGTGAAGGAGTTCACGGTTCCTCTGTAACTGGCATAGCAGGAAGATTTAATTTAACAGGGGCTGGTACAGAAATACTTTTAGTTGAAGACAATGGAGTAGATGTGTTTGTTGTTGATGACGGAGGCAATGTAGGTATAGGCACTACGAATCCTGCTTATCCATTAGACGTAACAGGCGATGCCCGCATAGGATGGCACGGAAGCTCTACGAGAATTAAAATTTTGCCAAGTGATTTTATGGGTAGTGCATCGGGTACCGACAAAATGCTTCAAATTACCAATTCTTCGCCTTTTGGGGTAAGGCCGAATTTATGCACCACATGTCCCTTTTATTATGCCTTTGTGCCTATTCCTGAGGGTTACAAGGCCATTGACATACTGATTAACGGCAATAATGCAAATGCGATTATCGTATATGACGCTAACCTCTCTACTGGAATCTACACGCAGCAGGGAGCCTCAGGCACCGTAGGGACGGTGTTTGATTTTCCTGACTTCAATAGCACCGCTACTAACTGCTTAGTGCTTTACATAAATACTGGCGTTGCCGGAGATATTTTTTTTGGCGGCTATGTAACCATCGCGAAAATCCCTTAATGTTTTTTTGACTAAAATTTTGAGTTATAGAATATTAAACCTACTTTGGCAGGCCTAAACTAATGTTTAATCTGTCTGCCAAAGCTTCAGCGTAAGCCTACAGGTAGGCTAAAACCTTTTAATTATGGCACAAGGAACTATATCCACAGTAAATCCCTTTGGGAATGCAGGTACAATACTTCCCGATACAGGACTCCCTGAATTACCATTTGCAGGTACCGGATGGAGCGTTGGTGATTGCGTAACCTATGATGTTGACGACAGCGGGGCAGCCGTGAACTTACAAGAGTGCTCAGCCATTGTTTGTGACATCACTATTGATACAGATACCAGCGGCAACCAAATTGTGCCAGAAGGACAAACGTTATGTGTAGTCAATGGCGCAACTCTTACCGGAAACAT
>NVWW01000011.1 GCA_002746335.1 Flavobacteriales bacterium | reverse complement strand
CAAAAAATCAAACGGATTCAAACAATTTTATTGGCTTGATTTAAGACTCTAATGTTCAAAGAACTGCCGCAACCTAACATGTTGTGGGCTTTGGTCACTTCAAATGTGATTTGAGATATTTGCCTGTCCAAGAGGTTTTGTGTTTGGCGACTGTTTCAGGCGTTCCAGATACGACCACTTGCCCACCTTTATCACCACCTTCAGGGCCCATGTCGATAATCCAATCGGCGGTTTTGATGACATCAAGGTTATGCTCAATGACAATCATGGTATTGCCACGTTCAACCAGCGAATGCAGCACATCGAGGAGTTTGTCCACATCGGCAAAGTGTAAACCCGTGGTGGGTTCATCGAGGATGTATAATGTGTCCCCCGTGGCTTTTCGGGCTAATTCTTTGGCGAGTTTCACGCGTTGGGCTTCACCGCCTGAAAGCGTGGTGGCTGCTTGACCAAGCCGAATATAACCCAAGCCGACTTGTTGCAATGTGCGGCAATGCTATATCCAATTTTCTTTTACAAGACCTTACCATTCGCTGTAGCGATGCTTTTGGTAACAGTACTTCCACCTATTCCGTGCATTTGACCAATTGCTCCAATTACGAAATCGTAAGATGCAAATTGATTGCCGGAAACGCAGGAAACGCCTCCAATGGCACTGCAGGCACAAGCGGCACAGCCGGAGCAGATGGAGCAGATGGCGAACCGGGTGACGAGACAGGTGGCTGCTGCAACCTTGGCGGAACTGCCGGTTCCGGCTCTTTCACCGGCAGCAACCCTGGAGGCGATGGCGGAAACGGTGGTGCACAAGGATGGTACGACAAATGGTTTGGCGGTGGTGCCTACGATGGAGATCCCGGACAAAACGCACCCGGAATGGGTGGTGGCGTGGCCGGAAACGGTGGTGTGAAAAACTTTATAGCAGGGGCAATTCCCGGTGGTCAGGGTTGCAATGTGGGTCCCGGCTCCGCTTTTTTTGGCGGAGATGGTGTGGACGGCATGCTCGGGCTTGGTGGCACACCAGGAACTGATGGAATTTATGCATTTACAGGTGGATTTTTCGTTCCTGGAAATGGCATTGATGGCACAGCCGGCACCCATGCCATGGGCGGTGGCGGTGGCGGTGGCGGTGGCTCCAAAGGTGGGTTTGCACACGATATTCTTTTCGGGCAGCCTCCAAATGAAAACGGTACGGGAGCTGGCGGTGGCGGTGGCGGTGAAGGCGGGGAGAAAGGCCTAGGCGGTATTGGGGCGAGCGGTGGTGGCGCATCCATTGCGCTTTATTTTCAAAACAACGGTTTGAACGGAGTAATTACAGATTGTGATTTGCTCCCTGGAAATGCAGGAATTGGCGGAATTGGCGGTGCAGGTGGCACTGGCGGTGCAGGTGGCGATGGAGGCCTGGGTGGCGCCCCCAACCCTTGTCACATCGGAGGTGGTGGAAAAGGCGGTGATGGAGGAAAAGGAGGCGATGGAGGAAAAGGCGGTGACGGAGCCGATGGCGTCAGTTATATACTTTACCAAGACCCGTCAGGCATTCCGGCTAATGTTTATGATATTAATTCACTACAACAACCCTTTGTTTCAGTAAAATACTCGGGCTGCACGGAAATGCCTGTGGAATTTTCCACTACTGCTACCGGCTCGGTGGACTGGTATTTCGGTGCGGGTGCTGTTCCGGCAAGCGTTACCGGAAACAATTACAGCTATACAGCGAAATACACAACTACGGGGAGAAAAACTTTCACCATGGTGAATAATGGTATCTCCTACACTTATACTGGTTTTATCAATATATACAGCAGTGGGGCAGGGCTTACACCCACCATCAATTCAGCAGATTCTGTTTTGTGCGAAGGCGATTTGGCCAATTTCACTTCCTCAGTTTCCGCAGATGATTACGAATGGATTATAGAAAACGATATTGCTGCTATTGATACCATAACTTCCAGCCAAACCGTTTCCAATTATCTCTTCGATACGGTGGGAACTTATCGTATTATTCTAAAGACATACGACAATTGCTGCGGCTTTTCTTTTCCCGATACATTTGATATTTCTGTAAACCCAATCATTTCACCATCCATTACAATAGAAAGCGAAGATTCATTGAATATTTTTTGCGATGGTGCTACTACTACGTTTAGCGCAAGCACAACTAATGCAGGAAATAACCCCGGCTATCAATGGCTTATTAACGGCTTTCCTTTTGGAACAAGCAGCAGCACTTTTTCAACACCGGTTCTTTCAAACGGTGATGCTGTAAGTTGTGTAGTTATTTCTGCGCTCACTTGCGCGATTGGTGTTCAAGACACATCGAATTCAATTTCAGTCACCATTATTGATTACCCAACCGTAACCTGCAGCAGCGATTCTTTCATCACCGGTGACCCCACCACTTTTACTGCTTCGGTAACTTCAGGTGGGCTTTCTCCCTTCTCCTACTACTGGGATTTCGGGGATTCTACGCTTGGTTTTGGCGATTCGGTTGCGCACATCTATACTGAGCCCGGAACTTATGTGGCACAAGTGGAAGTGATTGATTCCAATGGCTGTGCGGGAACATGCACCGTAGCGCAAACCATTTCGAGCGTGCTGCGGGCACGATTTACTGCATCGCAAAACATAGGCTGCGCGCCACTTACGGTTAGTTTCTCAAACCAAAGCTCCAATGCGATAACTTATTTATGGGACTTTGGCGATGGGAATACTTCGGTGCAAATGAATCCAACCCATATTTACGTCAGTCCGGGAAATTATAATGTAACATTAAGCGCCTTTGGCGGCCCTGGCAATGCAACTGTTTCAATTACTAATCAGGTAGTGGTTTATCCGAATCCCACAGCTAATTTTCAGGCGTATCCCAATACGGTTTTAGATTCGGCAGACACGGTTTATTTTGCTGATAATTCACTCGATGCTTGGAGTTGGAACTGGGATTTTGGCGATGGAAATTCAGACACCATTCAAAACCCCACGCATTATTACGCAACAAACGGAAGTTATTTTGTAACGCTCGTCATTACCAATGCATTCGGTTGTAAGGATTCCATTACCAAGCAAGCGGTATTTATTGCTGTTGGTATTAAAGATTTTCTTGAAGGTGTTGAATCTATCAACATTTACCCCAATCCGTTTTCAGACAATTTGAATCTTGAATTGGATTTAAAGGAGTACGGGTCGTTGAGCACAAAACTGTTGAACATACAGGGACAGCAAATCAGCGAAACGATTGAAAGTAAAATGATTCCGGGCGCCAACCAGATTCAATGGAGCGGTTTAATCAATGATTTACAGCCCGGCATGTATATCATGGAAATCAATTACAACGGAAAAAAATATTATAAGAAGCTCGTGCATTCAAAATAACTGGCCATTAAACGCTTAAAAAACATATTGCATAAGATTTTGGTAAAAAGGTCAATTTTTATTTTGCCTTTTGCATTTTACCTTTTACCTTCTTTTGCTCAAGAATGCGGTATCATCTATGTTACTCCAACCGGAGCGACAAGCGGTGTAGCTGGCACAAGGGTTACTCCGGCCGCACTCACTTATGCTTTTTCTTTAGCTACTCCAACCGACAACCAAATATGGCTAGCATCAGGGACCTACACTTTTTCCACTCCCCTCAACATGATAAGCGGGATAACAATGGAGGGCAGCTTCGATCCCGGCACATGGGAAAAAACCAACTCACAAACCACCATCATCACACGTGATAACTCCAACATTGAAATTAACCCCAACCGCATTGTGGCGATTTATGCCAATGGTATTTCCAATTTTGGAATCCACGATATTGTCATCAATGTAGATGACGCTTTCCAATCAACTCCGTCAACCACCGTTTATGGCATTCATGTTTCCAATTCATCTGATTATTATTTTACGCGAATTGAAGTAAATGCCGGCAACGGTTCTGATGGTGTAAATGGCACCCCCGGCACTAATGGTGTGGATGGCGCAGACGGAGCAGCAGGGCTTGCAGATGATGATGACGGAGGCGGAAATTTCGGCTCAGGTGGCGCTGGTGGCAGCGGTTCATTTATCGGCAGCAATGTCGGTGGAGATGGCGGCAGTAGTGGAGGCAGTGGGGGCGGCAGCATCCCCTGCGATATTTTTGTAGGCGGCAGCCCCCCTGACGGAAACCCCGGAAACATTGGCCAACCCGCTACCGGTACACCGCTTGGTGGCACAGGTGGCGCAGGCGGCAACGGCTGGTGTTGGTGCCCAATTATTGCTCCAACTGCACCCGCCAATAGCAATGGATTTGCTGGCACAAACGGGCAGGATGGCGCTGATGGCTTGGATGGCCTTAACGGCATCCCTTCCAATGGTGGTGGTTTCTTTATTCCTGGCACAGGGCAAAACGGGCAAGATGGCGAGCACGGAGCCGGTGGTGGTGGCGGTGGTGCCGGTGGCGCAAAGGGTTGTGATATTTCCGGTAATAATTCAGGGGCCGGTGGTGGTGGTGGTGGCGAAGGTGGCCAAGGCGGCACGGGAGCTACCGGTGGTGGTGGTGGTGGCGGTTCGTTCGGTACTTATTTTTTTAATAATGGAACTAATTCATCATTAAAAGATTCAGATATTAATTCATCGCTACCCGGTTTAGGGGGAACCGGGGGAGCTCCAGGAGGGACTGCTGGCAGTGGTGGCAGTGGTGGGAATGGCGGAAATTTTGGCGGGGCCAAAACACTGGTTTCAGTTGGCGGCATTGGCGGCATTGGCGGAAATGGCGGCATTGGCGGCATTGGCGGAAATGGTGCACCTGGCTTAAGCAATCCGATTTATGAAGACCCCTTAGGCACTCCTGTTGCCCAATCGGATATGAAAAGCACCGTAGAGCCGGAAATTTTCGTGGCCAATACGGGCTGCACCTATTCTGACATTCAATATGTTACTACTGCCAACGGCATCATCAACTGGTATTTCGATGGCGGAGCTGTTCCGCTTAGTGCTAACGGGGACACTGCTATTACGCAATACACAACAATGGGCAGACACACTACTACTATGGTTGCAGACGGCATTCCTTATATTTTTACTGATTATATCGGTATTTTTACGGACGGAACACCCTATCTGCCAACTATCGTTGCCAACAACGACACCATTTGCCCCGGGGCAGCGGGCACATTTTCTGCAACATTCCCTCCTCCCCCCGCATCGTTTTCTGTGTTGGGCTATCGGTGGTATGTTTACGACACCAACACTGCTTTTTATTCTTCTTCAACTGTGAATCATAACTTCAATACAATTGGCAGTTATTTGGTGACCTTGCAAACGCAATCGCCCTGCTGTGGCTGGTCTAAAATTGATTCATTTTATGTACATGTTGTGCCTTATCTCGAACCCGAAATTTTCGTGACCGCATCAGCAACAACTGTTTGCGATGGGCAGTCCATTTCCTTCGGAACGGTTCCCATTAATGGTGGCTACAATCCTTCCTACAACTGGATTTTAAATGGTTCATCAACAGGAATTACAACAAATACCTATACGCTCCCCAATCCCAATAACGGTGATGTAATTGAATGTGAAATGGTGAGTTCTTACGCCTGTCCTCTGAACAACGACCCAATTGACACATCGGCAGCGCTTACTATTACTGTGAATCCAAATCCTGTGCCTGTTTGCAATGTAACCAATACTTATTTGGGTGCATACACGAATTTCACGCTTGATACCGCTGCTACTACAGGATCCTCTCCTTATACAGTTACCTGGGATTTTGGTGATGGCAGTATCGACACAGGTGTTGTAGCATCGAATTTTTATGGCGGAACCGGAAATTATAATTATACCGCCATCGTCACAGATGCAAATGGCTGTGTAGGTTATTGTTCCGGCTCGTTTTTCATTGACATCCCGCCTTATATTTTTGGCGGTTTTGACACAGTCATGACTCAAATTTGCGGCAATACTTCCGTTACCTTCACGGATACCAGCGTGAGCATTGTAACGCCCAATTCATGGCAATGGGACGTGGATGGCGATGGTATCATTGATTATACTACCAACACATTCACACACAATTACACCACTCCGGGTATTTATTCTGTTACGCTGATTGTTTCCAATGGAGTTTTCACAGATACGGTAACCTATCCCAACCATGTGCAGGTGCTCACCGTACCTGATGCCAATTTTGCCTCAATAGAAACTGTTGGCTGTGAGCCATTCACTGCGCAATTTATTCCTGCTAATACAGGTGTCGTGGCATGGCAATGGGATTTTGGCGATGGAAGTACATCAAATTTGCCAAGCCCAAGTCACATTTACCAAAATGCAGGCATTTATACGGTTGAATTAACCGTTTGGTCTATTGATGGCTGTATTGATGTTTTGCAGTTGCCGAGTTATATTACAGTTTACGAATCTCCTGTAGCTATTTTCGATGCAGATAAAACCCTGATTTGCGCGGAGGACTCAATAGCATTTACTGATTTGTCCACCATTAACCCACCCGATTACATTTCGAACTGGGATTGGAACTTTGGCGATTGGGGTTACGACACTCTACAGAACCCTACGCATACTTATAACACTCCGGGAACTTATGATGTAACACTGATTGTTACCAACTCTTTCGGCTGCCCCGATACGCTTACCAAAAAACTGTTGATTGATGTTTTGGTCAAGCCGGAAGCTCTTTTCACAGTATACACCGCGATTGTGCAATTGCCTTATGAGGAAGTACAATTCTACAACCAAAGTATCAATTATTACACCTGGCTGTGGGATTTTGGCGATGAAACATCCGATTCACAAACGTTAAATCCGAGCAAATTATACGAGGATTCCGGGCATTACGATGTGTGGTTGCACGCCATTCACCAGTTGGGCTGTCGCGACAGCATGATGCGCACCATCATTGTGCTTGAGCAGGAATCATATTATGTGCCCAACACATTCACACCAAATGATGATGGCAGAAATGATGTGTTTAATATTTACGGTAAGGGTATTGTCAATTTCGAAATGACGATTTACAACCGCTGGGGAGACTTGATTTACGAAACCCAAACCCTTGACAAAGGCTGGGACGGCACATTAAAAGATAAACCACTGCAGGAAGGCGTGTACATATATAAAGCTTCCTTTGATCTTTTCAGTCATAAATACACCATTACGAACAAGGGCGAGGCGTCAAAAACGATTGAGCTGGTAGGAAAAGTGCAATTGATTCGATCGCTGTGATTACGTTCTAAGATTTGTCATTAAAGGTTTTTCCTAATAACAGATTATCCTCCTGCCTTGGGAATCCCTCTTACGTTGATAAGTGCAGACTCGAAGAGGCCCGAATAAACCAGCGCCACTTCAAGGCCGCCACGGTAGGTGCTGGCGGTTCGTAACCCCGAAACATTTACGTCATAACTCACCCCAAATTTAAACCTGCCGTAATCAAATGAAACGCTGGCAATAACCGCATCACCAATTCGGTAAAGCCCGCCAAAATCAACTGTTACCTGGTTGCGGTAGTTCGTGTAGCGCGAAGCTCCCTGTATCATATAGCGGATGAAAGCACCAACCAGCAATTCCTGATGTGGCCCCTGACGATAATAAACAATTTTAGGTAAAAAGAATCGGTCAGGCTGGTGGTCAAGTTGATGTAATTTAATATTCCCTGTCCAATGCGCCACTATTTTCATATTCATCTTATCGGCATTGTCGCTGAATGATTTGTTCGGCTTGTTGACATGGAAAATTGCAACGCCCAATTTTGACTCGGTTTTTTCACTGGGATTGGAGATCCATTGCAGGCCAGCACCAACATCCAAGTAATTTTTCTTTTCACCCAAAGAACTTTCGCCCGAAGACAAGTTTGGGTCATAAGTGTCTCCGTTAAATTGATTATCCCACGAAAGCCCATCATAGCTCACTGCACGCTGTGCATAGCCGCCCTGCAAACCCACCGACATATAATTATTTTCATTCAATGCCTGTATGGTAGATACGGTAAGATTATACTGCGTAGTGCCCATTTTTGATTTTCCCGCGCGATCGTTATAGACAGAAAGCCCTGCCCCGAAGTAACTGCGGTCGTTTTTTTGCTTTAAAATCGCTGCATCAAGCGCCACAGAAATGGTGGTATAAGGCACGTTAGCCACACTGCTCCATTGACTCTTGTAATTGTTCGATAAGCGAAAATCGCCTTCCATCACGCCCGCAGAAGCAGGATTGATAGTAAGCGGTGCCACATCGAACTGCGAAAAATGAATGTCTTGCGCAAAACAGGAAATAGAAAATAAGAAAAACGAAACAAAAATTATAGCAATGTGTTTGATTGATATTTTCATAACTATATAAATTATGTTTTTAACCAATTAACGATTAACAAATAACTACCTAACAAGTGAAACATCTCCTTTTGCCGTTACTTCGTTGCCATTAACAATCACCGCGTTAACCAAATACACGTACACACCCGACTCGGCATCTGCACCATTGATTCTGCCATCCCATCCAAAATTTTTGTCAGCTGATTCAAATACTTTTTTACCCCATCTATCATACACTACAAAATACAATTCCTTGATGGTGTTCCCCCGAACGTACAACACCTCGTTTTGCCCATCACCATTAGGGGAAAAAGCCATTGGCACAAAAATTTCATTGGAAATATTTACCGTAACGGTAACATTATCGGAAGCTGTGCAACCTGCATCATTAGTGACCGTTGCTACGTAAGTAATTGGCTCCAGTGGGCTGGCAATGGGGTTTTGACAATCCATGCAGCTCAGTCCTGTTTCGGGCAACCAATTCCATGTTGTGCCACCCAACACCGCCAGTTGCGTTTCTGCTCCATAGTTTATTTCCACATCCTGCCCCGCATCTGCTGAAACCGATGATGGGGTTACGGTTATATAGGCCGTGTCCACACAGCCATTTCCATCGGTAACTACCACTGTATAGGTAATCGTATCCAAAGGATTAGCGATGGGGTTGGCAATATTTGGATCATCCAACCCTGCAGCGGGAGTCCATTGGTAGCTCACCCCACCTGTTGCATTCATTTCTACTCCAATTCCGTTGCAGATGTAAAAATCCTGCCCTGCATTAGCCCCAATTATCTGAATAACAAACACTTCGATTGACGTTGAATCGACACAACCGTTCCCGTCTGTTACAGTTACACCATAATTGGTTGTAACAGAAGGACTTTCAGTAATAGAAGTAGTCGTATCTCCAGTATTCCAAACGTAGCTCGTACCACCGCTTGCGGTTAAGATAGTGGACTCGCCAATACAAACTTTGTCATTGCCCGTAATTGCCGCTGCTGGCAGAGCATTAACCTGCACATTAATCGTATTGCTTTGAGGCGATGAGCAGTTCAAATCGGTAACAATTGCAATGATGCTGTTGTTACCTACACCTAATGAATTTGTCGAATAAATGCTATCAGCCCCTACTTGCAATGAAGGCCCGTTCACGAAAAATTCATACTGGTCGTAGCCCGATGGACTAGCATTGAAAGTGACTGTTTCTCCTTCGCAAATTTCAATAATATCAACCGAAAGCGAAACTGATGGAATAGGGTTCACTGTGATCGTTACACTATTACTAAAAACACTGGCGCAGTTGTTTTGGATAACGATAACCGAAATGCTGTCCAAAGAAGTTGCATTCACTGAAGTGTAAGTGTTGCCAATACCTGTTTGTACTAATGTCCCATTTAGATAAAAATCATACTGATCAAGACCTGCAGGCGCGGTGGTGTACGTAACCGCATCACCATCACAAATGGTATCATTGTTTGCGGATAATGTAGCCGATGGAATTGCATTGACAATAAAAATAATGACATTGCTGGCCGGGCCTGGGCAGCCGAAATCAGCAGCTTTTACCGTTATAGTATCCCCATCTGCCAATGCAGAAGTGGTAAAATTAGCAGATGAACTGGATTGGACAGACGTTCCATTGATAAAAAATTCATAGGTTTGATATAGAGTCGGTGTTGCAGAAAAGGTAACCGCATCACCATTGCAAATTTCGTTATCTGCGTCCGAACTGCTCAATCCCACAGTCGGACCTGAAAGTACAGTTACCGTTTCTGTGTTACTTGCTGGCGACAAGCAACCCAAATCTGTTGCAACTACTGTAATGCTATGCGTACCTGTGGATAAATTTACCGTTGAAAAAGTATTGCTTGATGATGAATCCAAAGAGGAAGCTCCAGAGAAAAACTGGTAGTTGTCATAGCCTGTTGGAGCCGCAGTCAATGTGATGTTGTCTCCCAAACAAATCGTATCATTAGATGTTGTCAAAGTAACGGATGGAATGGGATTTACTGTAAATGTAATTGCAGCACTTAGATTGCCTGTGCATCCAGCAGTGCTGATTCCAACAGCTGTAATGACATCGCCATTGATAAGCGATGATGTAGTATATGTCTGCAGCGCGCCTGACTGGACGGAACCCGCATTCACAAAAAATTCATAGTTGGATAACCCCGAAGGCGAAGCAGTAATCACCACGTTATCGCCATCGCAAATAACGGTGACTGAAGTGCTCAAAGTCAAAATAGGCAACAAATTCACTGTTGTTACAATAGCATTGCTCGCTAGGCTTGAACAATTGTTTTGAATGGCAACTACCGTAATGGAATTCCCTGGCATCAAACCGGTAGTAGTATAAGTAGAACTTGATGATGACTGCAATAGAGTAGTTCCGTCATAAAAGTCGTAAATATCGTATCCCGATGGTGAAGCCGTGAAGGTTACCGAAACGCCTTCACAAATGATGTTGTCAGCATCCGAACTCGCCAAGGAAACCGAAGGAATTGGTGTAACAGTTGGGTAAATAATCGCACTTGGATTCGTGAAACACGGGCTGTCGTATGCCAACACCATCACGCTGTCTCCGGGTAATAAAGACGTTGTTGAATAAGTGTTGCCTGCTGAAGATTGCACCAACGAATTATTCCAATAAAAATCATAACTGATATAGCTTCCGCTAGCTGTGAACGTGATAGAATTGCCTTGACAAATAGAATCGGAAGATGCAGTCAAAGTCACATTAAGCGAACTTGTACCTACAACTAATGAAAGCGTATCTTTCACTACACCGCAGCAAGCAGTAGTTACGAAAACTTCCACCATGTAAGTCCCTGCCGAAAGAAAATTGACGCTGTCAACTGTTTGTAATGTAGCTCCTGCAATAGTATCGGGAATGGCACCATTGCCAAACACCCATTCATAATTACTTCCTGAAATGGAAGTGGTGAACGAAGCGTAACATCCCACAGAAACGCTACCGCCATTGAGTGTGATACTCGGTATTGTTGGCCCATTTTGAAAAATCTCGACAAAATCTGTAAATGTATCACCGTCAAATACAATTGTTTTCCTTCCCATGGAAGAATAAATAACTTCATGCGGACCTGGACCTAAAGCCGTTTGGGGAGAAGCATTCGTGCCAAAATCCCAATTAGAATTGACAGATGATGAAAATGTAACTACGGAATTGAGACACCCTCTATTGTCAACCGTAATATCTGGCGGCCCCCCGGGAATGTTTGTGATCCCAAGATTCGTGACTGGAATTCCGCTACCGTTTTCTGCCAAAGCTACATTTATACCGTCTGCTCCACTACCTCCTTGCCCACCATTTCCTCCATTGCCTCCTTGTCCACCATTTCCTCCGTAACTGTTACTGCACGGGCCTGCCGCACCGCCTGCACCACCTGCATTGCCTGTTCCGCCTGCACCGCTTGTTCCGCCTACACCTCCAAAACCGGCAGCCCCAGGGAGGAGGTCACAATCTTCAATCACTCCTCCGCTTCCATTATTATTCAGAAAAACTGCAAAAGAAGAGCCCCCTCCGGTTCCCCCTATTCCTCCAGTGCCTCCTGATCCGCCTCCGCCTCCACCACCGCCACTACCACCTACATCATCAGAGCCGTTTTTCTGGCGTCCGCCTCCGCCTCCACCACCGCCTCCACCACATCCATCATTGCCGTTTGCTCCGATTCCGCCCGCACTACCGGGAATATAATAGCCCCCCACAATAGACCCGCCTGAGCCAACTGCTCCCGGAGTTCCATCTGTTCCGTTTTGCCCTGCCTGCCCATTTTGTCCTGGGGTAACACTGCCACAGGAAGGACTACCAAAAAAGCACCCCGCAGAACATTGAGGGCCCGAACCGGTTGCTCCCCCCGAGCCACCGCAACCAGAAGGCAAGCCGCTTTGCCCGGGGCCGGGATTGGTTGAGCCTGAATGTTTTCCGCTTTGCTGGCCGGCACCTCCATCATTTACTCCCGAGTTGGAACCCACGCCCCCTGCCCCACCGGGCTGCACGCTTTCGCTACCATTTCCGGGAAGACCCGATTGGCCTATAGAACCAGAAACGCCCGATGCACCTGATGTGCCGGAAATACCATCCGAACCGTTTCCGGTAATCACTTTACAACGAGTAATATTGTAATTGGAGCAAGTGTCAAGGTAAATGCCGTAAACTGAAACCTGATTGGCTGGAGCATCATCGATAATTAAGGTAATGTCTTGTAAACGAAAATCCGAAATTCCAGTGGCTATAAACCCGATAAGCGCTTTATTGGCCACATCATAGTTGAGTGTGTCACGCACAAAAAGGGTAGTGCCGGTATTACTTTTTTCCCATGTGCCGGAATTGAAACCACCCTCAATGATTACACTATCCGGAATTATGAAAGTATTTGATAACGAATAGGTTCCTACGCTTAACCACAGACGCCTGTTGACAGAGTTAAGCATGGTTAAACCATAAGAGATCTGGGCTGGATTGGCTCGTGTGCCTGCTATACCACTCAGTGCTCCCCCGGGGGTTACGTAAATCACCCCGCATTCTTGTGCCTTTACCTGAAAATTTATCAGGATTACAATAATCAAAAACAAAAAATTCAGCTTTAAAAATTGCTTTTTCATTTTTTCAAAGATTATTTTAGAGACGAGCCATCAAATATACTATCTTTAGCCTGCATTATTCATTACAGCAAGCAAAAAACAGCTTAAGAAGCCAACTCACATAATTCAATTTTAAGGCCTCTTGTTTTGCACTGTTCTAATATCAAGGCATTGATAATCAAACAGAAAAAGATTGTCGTGCTTGACATTAATTTTTCAGTATTTGATAAGTAGTACCATTATCGAACAAAAACATAGTGCAAGTTTACTTCATATATCAATTATACACGAAATAATATGGTTAACAAAAGGTTATCGTAGCTCGAATAATTATTTTTCAATCTATAGTATTTGCTGTTTCGATCACACTCTTTATCAAACATCATAAGAAAACACTAAATCCAGTTTTTACATGACTGCAGATCTTGAATAATGCGGGACAGAAGAGAAGAAGCCCTAATCAGAAAGAAGGACGCTGGCTACAGAAGCTCTATGAGTTCTTCTCTCGCTTTGTTATAATTATGGCCATCTACCCGTATCGGTTTTTCCATAATTACAGTGATGGTTGAAAAAGGAAGCGGAATTCGTTTTTTATCCCAAGTCTTAGGTATAAAGATATTTTTTGATGTGTGAAATTTTAGTGGAACTATGGGCTTGCCACTTGCAAGAGCCATGTCCAAAACACCCTTTTTCAATTGCCGTATTGGTCCTGCAGGTCCATCGGGGTTGATAACCGTATTGTAGCCATTTTTCACATAATGAGTTGCTTCCTGAAGCGCCTCTTTCCCCGAATGACCCGATGAACCAAGTATCACCTTTTTCGTGCCAATGAGTTGATGCAAAACGAAAATCGGTTTCATAAACCATGCCGGATGAAATAGCCAAACATATGGTTTTTTGTAGCGGATGTTCACTACAAAATAGGGTGCCAAATGCTCATGCCACATGGCGTAAATGTAGTTTTCATTTTGTTTGATTTCGGGATGAATCCGATATTCAATCCTGCAAAGCAGATGAAGCATGCAATTCAACTCGAAAACCGCCAGCCCAATCAGCCATGAAACCAACAAGTAAAAAGGCCGAATGAAAACAGGAATATTATTGACTGTGTATTTTGTCAATGCGGTATTTTAAGCGAAAAATGTCGGTTTGATTGCCGTTGTTGCAAGGACAAATATCGGGCTCTTTTCTTCCGTCTGAAGGCACCTCAAACACATTTTTGTCTATCAAGTCCATTGGCGAATGCATCTGATGCACTTCCCCGATATGATCATCGATACATCCGTAGGGTTTTAAAGGCGACATCACGTTCAATTTTCGGTTAACCAGCCGCTTGGTCTTTGTATTGCACGGGGAGTTGTCGTCAATCAAATCCCCAAATATGCGGTCTAACCCATCGGCTTCCCAGCCGCCTGCATGTACGCGAAACTTGCGATCTATAGGAACATGAACAGTAAATTCCTTGTTAATTTCCCATAATCGCTTGGTGGTTTTTCCAAGACCTTGGTCCAAAATATTTTCCACATCAATAAATTCATTGAAAAATATCCAACTTCCTCCCACCTCAAAGAACACCCGTAATTCTGAGCGGGACACAAATTCTTTTCGCTTCCGAAACCAAATGGATTCCAATTTCACATTATATGAATCAATTTGATAATCTGCTGCAACAGCATTTCCTTCATCCCAATAAACAAAAACGCTACGAGCGAAAACAGCAGTATTGAGCTTGCCTTTCCACGGGATTTCAATCCACACAAAGGACTCTTTTAAAACCTCATCGCCCTCAGGCATGGGCGTAATTTTAAACTCTCCTGCCTTGTCGGGAAAATCATCTCCCTTCTGCTTTTTCCAAAAGAATTTTAATTCAGCGCGAGGGGAAGGCCGCGGCAATGTCTGCCTTACGCGAAACTTGTAGTTTTTGGCGTTCATCGGGGTGCGTTCAACAAAATCCGGGACTCCCTGCATGTTGTTCATCAACGCACCACCGTCTCCGCTTCCAAAAATGTCAATTCGAGTAGCAAATACGGATTTTAACTGGTGGTTACCGTCAAAATCAGGCACTTCAATCTTATCGGGCAAGTTTCTTCGAATCGCAACCAATCGCGCAGGATGGATTTCTGTACCTGCAGGCGGATGGCCTCTGTCCCAAATCCAAAGTCCTTCCACATGTACCCAATCACCCAGCGTAGGCCAATTCCATATAATGTCCCGCCTGACATGACCGGCAGTATAAAACCCGCAACTTTTCCCCTGTTTGTTCAACTCGGAGCAAATGTTCTTTTTGTTACTCTGCGCCAACCCCGTTTCCCATTCCACATGAATATATTTACGCAAAACCGTATCACGATATATTGTATCTCCCTTCTTTTCTTCCTTCACTTGCAAAGCGAGCAAACGTGTATATCGGTCATCTGGTGTAGGATCAGGACGCACATTAAAGCTGAAGTCGTGTGTATAATGATACATCGGCAAATCGCCCGGGCTAACGTGCGTATCAACATGCTTGCTGTTTGGCTTGGGGATAACATCACCTTCAAGAACAGTTATTGAATCATAGCCCAAAATCGGCAGCCATGTGGGCAACATAATGTCCATGTCAACCACTTTCTTGAAAAAAAGTACTTTGATCGTGTCGGGGCAAGGATAATGGCCAATGTCTGCCTCAGTACTCAGCCGCAACCCTTTGTATTTACGATCAATCAATTGAGCAGATGCATCGAGCATCAAAATCAAAAAGAGAAATATGGATAGAATTTTTCTCACCTTGCAAAAGAGGCAAAAATAGCCAACTTAAAGGAATCAGTTAAAGTTGCAAGATAGTATTTCGGTTTTCCTATCTTTGAACGTAAATTTTCAAACAAATGCATCGGTTCATTTTTGTCTGCCTCTTTATTTTCTGTTTATTCCCTGGTTTTTCCCAAAACACACTTGACAGCTTAGTGAATAAACACAAGGACGCAGTTGTTTTAATTGAGACCTACAATAAAGATAACAAACTACTCAAGCTCGGAACGGGTTTTTTCATCGATAAAACAGGCGTTGCGGTATCTACCACCAATATTTTTGCCGATGCCGCTTCAGCAAAAATCAAAACCGCTGACGGCAGCGAATACTCCATAAAAGAAATCATTAATGCCGATGAAAATGCAGGATTGGTACTCTTTTCATTAAATGAAACGAGTGGCAAAGAGTTTTCTTCGCTCACGGCAAATTACGAAAAACCCAAAAAAGATCAGGAAGTTTTCATTTTAGGCAACCCGTTCGTCCTTCAAAATGGTGTCTCAAAAGGTAAAATCAAACGAACACGCGAAATCATCGGCTATGGTAATTCCATCCAAATTACTGCACCCGTTTCACCCGGCAGCAGCGGCAGCCCCGTGCTCGATATGAGTGGAAAAGTCATTGGCATCACCACCATAGGTTTGGTGGAGGGTGAAAACCTCAACTTTGCCATTGACATCAACCAACTTAAAAATCTCGGGAAGAAAAAAGCCGGAAACATCCGTTTTTTTAGTGATGAAGATGGAGAAAAAACAGGCGTTGATTACGAATATTATTTCCTCAAAGCTATTGTGGCGCGCGATACCAACGACTGGATAATGGCGCTGTATTATTTCTCAAAGGAATTGGAAAGAAACCCAAAAAATGCAGAGGCATACTTCCATCGCGGCATCACACGCTTTCGATTAGACGATATTGAAGACGCTTTTGAAAACCTCAACAAAGCCATCAAACTCAATGAAAACATGGTAGCGGCATACATACAACGGGGGATCATCAAGCTTTCCATAACTGATTTTGACGGGGCTTTTTCCGACTTCAACAGGGCTATCGTGCTTGACCCAAAAAATGCGMTGGCGTATTACAACAAAGGGCAAGCTAATATGACGGTGAAAAATTACAAAGCCGCTACAAAGGACTTTGTGAAAGCTCTGAAATTTGATCCAAAATTTAAAGATTCGTGGTACCAACTCGCCCTAGCTGAAATCGAATTAAAAAAATACGATGACGCGATCATTGATTTTGGAAAAGTAATTGAATTGGATGTCGAAAATGCAGAAGCGTATTTCTTTCGTGGGAATGCCAAAAGAAGGAATAACAACACACAAGATGCCTGTACCGACTGGCAAAAAGCGTTTGAATTCGGCTATCCTGCCGCGTCTGAATCCATTGCCGCTCATTGCAAAAAGTAACCGTTCTCACTTTTTGCTTGCCATTTCATTTTAATCTTCTAAATTTGGTTTGAACCGGATTTTTGCTTTATGATTCAGGAAATAAAAAAATGGCCCATCGTAAAACTCACCCAAGACAGGGAAGCATTCCTTGAAGAGGTGATTGCCGACAGCATCAAAAACATCCACCTTCGCATCAAAAGAAACGGCTCGGTTCACAAAGAAATCGAAAAAACGCTCTATTTTGAAAAAATCCGTATGAGCGAAAAGCCGTGGAAAGTGGACCCAAAAGATGAAACGCCATACTGGAACAGTATTAAAACCCGCCTGCTGCAAACCGCACTCGAAAAAGAAGATTCCGAAATCCGGTTAAAAAACGAAAGCGAAATTACTGAAAACATTGTGAACCGCTATGCCCATGAAATTGCGGGAAAATTCGATATAGGCACCTACAAACTTGCTCACAATGTAGTGCCTATGTTTTTTTCGCGGTTGCTAAATACAGCGGCCCAAGGCAATTTCTTTCAGCGATTCTGGAGCAGTAGCCATCGCCTGCGCAGTCGCATCTACATCAAGGGTAATATCAAACATATTCGCAACCTTGCCAACAAAGGTACGCTGGTGTTGACTCCCACCCATTTTAGCAATTTGGATTCAATTTTAGTCGGTTATTGTCTTGATGAAATCGGGCTCCCTCCTTTCTTATACGGAGCCGGGCTAAACCTCTACAACAACCGTTTCATGGGCTACTTCATTAACCGGCTGGGCGCGTACAAAGTGGACAGGCGAAAGAAAAACCGGTTTTACCTCGAAACGCTCAAATCATATTCACGTATTTCGATGATACGAAACTGCCATACCTTGTTTTTTCCAGGCGGCACACGCTCACGCTCAGGCGAAATAGAAACACGACTGAAACTCGGCCTGCTCGGAACAGCACTTGATGCACAACTCTACAATTTCCAAAATAGTCCTGAAGGACAGGCAAAGAAGATTTTCGTTCTTCCGATGGTCATCGGCTACCACTTCGTGCTCGAAGCGCCTAGCTTAATTCGCGAACACCTCAAACGTACGGGAAAGGAAAAATATTACATTGACCGAGACCAGTTTTCAAGCTCCTACAAAGTGTTCAAATTCATGTGGAATTTCTTTGGGAAAGGTTCGCGGATTATTCTCTCTTTTGGGAAACCGATGGATCTTTTCGGAAATTATGTGGATTTTGATGGGAAAAGTTTCGGAAAGGATGGGAGGGAAATCAACATCAGAAAATATTTTTTGACAGAAGGTGAATTAAAAAGCGTGCCACAGCGTGATTTCGAATACACCAAAATGCTGAGCGATCGCATCGTGGCCGAATACCTCAAAACCAATATGGTAATGTCGAGCCATTTGATCGCTTTTGCCGCCTTTGAAATGTTGAAAAAGAAATTCAATGCCGATCTCGATGTGTACGGCTTGCTGCGCATTACTGAAGAAGATCGCGAAATTCCTTATCAGCAATTTGCCGAAACGCTGGAGCGGCTGCGCACCCGTCTTTTCGAGCTGAAAGCGGCTGATAAAGTGCAATTAGCCGCCCATTGCGAAAAAGACATCGAGGCATTCATTCGTCATGGTACTCGTAACCTTGGCTTATACCACTCAAAAAAAGTGCTGTTCCGCAACAAAAAAGGAAACATCACTACACAAGATATGAATTTACTGTATTACTACCGAAACAGGATGGAGGGATATGAGTTGGAAGGGTTGATTTAGAATGATGAATTAAATTTTGTTAACGATTAAAAATGAAATGTTAACAGTGAATAAGTACTTAGTGGGTATGGATACAACTTTACACATATGGGTTTTGTTATTCATTGTCGCTACCCTTTGTACTTCTGATGTGACGGGCCAGAACCAGCAGATAATTGACTCTCTGAAAAACAAGCTCGAAAAAGCAAAAGAGGACACAAACAAAGTCAATATTCTCAATGCACTGAGTTCAGAACAAGCACAATCTAATTATCAAAAATCACTTGAGTTTGCAATCGAAGCACTATCATTATCTGAAGTGTTGGGCTTTAAAAAAGGAAAAGGAAATAGCTTAAACAACATTGGAGTTGCACACTACAAAAAGGGGAATTACAACGAATCCATAGAGTACTTTTTAGATGCATTAAAAATCAGGGAGAAAATCAAGGATGAAAAAGGAATTGCCGCCATATACAATAACATAGGTGGAATTTACACAAATCAAGGCGATTATAAAAAAGCAGCTGATCATTTTGAAAGCGCCATGCAATTGTTTGAACACCTCAATGACAAAAAAGGCATCGCATCTTGCGCTAATAATTTAGGCCTTATAGCTAAAAGCTCCGGAGATTATGAAAGTGTAATGCGTTACTATCTCATTTCATTACAATTAGAATATGAGCTTGATAATAAAATGGGAGTTGCTATCACTCTTAGCAATATTGGCGATGTCTATTTTGAAATCGAAGAATATGAAGAGGCAAAGGATTACTATCTTCAGGCATTAACCTTTTACGATATTTTGGGAAATCTGCCGGGTGCAGCATCTATCCTTTTAAAACTCGGTTCTGTTTCTGCTAAAAACATCAACTACAGTCAAGCCATAGAATATTTCAACGAAGCAATTAAACTGGCAAAAAAGGCAGACGCAAAAGACATCATAAAAAATTGTTATAAAGAACAATATGAGATCTATTCTGAAAGAGAGCAATATAAAGAAGCGTTAGAAACATATGAAAAATTCGTTCATTTGAAAGACAGTTTAAACTTTGGAAATAAGCTTGCCGAATTAGAAAACAAGTATGAATCTGAGAAACAACTCACACTGCAAAAAGCAGGACAAGAAAAACAAAAAGTAATTGCAGAAGCAGAAAACGAAAGACAGCGCATCGTCATTTATTCTACCATAGCCTGCCTGTTGCTGATTATCGCTTTTGCTTTTTTGACTTTCAAACGTTTGCGTATAACACAAAGGCAAAAAGTCATCATTGAAAAGCAAAAACATACAGTAGATGAAAAAAACAAGGAAATCACCGACAGCATAAAATATGCACAAGGAATACAACAAGCCATTTTGCCGTCCAGCAAGCTAATGCAACAATGTTTACCCGAACATTTCGTATTATTCAAACCCAAAGATGTAGTAAGCGGAGATTTTTATTGGATAGCAGCAGACAAAGCTGACAACTCAATTTATTTTGCCGCTGTCGATTGTACAGGGCATGGCGTGCCGGGTGCGTTTGTTAGCATGGTAGGTGCCAATGCACTCAACAGGTGTGTAAAAGAGTACGGTATTTCCGAACCCGCTAAAATCCTCGACAAACTAACCAAATTAGTGGAAGAAACATTCCGAGAAAGAAAAGACGGAATGGATATGGCTTTGTGTAGTTTACAGTTCACAGATAATGGTTCACGGTTACAGTATGCAGGAGCAAATAATCCACTTTACATTATAAGAAACCAAGAAGTTCTTGAGACAAAAGCAGACAAGCAACCCATTGGGGCTTACGCTGAAAAAAAACCCTTCACCAATCATTTAATAGAGCTGCAAAAAGACGATGTGGTTTATGTTTTTTCGGACGGCTACCCCGACCAGTTTGGCGGGCCAAAAAGCAAAAAATTTAAGCATAAAAAACTGAAAGAGTTACTGCTTTCCATTCAGAAAAAGCCTATGAATGAACAGAAAGAAAAACTCAATAAAACAATAGAAGAATGGAAAGGTGATTTGGAGCAGGTGGATGACATCTGCATATTTGGCATAAGAGTTTAAAGAACAACTATTCGTAAATTCGTAATAATTCGTTATTCGGTGATTTAAATACATGAATTCAAATAACTCAAAAAACGACACTGTTGGCGTTCTCGGAGCAGGTAGCTTTGGTGTGGCGGTGAGCAACTTGCTAGCCAAAAACCGCAAGGTGCTGCTTTTTACACGCAGGCAAGAGGTTGCCGATGAAATAAAAAGCACAGGTAAAATCCGGGGGATGAAGATGGACGCTGCCATCGAACCCACTACTGACCTGCAACTGCTATCCAATACCTGTAAGCTCATATTTATCGTGGTTCGCTCAGCCCATTTTCGCGAGATGATGAAAACCCTTTCTCCCCTTATGCAGCCTGACCATATCCTCATCCACGGCACCAAGGGCTTTGATGTCGCACTATCCGAAAGCGAATTGCTTGATGACGAGCACATCAAACTAAGCCGCGGGCAAATCCGTACCATGAGCGAAGTCGTGTTGGAAGAAAGCGTAGTGCGTAGAGTGGGTGTCTTTTCAGGGCCGAACCTCGCTAAAGAAATTGTTGAAGGCCAGCTTGCGGGAACGGTTATTGCCAGCAAGTTTGATGAGGTAATCCACGAAGGGCGAAAGGCATTGGAAAACCCCCGTTTCAAGGTGTACGAAAGTTATGATGTAACAGGGATTGAACTGGCTGGCGCATTGAAAAACATCATGGCATTGGCTGCGGGCGCCTTAAGCGGATTGGGTTACGGCCAAAATGCCCGTTCTATGATCATTTCACGTGGCTTAGCAGAAATGGCTTGGCTCGGAAAGGTGTTAGGCGGCAACCCGCAAGCATTTATGGGAGTAGCAGGTGTGGGTGATTTGGTAGCCACTTGCTCAAGTGAATTGAGCCGTAATTTCACAGTAGGCAGCCGCATCGCCAAGGGCGAAAAATTACAGGAAATTCTATCCAGCATGAATGATGTGGTGGAGGGCCTCTACACGGTGAAAATAGTCAATGGGCTCGCGAATTATTATCAGGCAAGAGCGCCTATAACGCAAACACTTTTCAAAGTGCTTTTCAAAGATATGCCCATTGAAGAAGGCATTGATTATCTAATGAATTATCCTATACAGAAGGATGTAGGGTTCCTATAGGGAACCTCTAATCCTCGTACCTTCGCATGAATTCACAATGAACCGATAAATTGAAAGTAGGCGAATCCTTCAAAAGAGTTGAAATTTCCGAAACCTATGATGCTATTATCATTGGCTCGGGCATTGGTGGGCTTGGGACTGCAGCACTTCTTTCAAAGGAAGGCAAAAAAGTGCTCGTACTCGAAAAACACTACGTTGCTGGTGGTTTCACACATGTTTTCAAAAGGAAAGAATACGAATGGGATGTTGGGGTGCATTACGTTGGTGAAGTACATCGCGAACACTCTCTTCTAAAACACGTCTTTGTGTATGTTACCAACGGCCAATTGCAATGGGCTGAAATGGACGATGTGTATGATCGTATTATTTTTCCTGACAAGGAATATGATTTTGTAAAAGGAAGAGAAAATTTCACCGCAAAATTAAAAGAATACTTTCCCGATGAATCAAAGACCATTGACAACTATGTTGAAACCGTTTGCAAAGCCGCTCGCACAACAAGCGCTTTCTATGGCGAACGTACTATGCCTAAGTGGCTCAGTGCTATTTTTGGAAGACTAATGAGAAGAGGGTTTCTTAAGTATTCCAACAAAACTACTTTGCAAGCATTGCAAGAGATGACTTCTAATGAGAAATTGATTGGAGTGCTCACAGGACAGTTTGGCGATTACGGTTTACCACCGGCACAAAGCAGCTTTGCTATGCACTGCGTTCTGGTGAAACACTATATGGGCGGGAGCGCTTATCCGGTTGGGGGGTGCGAACGCATTGCACAAACCATTGCTCCTGTTATAGAAAAAGCAGGAGGTAAAATTTATGTCAATGCAGGTGTTGAAAAAATTATCGTCAAAAAAAACAAAGCTATTGGGGTGAAGATGGGAAATGGTGTTGAAATTTTCGCTAAAAATATCATCAGTAATGCCGGTGTTTTAAATACCTATAATCATTTGCTTAATGGAGAAGTGACAGAAAAATTCAAGCTTAAAAATCAACTCGAAAAAGTAGAACCTGCAACATCTCACATTAGCCTGTATATCGGACTAAAGCACACCGCTGAAGAACTGAATTTAGGAAACACTAATCTGTGGATCTATCCTTCTTACGAACATGATAAAAACGTAGAGGAGTTTCTAGGAAACCCCGATGCTCCACTGCCCGTTACTTATATATCTTTTCCATCTGCCAAAGACCCCGATTGGGAAAATCGTTACCCTGGCAGGGCAACTATTGAAATTCTGACCGTAGCACCTTATGAATGGTTTGAAAAATGGGAAAACACCAAGTGGAAAAAAAGAGGCAAAGACTACGAAGCATTCAAAGAAAAATTATCGCTGCGTTTGCTTGAACAACTCTACAAGCACAAGCCACAAGTAAAAGGAAAAATTGATTATTACGAGCTGTCAACCCCGCTTTCTACTAAACATTTTGCCAATTACCAAAAAGGCGAGATTTATGGACTGAATCATGACCCTGAACGGTTTAGGCAAAAGTTTTTGCGCGTTAATACGCCAATTAAAAACTTGTTTCTCACCGGGCAGGACATCGTTTCAGTGGGTGTAGGCGGTGCGCTGATGGCTGGCGTGCTTACCGCTTCTGTCATACTACAGAAAAATTTGCTGGGAAAAATCAGGAAGAAAGCAAAAGAAATTGAAAGTGCAAGATGAAAAAACGGTTGTTTGTCGGAATTCCAGTGCCCAAACAACTTGCCTCTGAGCTGTCCCAAATTCAAAAACAAAATACGTCTGTTGCAAACACACGCTGGACTCCAAAAGAAAACCTGCACATCACAGTTTACTTTATTGGCAACGGATTTGAAAATGAAATCACCACTAAAATTCAGCGCATTGCAGCAAAAAATACCATTTCTGAACTGCTCCTAAAAGATATTTGCCTTTTCCCCGAGAAAAACCCAAGAATGATTTGGGCTCGGTTTGAAACAAACAAGCTGTTTTCTGAATTATGTCTGTCAATTTCAAATATCATTCATCCACACAAAGCAACGGAATGGGAACTCATTCCGCACATCACACTTGCGCGTTTCAAAAACATCAGCAACCCATCTTTTAATTTAGAAACATCCATTTCTAATTCCATAATTCAAGTAGAAAAACTTGTTTTGTGGGAATCTGTGCAGCAGCTCCGAGGGGCAAAGTATATTCCTTTGAAATCATTGGATTTAAAATCGAAATCCTAATTTTGGCCGCATGCCCAACTTTGCAGCTATTTACAATTTTCTGATAACTATCATGCCCTTTACTTTGCGCGGGTATTTCAGGCGATTTTTTGTAACCGGTCTTGAGAATATACCTGTGAACAAGCCGGTAATTTTTGCATCCAACCACCCCAATTCTTTCATGGACGCCATCATTATCGGTTTCAACATCAAGCCGAAGATGTACACAATGGTACGTTCCGATGCTTTCAAAAGTGGTTGGGCACGAAAGCTACTTGGACATGTACAGTTAATACCTATTTACCGCGTTTTGGAAGGCAGCGAAAATCTTCACAAAAACGAGCAGACCTTTGATTTATGCACGCAAATTTTGAAAAAAAAAGACACCGTTTTGGTGTTTTCCGAAGGCATTTGCATCAACGAAAAGCGCCTACGTCCGCTAAAAAAAGGCACGGCACGCATCGCCTTCAATGCGTTACAAGAAATCGATGATTTGCTTGTTATCCCCGTAGGATTAAACTATACTTATTTCACCAAAATGCGCAGTGAAATCATACTGCATTACTGCAAACCGATTAAGGTGGCGGATTATCGTGATTTGTATAACGAGCATCCCGCAAAAGCCATCAATGCCATTAACGAAGACATTACCGATGCATTGAAGGACGAAATCATTATCATTGAAGAAAAAGAGGCAGAGTCACTTACCGAAACATTGCTCTCTATGGTTAGAAACAGCCACGAATTGCGCTTTTTGCAGTGGCGTTTGCAATCCCGTTATCGAATCGAACTGGAAACCAAAACAGCACGTAAAGTCAACTGGCTTTATGCCAATAATGCCGAAGGCCTCAAATTGCTGGAAACAGACACAAATAATTATTTTTCACATCTCAAAAAAGCGAAAATTCATGACTCAGAAATTGCCAGTGTCAGAAAATTAAACCTGCTTAAAATCATCGCTTTGCTACTGTTATGGCCCCTTTATTTTACAGGAAGAGTTGTCAACTTTATACCTTTTAAATATGCAAAAAAAGTTGCAGATAAAAAGGTAGCAAAAAAAGAACTATACGCTTCGGTAAATTTAGGAGTTGCACAAATCATCTACTTGATTCAGTATGCTTTGATATTGGGGGTAACGTGTACAATTAACAGTTATTTTTTCTTAGTCGCACTCCTGCTTCCGCTTTACGGATTATCGGCAATTTGGTATCACGATTTGTATACAGAAACTATTCGAAAAGTGCAGTTCAATTTGTTTAAAAAACGGTTTCCTGAAAAGGTTAACGAATTGAAAGAGCATAGAATACAGATTCTTGAATATCTCGAGACAATTCCCGAAAAAGCACCCTAATCTTTCACCCTGTTAAATGCCATCGCCTTCACCATCCAGTTGGGAAGCGGCTTTTCGGGGTCGCGGTTTTTGAGATTTAGATACCAGCCGATTTTTTTCAGAATTGGTACTTTGTGTGTTTCTACAAATTCAATCAGCGTGCCATCAGGATCTTCAATGTAGGAAAAATGACCCGCTGCTTCGCCCATATCGAAACTCTCACTGCTATCAACGGTAAACGGAAAACCTTTGGCTTCGCACGTTTTTTTTAGCTCCTGCATACCAGAGATGTCAAAGCACAAATGGATGTAACCCAAATCACCCCACAAGCGGTTTTCGTAGATTTTTCTCGGCTTCTTTCCTTTGACCTGCACCAGTTCCATTTCGGTTGGCCCTACCAATCTTGAGAACACGCCTTTTCTTGCTTCGCTGTGCCGTAGTAAAACCCTTCTCGCTTTTTGTCTTCCGCCCGGCAAAACAGCAAAGTCATTAAATTTTTCTTCTTTATCGTAAACCACTTCATCATAGCCTAAAATATCGCTGTAAAGCATTCTGGCTTTTTCAATGTCTGAAACGCCAATGATACAACCCGCAGCACCACCCGTCAATTTCTTTTCATTTTTGAACCATGTGTCGCAACCGATGATTTGGAAAATGTTTCCGTAGGGGTCTTTCATGAAAAAATACGCTTCACCGGCAGGGTTGGTGGTAATATTTCCAAGCAAATGCTGTTTTCTTTTTTGAAACAACTGATACGTAACCACTACATTCCTGCTTTTGATTTTTGAAACAAATAGCCCATAATCTCCCAATTGCGGCTCAAAAGCAGGTGGCTGTGGTGTTCTTCCGGTGTATTGCCAAATCTCCAACCCACCACCACCTTGCAAATTAAAGGCTAAAATGGCATGTCTTTCTTGTGGCTGGTTGTCGGTATATGGCAACATCAGCCCGGCTGTAGCTGCTTCTTCAAATACACGAATGTCAATGCCGAAATTGTGACGATACCATTTGAACGCTTCATGCACATCGCTTACCCCGATGCCGATTTGCTGTATGCCGCTTATGGTGTAGTTCATACTAAAAGATTTTTGCAAAGAAATGGATTGTTTTAAATTTCAATTAACAGCTTATTATTCCTCGAAATCAACAAAAAATCATGGAAATCGAAACAATCATGGACGAATTCCCTGTGTCTTAGTTGGTGAACCATTTATAGTTTTCAAGTTAATGTTATCGATGGTTTCTGTTTAATTCCCAGGTAAACAAAGTAAAAACTGATAAGCACTATCAAGTGCCCGATGTCATGATGTGTAAACCAATCATGGAACGATAGCTTGTAAGAACTAACCACCCCGGCAGCAATCGAAATGATGATAGAAAGCGCTATCATTTTGCTGGCATATTCTTTATGCCTCAAATAGATGCCGACATGGTTCGTAAAAACGATGCCCGCCATCCCAAAGCCCACATGCAACTTCACAATAAGAAAAGATTCTTGTACAGGTAATGCATAAAAGGTTATCAACAAGGTGATGAATGCAATCAACTCCACCCACACAAACACCAGCAGTATCTTTCTCCAGGTTGCTGACCGTATCAAAACAATGGTAGCCAACTCAGCCATAAAAATAGCAAAGCCTATTGTCAACCTACCGCTAAAATGAAGCGCGTGGCCATAATAGTTAAAGAACATATGTGCAAGCCCAGCAACAAATGTGGAGGTGCTCATTAACGCCATAAACCACCGCCAGTATTTCACCGAAGGGTTTGCCTCGTTACTTTTTAGCCGTTGCCAAAAGATGAAGCAGAACACGCTCACCGCCACATTGGTAAAAAATGTCATCGGCTCTCGTAAATCGAGACCAAACCAAGTTACTTCAACTACATCCATTCAATAGGTTTTGGATACAAAAGAAACAAATCCGAATTTATCGGCTAATAGAAATTTTTTGGGTGAACGTTACCTGTGAAGTTTCAAGTTTCAGAAAGTAAATTCCAATTGGTTGGGCTGATAAATCAATTGAGATTTGGGATATGAGATTTGGGATATGAGATTGATAAACCTGTTCACCCAAAACGTTCCGTACTTCTAACTTAACATTCTTCATTCTTAATTCTTCATGCATAATTTTCACTTCAAAGATCCCATCATTCGGATTCGGAAATACTTGATACCCGATACCCGATACTTGATACTTAATCCCTACCGCAGCATTTACAGTGATGTAGCACGTTTTCGTTTCCATGTCATTTCCCAAAGCATTTGTTGCAACTAATATTGCTTCATAACAGCCCGTATCAGCATAGGTAATATTTATAGGGTTTTGTAATATCGAACTTGATGGATTTCCTCCTGTAAACGTCCATTGCCATGATGTTGGCGTATTGGCTGATTGATCTGTGAAATCAACTGTTCCTCCTGCTGTAATTGTCGTATTGTTGGCAGTAAAAGCAGCTACCGGAACACTTCCTGCCTGAGCAACACAAATGTAACCGAGCTTTGTTTCCGTATCGTTTCCGCTTGTATTAGAGACCTGCAACGAAACGTTAAAACACCCTGTGTCATTGTAAATAATAGTGGGGCTTTGCAGGCTCGAAGTGAAAGGCGTTCCGCCCGTAAACACCCAGTTCCACGAGGTGGGGGTATTGCTCGAAAGGTCAACAAAAGTAACACTGTCGCCTTGTGTAATATTGACTGCACTTGCAGCAAAATCAGCTACAGGAGCCTGGCCTGCAGAAGTTACATTGATGTAGCAGATTTTAGTCAATGAATCGGTGCCAAAAACATTAGTTGAAACAAGTATTACATCGTAACATCCAACCGCATTGTAGTTGATGTTAATTGGATTTTGAATGGCTGAACTTGATGGATTTCCTCCCTGAAATGTCCAAGACCATGAAGTGGGCGTATTTCCCGAAAGATCGCTAAAATTGATGCTGCTGCCAACGGTCACATTGGTAGTGCTCGCTGAAAAATCCACCGTGGGCGGCACTCCCTGAGCTACTTGAATGTAGCAAGTTTTGATGATGGAATCCGTTCCGTTTGCATTGGAAACCACCAAAGTAACATCATAACAACCCGTGTCATTATAGGTAATAACCGGATTTTTTGATGTAGAATTCGCTGGCGTTCCGCCTGTAAATGTCCATTGCCAAGAAGTAGGAGCGTAAAGCGACTGATCGGTAAAATTAACAGCGTTTCCTTGCGTTACAGCCGTTTGGCTAGCTGTAAAATCAGCAGATGGTCCCAAGTTTGCTTTTTGATTTATATTTGAACGCGATGAATTGTAATTTTCTGCTGATTTGGTTGCGGTACAGGTTGAAGGAGGCACCACTTCAATGGCATAATAAGTATTTCCAATAAATGTATTCAGATCGGTATAAGTAAAATTAGTACTCGAAACTGAATCAATTACTTCAAAATTTCCGTTGCCCATAGTATCCCGTAAAATACGGTAGAAGGTAAATGAAAACCCTTCATAATCATCCCAAATCAAATTGGCTTCACCACTCGTTCCCACATTGCTGGTGAGGTGAATTGTCTCGTGGTGGGCGCTAAGTGTGCTTTCATTTCCGCAAGTATCTACTGTACTGATTTTATAGCGGTAAGAAGTAATATTCGGATTAATTCCATTAGTCGTGTCAATGAACTGACTCAATGAATCGTAGGGCACACTGCCAATGTGTGTATATGTCCCGACAACATCACGGTATACTTTGAAACTGTCAATGGCAGTGATTATGGGTTTTTGCCAAACAATAATATTTTTAGTTGATGTGGAATCTACTGTTACCAAGCATATTTCCTGTGCCAATGCAGCCGAAGTAACCAAGGTACTGCCAATTCCGGTGCACCCGATGAAATCTGTTACAGTGATCGTATAACTGCCTGTACAAAGGCCAGTGGCATTTTGAGTGACCTGGCCGCTCCCGCCTGTAGCAGTGTCCCATTGATAAGAGTATGGGTTTTTTCCGCTACAATAAAATCCATTGGTGTCACATGGGTCAACCATAGCCGAGCCATCACATTGGCCGCATGAAACCGGGGTGGTCGTGAAATTGAGTTTTATGCCAACATCACCGTTATTACCTGCGGTTAAACTTTCCGTAAAAACAGCATTTGTTACAATAGGATTGACATTGGTAACAGCAAATGGAGCGCTATAAACCGACCATGCTGCGGGTGCCGACTGCAAGTTGACATCTTTCACACAACCGAACGGTAGACCGCCACCAGCCGAATCTACTTTCAGTATCATCATATCATAGCCGTTGTACAATTCAGGCAATGTGTTGCCAAAATTGTTGTAGATACTTCCAATGGTAGCGAGGCCGTTATCGCTCGTTTCGATAACTTCATAGCGCTCGTCCATCGCGAAGGTAATGCCGAAGTCGCCTGTATAACCTTTGCTCCATTGCAGCGTTCCCGAAGCGTTGAGTTTTGACAATGTTATTTCAGAATATGAGCCGCCCGGCATAGCAGTGCCGCTAGCCACATAACCGCCATCAGCAGTTTCAATCACATCGGTAACCACATCKCTGTTGATGGTGCCAAGCTCAGTTGCCCAACTTATCATACCGCTTGAGGTTAATCTCAAAATCACCATGTCTTTGGACCCAATACTCCCTCCAAAGGTGTTGGCCGCCATCACGTAGCCACCATCAATTGTTTGGTTGACACTGTAACCTTCGAAAGCGGAAATAGCTCCCCTGTATGTGTGACACCATGTTGTATCTCCGTTTACATCGAATTTTGCAAGGCAAACGCCATAGTTCAAACTGGATTCATCGCCAGAAACAATAAACCCACCATCGGCAGTTTTAGCGATTCCCCTTGCTATATCACCACTGCCTCCACTCAAAGTTTTACTCCAAACCAAATTGCCGCTGGCATCCACCTTCACAAGAAAAATTTCTTCATAACCGGTCCCGCTAAAGCTCAAAGCTTCCCCGGCAAGCACCAGCCCGCCATCGTTCATTTCGATGATGCTGTGGCCAAGTTCATCATCCRYWCCTCCAAATGCTTTTGACCAAAGYAAATTGCCCACTGAATCKGTTTTCATAATCACAGCATCAATGCCACCCGCACCGCTTTGCGTTTCGCAGGCAAGGGCAAAACCGCCATCGCTTGTTTCGATGACCGCACGGGCCATGTCATGTCCGCTGGCACTGCCATAGAGCTTTGTCCAAAGCGTATCTCCTGCGCTGTTCATTCGAACCATGTACACATCCTTCAGCCCAATGCCGTAGTTGTCGCTGTAACCCACTGCAATGAAACCACCATCAGCAGTTTGCCTGATGGAGTGCCCTACTTCAGTAATGGAATTGTTGGTGCCAAAATCACGATCGTAATATTTCTGAAAAGTAGCTTGGGAAAATGAAAAATGAAAAATGAAAAATGAAAAATAAAGAATGAAGAATAACTTGAGTTTCATGGTAAAGGTTTGATTGAGCGGATTAGCAAAGGTAAGGGAAACCGGGAAAAGAATTAACCTTACAAAAACTCCTTCACAAAGACTTCAGCATCACGCAGGGCATGGGGAAGGTCATCATTCACAATCACTTTGTCGAATTCTTTGGCTCGCTGCATTTCTTGCTCTGCCTTTGAAAGCCGGCTCGCGAGTTTTTCGGGAGGTTCGGTAGCACGGATTTGCAGGCGAGTTTTCAATTCTTCAATAGAGGGCACCATGACAAAAACAGCCATTACTTGCTCTCCAAATTGTTTTTTCAAATTAAGCCCACCGACCACATCCACATCAAAAACCACATGGTTCCCTGTCGCCCAAACACGCTCGATTTCTGATTTTAATGTGCCATAAAACTGCCCGTTGTAAACTTCTTCCCATTCAACAAACTCGTTGTTTTCAATTTTTGTCCGAAATTCTTCTTCTGAAATAAAATAGTAATCCTTGCCTTCTGTTTCGTTTTGGCGCTTAGGGCGACTGGTTGCTGAAACGGAAAATGCCAAGCCAAAATCCTGTTTTAGCAAGTGATGCACAATGGTCGTTTTTCCCGAACCCGATGGGGCTGATATAATGATGGCTTTACCCTGCATTTTGGTCAATTAGCTAATTCACAAAACATTCAAAAGTTGCTCTTTTATCTTTTCCAATTCGTCTTTCATTTCCACCACCGATTTTTGCATTTCTGCATCATTGGCTTTTGAACCGATAGTATTAATCTCACGTCCGATTTCCTGTGCAATGAAACTCAGTTTTTTGCCTTCTGATTTTTCTCCTTCCATTGTTTCGAGAAAAAACGCACCGTGATTTTTAAGCCGCACTTTTTCTTCAGTGATATCGAGTTTTTCCAAATAGTAAATCAATTCCTGTTCAAACCGGTTTTGGTCAACTTTTCCCTGACCGATAAATTCTTCCAAGTTACCTGAAATACGTTGCTTGATCGTTTTTTTTCGTTGTGGTTCGAGCGCTTCAATTTTTTCGAGTAATGATAATATATTGTTGATTCTCATCTGCAAATCAATTTGCAGCGCATTGCCTTCCTGTGTTCTGAATTCGATGAGTTCATCTATTGCTCCCACAATAGTAGACTGGATTTGCCCCCATTCTTCTTCGTCCAGCTCTTGTTTTTCTGTTTTCATCACCTCGGGCATTTTCACTAAAAGCGAAAGGTAGTTGGTATTATCCTGCATGCCCAATTGTGCAGCAAGTTCCTGCAAATCTTTGTGGTAAGCCATCGCTAGCTCTTTATTGATGTTGATTTTCTTATTTTCAGATGATGTGTCCACATGCACAAACAACTCGATTTTTCCTCGATGCAACGCTTTAGACAATACTGTTCGCACATCCAAGTCCTTTGATTTATAAACCCCGGGTATCCGAATGCTCATATCAAGCTGTTTGCTGTTGAGCGATTTAATTTCAACAGCAATTTTTTTGTTCACAAATTCTCTTTCTGCACGCCCAAAACCTGTCATTGAAATAATCATCGCCAAAATTTTAAAGCCCCAAAAGTAATCAAATTGATTTCTTTAGCGGACGGCTCACTAAAAACACCCCAAGGCAAATCAATATCGCAGAAATAATTTTTATCCATGTCAACTCATCCCGCCCAAACG
This sequence comes from Flavobacteriales bacterium, assembly GCA_002746335.1. Taxonomy (GTDB): domain Bacteria; phylum Bacteroidota; class Bacteroidia; order Flavobacteriales_H. The sequence goes on along the minus strand of NVWW01000011.1, from coordinate 22,202 downwards.
AAACCGCCAATGAAGCGGCAAAAACGGGCTGTAGATAAAGATAAGTACTAACTACAGAAGGGCTGAGTTTTTTCAAAGCAAAAATGTTAAGAAAGTAAGCAATAATTGTGGTGAAAATCACGACATACAAGACATCTACCCAAATGATTGGCGTGAACGATTCCCAATTAATTTGGGACGCTTCACCAAAGCCAACAGGCAGCACAAACACTAGTCCAAAAGCATATACCCATTTCACCACTGTAAGCGGGTGGTATTTGTTCACAAGCGGCTTGGCAATGACGAGGTAAATACCGTAAGAAGTGGCGTTGAGTAATACGAGAAAGTCTCCCCAAACTGTGTCAGAGCCAAATTGAAAATCATCTTTAACCGTAAGTAACGTCACAGCGCCAATCAGTCCAATTAAAATCCCCGCTATTTTGTTGCCTGTAATTTTTTCTTTTAAAAGAAAGCTTGCCGCAATGAGCACCAAAATTGGGTTGGTGGTCATAATAATAGATGCGTTAATTTCGGTGGTGATGTTAAGCCCTTTAAAAAACAACAGTTGGTTAGTGGCCACGCCAAACAACCCGCAGAGCGCCAAGCGGAAAAAGTCTTTTTTTTCAACCTTTTCAGAAATGAAAAACGAACCGATGAGCCAAAAAATTACCGAAGCTCCAACAACACGCAAGAAAATAAATCCAAACGGCTGCACATAATCGGGCATTACATCTTTAGCAACTAGGTAATTGAGGCCATAAATGAGGTTGGCCAGCAAAAGCGCTGCGTGCGTTTTCAAATGTTTTGGCATTTTAAAGCCCCTGTTTGGCCGCTTCTACTGTTTTTTTTGAATTTCCGACAAAAATCCGGTCTCCGGAAACCACAACAGGACGCTTTAAAAAAGTGTATTCATCCAAAATCAACTGGCGATAATCATCTTGCGAAAGATTTTTTTGAGCCAGCCCCATAGATTTGTATTTCATCGCCCTCCGGCTGAAAAGAGCTTCGTACGAACCTGCCATTTTTTTCAATTCATCAATTTGCTGGGCGGTAATTTTATTCGCTTTAATGTCCTGCAATTTCACTTCATTCCCCGGGTTAATGTCCTTAATGATGCGCTGGCAAGTGCTACATGTGGAAAGGTGGTAAATTTTTTTCATCGTTTGATAGTTTTCAGAAAATACTTGCCAAATATCACACTTTATTTTTCAAACTTTTTGAGATTTAGAGATTAGCCCCGATTTATCGGGATGTTTCTATTTTCGCATTTCATTTTACGAAGTTTATTTTAGATGTCACGCAAAACCAACCCCATACGTACTCTGCTTAGTCCGAGCAAGATTCTCATTCCGATACTCATTGGGTTGATAGTAGTAGCAGTGCTGCTTGTCAATAATTTTGACAAAGATGCATTTGAACAAATCAATTGGTCTTATTACACCGCCTTTTGGCTTTTTCTTTCACTCTTATTCATGGCTGTCAGGGACATCGCATACATGTATCGAATTCGTGTGCTCACCAACAATGAACTCTCATGGCGCAGGGCCTTTGATGTAATTTTTCTATGGGAATTTGCTTCCTCAGTCACTCCATCCATCGTAGGCGGGGCTCCTATCGCTATCTTTATAATAAACAAAGAGGGCATTAATCTCGGAAGAAGCACCACCATTGTGCTTATCACCTCTTTACTCGATGAAATTTTCTTTATTACAATGGTTCCATTGCTGTATTTTTTTGTGTTCGATAAAAATCTTTTTCCTGTTGACGAACCTCTTTCACTGATGCAGTTTGAAGCTGGCAGCAAAGTGGTTTTTATCATGAGCTATATATTAATTGTGTTTTATTGCTGCTTCATTTCTTTTGGGTTATTTATCAATCCAAAAGGGTTTAAATACCTTTTAATACAGTTGTTTCGGTTGCCATTGCTGCGCAAATGGAAAGCTGAAGCTGAAAAAACAGGAGATGAAATAATCATCGCTTCAGGTGAGGTCAAAAAATGGCCTGCTATTCAGTGGTTCAAAGCATTTATTGCCACTTATTTTTCATGGACAGCGAGGTATTTTGTGGTCAATTGCTTAATCATGGCCTTTCTTTTCACAAATGAACATTTTCTTATTTATGCACGTCAATTAATTATGTGGGTGATTATGCTCATCAGTCCCACACCCGGCAGCAGCGGAGTAGCGGAATATGCTTTTTCAGCTTATTTGTTTGAATTCATCCCCAACGGACTTGAAGCGACATTAGCCCTGCTGTGGCGACTGGTAAGTTATTACCCCTACCTTTTCATCGGTGCTATTTTACTGCCGGGATGGGTTAAAAGGGTCTATATCAAACGAAAGCTGATTAAATTCAAATCCTAAATTCGATTTGTATATTCGCATCGCTATTGGAATAGTTGTTTGTTATTAGTAATTCGCTTTAATTCGTAATTAAATAGTAAAATGAAATTCGGAACAAAAGTTATCCATGCGGGCATTGAGCCAGATGAAGCCACCGGGGCGGTGATGACCCCCATTTACATGACCACTACCTATGCTCAAAAGCGTCCCGGAGAACACAAGGGCTATGAATATTCGCGCACGCAAAACCCAACACGAACAACGCTCGAAAAAAACATCGCGGCACTGGAAAATACCAAATACGGGCTTTGCTTTGCCAGCGGCATGGCCGCTATTGATGCTATTATGCGGATGCTGCAACCGGGAGATGAAGTTATTTCTTCCAACGATGTTTACGGAGGAACATACCGTCTTTTAAAGCAAGTTTATGAGAAAGTGGGTATTAAGTCACACTTCATTCCGATGCAAGATACAAACAAAGTGCTGGAATGCATCAACGAAAACACCAAAATGATTTGGGTGGAGACTCCTACAAACCCGCTTTTGAATATCATTGACTTGGAAGCCATCGGAAAGATAGCCAAAGAAAACGACCTCATTTTTGCCGTTGACAACACCTTTGCTACGCCCTGCCTGCAAAACCCCATTGATTTCGGGGCGCACATTTCCATGCACTCCGTCACCAAATATTTGGGCGGACATTCAGATGTAGTAATGGGTGCTGTGGCGGTCAATGATGATGAACTGGCAGAAAAACTCTATTTCCACCAAAACAGCATCGGGGCAGTGCCCAGCCCATTTGATGCCTTCCTCGTTTTGCGCGGGTTGAAAACACTTCACATACGTATGGAGCGGCACTCTGAAAACGGCAAGGCCGTAGCGGAATTCTTGCAAAATCATCCGAAAATTGATAAGGTTTACTACCCTGGTTTTGAAAGCCATCCCAATCATGAAGTGGCTAAAAAGCAAATGAGCAATTTTGGTGGGATGGTCTCTTTTACCCTCAAAGGCGATGACATTGACGAAACGCTCGATATCATCAGCAAATTGAAAATTTTCACTCTGGCAGAATCATTGGGTGGAGTGGAGTCGCTCATTGGGCATCCAGCAACAATGACACACGCATCAATCCCTCCTGAAGTTCGGCACAAAACGGGCGTGCTCGACTCGCTAATTCGCGTGAGTGTAGGCATCGAAGATAAAGACGACCTGATTGCCGATTTGGAACAAGCATTCAATTCGTGAACCATTACTACATCACAGGAACAAGTAAAGGAATCGGCAAAGCTCTTGCCGAACTGTTGCTGGAAAAGGGCGAAACGGTAACCGGCATTTCCCGAAGTTGTTCTATTGAACATCACAACTACACTCATCATTCCATTGATCTGAGTGATTTGGAAGCAGTGAAAAATTTTGAATTTCAGGAGGCTGTTAATGCTGAGAAAATTGCTTTAGTCAACAACGCGGGGACATTGGGCGAAGTTAGCTATGTGGGCAATAGCTCTGATGATGACATCATCAACGCATTTAACATCAACCTTACGGCTGTTGCTGTTTTGACTAACAAGTTTATCAAGGCCTATATAACTTATACCGCAGAAAAAATCATTTTAAACATTACTTCTGGTGCTGCACATCATATCTATGACGGCTGGAGCGCTTACTGCACTACCAAAGCTGGAATGGACATGTTCACACGTGTGATTGATAAAGAACAACAACTCACCAAAAGCAACATTAAAATCATGGCGGTAGCTCCCGGCATCATCGAAACACAAATGCAGGAGCAAATCAGAAATGCGGATGAAAGCTGCTTCAGCGCAAAACACGACTTCATCGAATATCACCAGCAAGGCATGCTAAAGCCAGTTTCACAATCAGCGCGGCAACTCTTCGATGTGCTCAAAAACCCATCGAAATACCCAGATGCGGTTTTTGATTTGCGGGATTTGGCGTAGTGCAATTTAATACTTACTTTTCAGTTCCATTTTAAATTCCGTGATGAAGAATCTTTTCCTATCATTCTTTCTTCCGTGTTTTTTAATTATTCTTTTAACCTCCTGTGAAGAAAAAAACGCTCCTTACTACCGCAAAATTTACGTTGAGGGCACTCCGGAAATCAAAGGACTGTACCCCGTTGACGAAGATGATTTTGAAAAAATCAACTGCTACCATTTTACTTACAACGACAGTGGAAAAGTGATTTCCATCGAATACCTCATTGGCGGCAAACCCAACATCGACACCTATTTTGAAGTGTCTAAAATCAACATGGAGCGAAAGCAAAACAGCAACACCTGGTCATTTTTTAACATAAAAGGCAAGGCCGTTATAAGTGCCTACAAGGCTCATCGTATTGAGATTGATCTCGATTCACTGGGCAGAGCCATTTCTATATCGAATTACGACACCATCAGGCAGCCCTGCAAAGATGAATACGGAGTGTTTAAATATGCTTTAGCGACCGATGAAAAAGGGCAAATGACTACCGCCTATTTTGTGGATAAAAGTGGAAATCGCGTGAAAGACGGTAGTGGAAATTATGAAATGCATTACCAATACAATGAGCGAGGAATGGTCACCGAAGCGCTCAATCAAAATGCTGAAAAAGATACTACAGGTGATGATTTGGGCATTGCCATCACACGATGGAAGTACGACAAACAGGGAAACATCCTTGAAAAATTATATTATTCAAAAGAAGGAAAGCCGGCCGAAGATAAATACGGAAGGGCAAAATACCAATGGGATTACGATYACAACGGCTACATGGCACGCGAAGAATATTACGGCAAAAACAGGAAATTAAAAGAGGATTCTCTCGGYTATACGGCTGTTGAAATGCAACATGACTATGCAGGAAACATAACGCAAAAGGCTTATTATGATAAAGAAAACCAGTTAGCTGAAATAAGCGAAGGCACTGCCGTTTTTCTATATCAATATGACAAACACGGCAACATTATTGAAGAAAAATACTACAATAAGCATTGGGCGTTAAATAAATATGACGGGGTTTATACCTGGCAGTGGAAGTACGATTCACTCGACAACATTATTGAGGAATCATATCATAACCGTTATGGTGATTTGCTCGAAAATTACAGCGGCATCGCCTTGATGCGGTGGGAATATGATTCGATCAACAGAAAAATTAAGGAAGGCTATTATGATGCTCAAGAAATCCTCACGAAAGACAAAGACGGAGTAAGCACCAGAAATTGGAAGCATGATAAATACGGAAATATCGTTGAAGAGTCTTATAACAAGGGCTTGATTTCAGCTGGAGGAGGGAATAATCAGGGTATTATGATAAAACGCTGGAAACACGATTCAAACAATCACATTATTGAAGAATCTTATTATGATGATGAAGATAAGCTTACCGAAGATTTCAGTGGCGTAATGCGTATTCGCTGGGAGCTAGATATAATAGGGCAAATTCTAAAGGAAAGCTATTTTGATGAAACCGGCAATTTGAAAGAAGACACCAGCGGCATTGCCGTTGCCACTTTCAAATACGATAATAACGAAAATAATACCGAAGCCGCCTACTACAATGCAAAAAATCAGCTCACTGCATGGTCTGAAAAAATTGCAATTTGGCGGTGGAAATACGATACGCTCGGCAACAAAATCGAAAGCCGCTTCTACGGGCTTGACGGCAAGCTGCATGGCGGTAACAAGGGCATCGCCATCAACCGATACGTTTATGACAGCACCAACTATCTAATCGAACGCAGTTTTTACAATGTGCATCAACAACCAGCCGAATATGATGGCTGCTTCATTTTCAAATGGAAAAAGGACTCACTGGGGCGCACTTTAGAAGAAACCTGTTTCGGAACAAATGCCCTCCCAAAAGAAGATGAAAACAGCACTGCCACTTTGCGCTGGAAATACGATGATGCAGGCAACGCCATTGAAAAAAGCCGTTATGATGCATCCGGAAAATTAACTGGTGATTCGCTGGAAATAGCCATCAATCGCTGGAAATATGATTCGAAAGGCAATACACATCAAGAGAAGTATTTTAACGCAACCTTTCAACTCACGGAAGACACAAGTGGCTGCGCCATCATCCGATGGAAATACGATTGGCAAGGCACAATTATTCGTACAATTGGCTACAATAAAAACAAAGAAATTGTTTATGATAATGTGGAAGAGGAACAAGCAATGGAGTATTACGGTGAAGAATATGAAGAATATTATGAGTGAGGTTTCCTTTCCAACAATCTTCACTTAAAGTCATTTATTTGACAACACGTTCCTAAATTTTTTCCTAACTTAGTATGCTGAAAATTGCTGTTTTATGTTTAATTTATTGAAAATGAGTTTGAAACGAATTGTATTTACCGCTTGTTGCGCTGCTGTTGTTTTTCCTGTTTTTACCCAACCCAAATATTGTGGCACTACCGAAATGCAGCAAAAGCTGTTTAGCGAACATCCCGATCTGAAGCCCTTAATTGAGCAAAAGCAAGATGAGTTGGAGAAATTTACTCAATTTTTCGCACAAAGCCAAAGCGGTCAACGTACAGGCACTGTTTACATCATCCCAATCGTATTTCACATCCTTCATGATTATGGCCCTGAATACATATCTGATGCACAGGTAAAAGATGCCGTCAGAATCCTGAACGAAGATTTCAGAAAACTGAATCCAGACACTGCCAGCATCGTTTCTGCCTTCCAATCCATTGCAGCGGATTGTGAAATCGAATTCCGTCTGGCGCAAAAAGACCCCAACGGCAACTGCACTAATGGCATTACCCGAATTTACACCCAGGAAACCTACGTGGGTGATGACGGCTCCAAGCTCAACCAGTGGGACCGCAACCGCTACATCAATGTGTGGGTAGTGAACTCTATTCAAAACGGTGCTGCTGGGTGGACATACCTGCCCTCTAGTGTTATCTTTTTTCCTGGCAATGACGGCATCATCATTCTGCACAATTATATAGGCAGTATTGGTACTGGAAATCCATCAACTTCGAGGGCGCTGACACACGAAGTGGGGCATTACCTCAATTTATTGCACCTCTGGGGTGACACCAACGATCCAGGAGTTTCAACTAATTGCAACGGTGACGATGGCGTTTCTGACACGCCCAACACCATCGGCTGGCAATCCTGCAGCCTCAGTGGCACCAGCTGCAGCTCGGTTGATAACGTGCAGAATTATATGGAATATTCTTTTTGTGAAAACATGTTTACCCAGGGACAGGCAACAAGGATGAGGGGAGCGCTGAATTCATCCATTGCAGGGCGTAATAATTTATGGAAAACATCCAACCTGCAATTCACGGGAACAGATGGCAACGACATTCTTTGCGCTGCCGATTTCAATACCGATTATACTTCAATATGTACCGGGCAAGACGTTCAATTCAATGATGCTTCGTACAATGGACAAACTTCGTGGCAATGGACATTTGAAAATGGTAACCCTTCATCATCTACCAACCAAAATCCTGCTGTGGTTTACTGGTCTCCGGGCACGCATGATGTTGGCTTAGCCGTGGGGAATGGGGTTGACCCCGATGTGAACAGCACCAAAACCGGCTACATAACTGTTTATCCATCCCCGGGAAAATACATGCCATATTCAGAAAGCTTCGAAGGAGATGCCATACCAAATGACGACTGGGAAATTTTCAATCCCGATAACACGAACTACAAATGGCTGCAATCCACTATTGCTGGTTATACAGGGACTAAATCGTTGAAAATGAACAATTTTTCCAACCCTGTGGGCAACAAAGATGACGTAATCAGTGGCCCGTTAGATTTAAGTACCTTGTCGGCAGCTACTGTCACTTTCAAAGTCGCTTTTGCACAAATTACTTCTTCCAACAACGATAAGCTGAAATTATACGCTTCTAATAATTGTGGCCAAACCTGGGCTTTACGTTGGGCAAAAACGGGCAATTTACTTGCATCAGTTTCTCCCCAATCGGCTCCGTTCACCCCAAGTACAACCAGCGAGTGGCAAGAGTTTACTGTGACACTCACCAGCAGTTATCTTACCGAAAATCTGCGTCTGAAATTTGTATTTGAAAATGATGGCGGAAACAATCTATATATTGATGACATCAACATTTCAGGAGCATTTAATACCGTGCCTTTGCTTGTATGGCCAAGTGACGGGGCGCAAAATGTGGGCGACAATATCACGCTTGATTGGAAATCTGTGGGTGATGTAGATAGCTATGAATATCAGCTCGACACTGACCCCGGATTTAGCTCGGGAAATCTTATTGGGAGCACTAAAACTTACATTGATTATTCTCCGGATAATACCGACACAGAATTTCAAGCAAGCAATTTAACACATTCCGCAACCTACTACTGGCGGGTGAGAACTACTACTGGGGGAACGAATTCTGCATGGAGCGATGTGTGGTCATTCACCGTAAGCGCCAATGGGGTGGGACTTGATGAGTTGGCACTTCGCGGTTCACAATTCACGGTTTTTCCTAATCCGAATAATGGGGTTTTTGAAATAGCAACAGCAGGCAATGGTAGTTCTAAAATCTCAATTTACAATGTGTTGGGAGAGGAAATTCACTCAATCAATTTAATTAATCCGACTAACCTACTCAGGGTCGATATCTCACAACAGCCCAAAGGTGTTTACTTCCTTCGATGTTCAATAAATGAACACTCGTACACACAAAAAATCATCGTCAAATGAAAATCTTCTTCTTCTTAACATCTTCTTTGCTTTGCGCAACAATCATTGCCCAAAATCAAAATGTTAAATTCTGCTCGCAATGGGAAATGCAACAAAAATATTTTGAAGAAAACCCCGGGTTGCAGCAGCAAATCCTACAAAATCAACAAGAGTTGGAGCAGCACACTCAGCAATTCATTCAAAACAAAAGAGGAGCAAGTGGGTGCTATCAATATGTGATTCCTGTTGTCTTTCACATTTTGCACGACAATGGCGGTGAAAATCTTACGGAAGAAACCATCAAAGACGCCATCAAGCAGCTCAATATTGATTTTCAATTGCGTAACGAAGATACCGCTGATGTAGTTGCCGATTTCATCCCCATTCTTGGTAATTCAGAAATCGAATTCCGGCTCGCACAAAAAGACCCGAACGGAAATGCCACCGATGGCATGATCCGCTACGAAACACAGGAGACATACAGCGCAGGCGATAACATTAAACCTGGCAAACAATGGCCCCGGTCCATGTACCTTAACATCTATACTGCTATTAATATTGGGGGAGCGGCAGGTTATACCTACTTGCCCGGTTCAACGAGTTCCGGGAATGATGCTATCCTTGTTCTTTACAACTATGTGGGTTTAAACAAAAGAACCCTCACTCATGAAATCGGCCACTGGCTGAACCTGAGCCATTGCTGGGGCGGAACCAACGACCCTGCTCTTGCATCCAATTGCAATTCTGATGATAACGTAGGCGACACTCCCAACACCATCGGCTGGCAAGTTTGCAACCTTGGCGGAGAATCCTGTGGCTCGCTCGACAACGTGCAGAACTACATGGAATATTCATTTTGCAGCAACATGTTTACAAAAGGACAAGCAACAAGAATGCAAGCAGCCATTAATTCAAGCACAGGGTCTCGTAGTAATTTGTGGAAGAGTTCCAATTTAATAGCCACAGGTGTGAATGACCTTGAACTTGCTGAATTTTCATCAAGCACCATCATTGCTTGCAAAGGAGAGGACGTGTATTTTGAAGATGAATCAAAATACGGCCAGTGCAACTGGAATTGGACATTTGATGGAGGGAGCCCGTCATCATCCAATGACCGATATCCTGTTGTGAAATATTACACACCCGGCATTTATGATGTTTCACTAACAGTAGATAATAATTCCATATCACAAAGCAAAACAAAGTCGTCTTACATTTTAGTGATTGACCCATCAGAGGGCTATGCGCCTTTTACCGAAGGATTTGAAAACGGCTCATTGCCGAATAACAACTGGCTTATCTATAATCCCGATGGAGACTCAAAAGCATGGATGCATACTTCGGATGCTGCCTATACCGGAACATCATCCGCCAAAATGAACAACATCAATAACACCCCCGGCAATCTCGATGAATTGCTCTGTGGTGGGTTTGATTTCACCTCGATGGCGAGCATTGCTCTTTCATTCAAAGTTGCCTATGCCCAGCGGGATGCAGCAGATAACGACATCTTGCGGCTGTATGTTTCCAAAGATTGCGGGGCAACATGGGTAATTCGATGGGCAAAAACTGGCAGTTCGTTGGCAACAGTGCCTGTACAATTTCCTGTTTTCACACCTGCTTCACAAAGCGAGTGGCAAGAATATTCCATTAACATCACAAGCACACTACTGTCTGAAAATTTCTTGTTCAAATTCGAATTTGAGAGCGATGGGGGCAACAATTTGTATTTGGATGACATTAATATTGAGGGTGTTTGGAATTCCAAGCCCGTCCTACAATCTCCCACTGATGGAGTCGTTGGACAAGCCGATGATGTGATTTTGGATTGGAAAGCCGTAGGTGCAATTGACCTATACGAATGGCAATTGGATGTAAGCAATCAATTTAACACAGGATCGTTGCAAACCGGCACTACCAATTTCATTTCTACTGACCCCAATAATCCTGACACAGAATTTCAAACAAGTAACTTAACCTATTCACAAACTTATTACTGGCGGGTGCGCACGACTGCCAGCGCTAACACATCACTGTGGAGCGATATTTGGTCGTTTACAGTGAGCGAAACAGGAGTGGGAATTGGTGGATTGAATGTTCAAAGTTCGCGGTTTAATCTTTTTCCGAATCCGAGTGATGGGATTTTTGAAGTTAAGTTAGCCCCATCAGCTTCCACTTCGCAAAAGGGAGAGTTTCGTGTGTTGGTTTACAACGTTTTAGGCGAACAAATCCATCATCAAATCATCACATCGGCTAATCGGTTAATTGATATTTCTTCTCATCCGAAGGGAATTTATCACGTGCTCATCATCTCGGGTGATACCGCTGTGAGCGGGAAAATCATCCTTCAATAATTTATCTATTCCCTGTCCAAGAGTTTTTGAGTTGGTGCAGTTAACCCGTCATTATCAAGCCGTTTTTCATGGCATAGATGGCCAATCCCGCGGTATTTTTAGCCCCCACTTTCCCCAGTATCGTTTTGCGGTAACCCTCTATGGTTTTGGGGCTTAAAAAGAGTTTTTTGGCAATATCGGCAGTGGTGTGTTCGTTGCATATCATTCGGATGATTTTCAATTCCCGTTTCGTAAAATCAGCAGCTCCATGCAGTTCAGGATTTGTCTGTTGATCACCAGAGAGGTTCTTCAATATGACTTTTGAAACATTATCGCTAAAATAATAACCCGTTTGCATCACTGTATTAATAGCTTCTTTTAATTCTTTTGCACCGGCTTCTTTAGTGAGATAACCGTTTCCTCCCGCTTTCATAAACTCAGCCATTGTTGATTCCTCATCGAAAAACGAAAGGGCTAATATCATCATGCCGGGATAATTGGCTCGCAAGTGAGTCGTGGTTTCGAACCCGTCCATTTCGGGCATCCGCAGATCCATCAACACCACATCGGGGGGCTGCGCTTTGATTTTTTCAATTAATTCCCTGCCGTTGCTTGCTTTGATGATTAAGTCAATGTGCTCAAATGCCTTTACCGTGATATCCACCCCCTTCCTCATCATGGGGTGGTCGTCTGCTATGGCGAGTGTTATTTTTTGCATCACGCGAATTTAACACTTAGGTATATAAATGTCGCAAAATCAGGGAAAACCCCCACAAAATTCAGGGAAAACCCTGAACGAAAAACCCCCATTTTCCCTCTTGATCTTTATCATTGATTGTCAGACCTTTGAGTTTGGAAAGAAATTAATCAGTCTATGTTTAACTAATTCCATCAATTATGAAAAAGCTAACTTTACTTTTTGCAACAGCAACGGTAATAGCTGTGGTGTTTTTTGCTTGTCAAAAAGACGCTGCAATTAGCCCGAGTAATGAGCAACTATTAGTTGATGACAATTTAGTAGCCAACAGTACGGTTAAAAATACACAGGATAAAAGACCCTCAGATGAAGGATATACAAAAACTATGTGTAATTGTAATTGTCATATGCTCGTGTATGACTCTGAGAAAGAAGAACGTCTTCTGCTAAAGGAAATGGTTGTACAAAAACCCAACCCTGTTCTTATAACTGTGAATACGCGGCTATTGCAAGGCAGGGGCAGAGGCAGCACGGTTTTATAGTGCGGGCTTTTGATGACACATAAAAATGGTGAAGAAGGAAAAACGCTGTTTTACTTTTTGATTTCCATTATTGATCGTCAAACATTTGAATTTAGCTACTGAAAATCAACAATTGTCCAAAAAAATTGTTCCTCAGTAGGCATTATGTCAGCAAGCTGACCACTCATCACATTTCCTTCACCGGTCTTCTATTTTTTGCTAAATTCGTGCTGCTTTCAAATTTTTTGCTATGAAAAAGATCACCCTTTTTACCTGCTTTTTTGCCTTCGTTTCAGCAATTGGCTATGCCCAAAAAACGGATGATTGGTGCGGCTCCGATTATTTTATGGAAAAGCAAATCCAACAAATTCCTGCTTTAAAAAATTGGAAGAAAATCCACGATGCACAAATCCGCCAAATTGTTGAGCAAAATAAATTCAATCCAAAGTCAAGAGCTTCTTGCCATACGTCCGATGTGATTCCTGTAGTAGTRCACATCATTCACGACAACGGTAYTGGCGAYATTTCCGATGCACAAGTGAAAGACGGYATCAAAGTTTTGAACGAAGATTTYAAGCGWGTAAATGCCGATACGGGCGAAACACGCGAYATTTTCAAACCATAYGTYTCWGTGCCTGAATTTGARTTCCGTCTTGCCCAAATAGACCCMAGTGGMGCCTCCAGCACYGGCATCGTGCGCGTCAATTCTACCGAAAGCAATAATGCCGATGATGGTGTRAARTCKGTRAGTTAYTGGTCCAGCAGYMARTATTTYAAYGTTTGGTTAGTNAANNMCAYTRKWGGYRGTGGCGGTGGNNNTGGAATYACGTTGGGYTAYGCMCARTTTCCGGGCTTTGGAAGCTGGAAYACTTACGGYACAGTTATTCGAAGYGATCGATGGGGKCGGATAGGAACAKCTGGCGGTGATGGMCGTACYGCYACRCATGAAGTAGGACATTGCCTCGGGCTTTACCAYACGTTTCAAGGYGGYTGCGGTGGCAATTGCTCATCAACMGGAGACSKCATTTGCGAYACRCCACCCGTTGCCACYTCTACCCAAAATTGCGACATTACCCAAAATTCATGCAGCAACGATACGCAGGGCGGAAGCCCTTTTACTTTCGATGTGGAAGATCAGGTGGAAAATTACATGAGTTATGACAATTGCCAAAACATGTTCACTTTAGACCAAAAAGACGTAATGAAAGGAGTGATTCAAAATTACAGCCAATTGCAAAATTTGGTTTCAGAATCGAATTTAACTGCTGTTGGAGTAAATGATTTGACGGTGGCTGATTTTTCTCCCAGCAAAGTGGTTTTTTGCGCAGGGGAACTAATTGGCTATTCAGATGACTCCCAACACGGTCAATGCAACTGGGATTGGTCTTTTGAAGGGGGCAGCCCTGCTACTTCTAACGAACAGTATCCAGTGGTAAGGTATTGGAATCCGGGATTGTATGATGTTTCTCTTTCGGTAGATAATACGGTGGTTACTAAGTCTAAATCTATTGCTGATTACATTTTAGTGGTAGATCCTTCGCAAGGGTTTTTACCTTTCAGCGAAGATTTTGAAAACACTTCTCTTCCGAATAACAATTGGCTCATCCATAACCCCGATGGGGACTCCAAAATGTGGCAGCACAGCACGACAACTGGATATAATAGTTCCTCTTCTGCAATGATGAACAATGTGAACAACACTTCGGGTAATATGGATCAATTGATTTTAGGCGGGTTCGACCTCAGCTCAATTTCTTTGGCGACCTTTAAATTCAAAGTAGCCTTCGCTCAACGCGATGCGGCAGACAACGATATACTGCGGCTGTATGTTTCACCAGATTGTGGAGGTATTTGGTATATCAGGTGGGCAAAAACGGGCAGCCAGCTTGCCACCGTTCCGGCACAATTTCCGGTATTTACACCCTCCTCCGACAACGATTGGGTAGAGTATTCGGTTAACCTCAGCAGCACACTCCTTTCCGAGTCGATTTTATTCAAGTTCGAATTTGAAAGCAATGGCGGGAACAATCTTTACATTGATGACATCAATATTGACGGTACGTGGAACACCAAGCCGGTACTGAAATCCCCCGTTGATGGAACCGTTGGACAGGCCGATGATGTGCTTTTGGATTGGAAAGCCGTAGGTGCGATTGACCTATACGAATGGCAATTAGATGTGAGTAACCAGTTTAATACCGGCTCACTACAAACCGGAACTACCAATTTTATTTCCACTGACCCAAATAATTCAGACACGGAATTTCAAACAAGCAACTTAACGCATTCACAGAACTATTACTGGCGGGTGCGCACACTTACCAGCACCGATACATCACTCTGGAGCGATACGTGGGCGTTTACAGTAAGTGAAACAGGGGTGGGCGTTGATGAGTTCGATGTTTTTCCGCAAAGCGAGACAATGTTTAATATTTTTCCGAATCCGAGTCATGGTGTTTTTGAAGTGAAGCTAACCTCATCAACTTCTTCTTCGCAGGGGGGAGAGTTTCGTGCAGTAGTTTACAACGTTTTAGGCGAACAAGTTCACCATCAAATCATCACATTGACTAACCGGCTAATTGATATTTCTTCTCAGCCGAAAGGGATTTACTTTGTGAAGATAAATACTAAAAACAAGTCAATAGTCAAAAAAATAGTGGTGAACTAAGCCAACTGCTGCTTCGCCTTTACGCCTACTATTTTCTTCACGGCTTCAATGATACCTTCGGGGTGGTAATTGCATTCGGTATGCAGCTCTTTTTGCGAACCGTGTTCGACAATTCTGTCAGGGATTCCCAACATTTGAACCTGTGCGGCATATCCGTTTTGCGCCATCCATTCCAATACCGAGCTGCCCATACCGCCCATGATGCAACCGTCCTCAACAGTGATAATTTTGTCGAATTTTCCGAAGATTTCGTGCAGTAAAAGTTCGTCCAGTGGCTTTACAAAACGCATGTCATAATGCGCTGCGCTGACACCGATTTTCTCTAATTCGCCACATGCTTCAATGGCATAATTTCCGATGTGACCTATGGTCAAAATGGCAACATCGTCTCCTGTACGAATTCTCCTTCCCGTTCCTACCTTGATTTTCTTCATCGGGGTTTTCCATTCTGGCATTACTCCTTGTCCACGAGGGTAGCGAATCACAAAAGGGTTTTCGAGTTCATCTAATTGAGCAGTATACATCAGATTACGCAATTCCGCTTCATTCATAGGGGCAGAAATAATCATATTCGGAACGCAACGCATATAGGCTATATCATACGCCCCGTGGTGAGTAGGGCCGTCTGCGCCAGCAACGCCTGCCCTGTCTAAACAAAAAACAACAGGGAGGTTTTGAATGGCCACATCATGCACCACTTGATCATAAGCACGCTGCATAAAAGAAGAGTAAATATTACAAAATGGTCGCAAGCCTTGCGTTGCAAGCCCTGCCGAAAAAGTAACTGCATGCTGCTCAGCAATGCCTACATCAAAAGCCCGGCTTGGCATGGCTTTCATCATGATGTTGAGTGAACTACCCGATGGCATGGCAGGCGTTACTCCAACAATTTTCTTGTTCTTCTCTGCCAATTCTACAATCGTGTGGCCAAAAACATCTTGATACTTGGGCGGTTGCGGGTTTTTCGGAATAACCTTAATAATCTCACCTGTTTTCTTGTTAAACAATCCGGGTGCGTGCCATTGCGTTGCCGAGCCATCTTCTGCCGGTTGATAGCCTTTTCCCTTTTTAGTGACACAATGCAGCAGTTTTGGTCCCTGAATATCTTTCAAATCCTGCAAAACTTTTACCATATGATTGACATCATGCCCGTCAATTGGGCCAAAATATCGGAAATTAAGTGACTCGAACAAGTTGCTTTTATCAGAAATAGCCGACTTGAAGGCATGCTCAATTTTAGATGCAATTTCCTGCGCACTCTTACCAAATTTGCTGAATTTACCGAGCAGCATCCACACCTCATCACGGATTTTATTGTAGGTGTGAGAAGTGGTTATGTCTGTTAAATATTCTTTTAACGCCCCTACATTCGGGTCAATGCTCATACAATTGTCATTGAGGATAACCAACAGGTTGCTGTCGGAAACGCCCGCGTTATTCAGCCCCTCGAAGGCCAGCCCGGCCGTCATAGCGCCATCGCCAATTACCACAACGTGCTGACGATCGGCCTCGCCTTTGTATTTGCTTGCCTCGGCCATACCCAGTCCAGCAGAAATAGAAGTAGATGAATGCCCTACGCCAAAAGTATCGTATTCACTCTCTTTCCTTTTCGGGAAACCGCTTAAACCCTTGTAAACTCTATTGGTATAGAAATTGCTTTTTCTTCCCGTAAGGATCTTATGACCATACGCTTGATGACCTACATCCCACACGAGTTGATCGTAGGGTGTGTTGAAAACATAATGCAGCGCAACAGTCATTTCCACCACGCCTAATGAAGCTCCAAAATGCCCACCCTTCACGGAAACGATGTCAACAATATAGTCACGAAGTTCATCGGAGATTTGTCTAAGATCATCTTCGTTGAATTTTCTTAGGTCCGAAGGATATTCAATTTGTTCGAGAAGCTTTCCAGGCTTGAAGTTCATTTTTGACCGCCTTTTCGATGTTTTTGTTAAAGCTGCAAAGATAATAAATATAAAATCTGCTTATTTACCTCTGTACAACTGAAGCTTAAGACGGTTCATTAGATAATACATCACCGGCACAATTACCAATGTGAGGAAGGTAGCAAACGTAAGTCCGAAAATTACCGTCCACGCGATAGGCCCCCAGAAGATGACGTTGTCTCCCCCAAAGAAGATTTGCGCATCATATTCTGAAAACAAAGTAAAAAAGTTGATGTTCATCCCTGTTGCCAATGGCATGAGTCCAAGAACGGTTGTAATTGCGGTTAAAAGCACGGGACGTAAACGTGTTTTTCCTCCTTCGATAATGCATTCTTTTATTTCTTCGAGTGAAAGTTTTGCGGCTTGCTCATCGCCTTTTTCTCGTTTCTTTCTTTTAATTACCAGGTTCGTGTAATCAAGCAACACAATGGCGTTGTTTACCACCACGCCTGCCAGCGAAATGATTCCAATCATAGTCATAATGATAACGAAATCCATTTGAAAAATAACTAAGCCGAGCAATACGCCAATTAAACTGAGAACCACCGAAGTGATAATGATAAAGGGTGTAGCAGCTGAATTAAATTGTGAAACCATGATGAGTAAAATCAGGAATACGGCAATCATCAACGCCTTGCTAAGAAAGGCCATTTCTTTGGCTTGGTCTTCTTGCTCGCCCGTGAACTTGATTTCGTAGCCATTTGACAGAGGATAATTTTCTAACGCTTTTTTGATTTCGTCAACAGTTTCTGTGGGATTGTAGCCCACTTCCACATTGGAATCTACTGTTACTACCCGCATCAAATTTTTGCGTTTTACTGCACTGAAAGTGGAACTCTTTTTCGCATTTGCCACAGCCGAAATAGGCACTTGCTGTATCTTCCCGTTGGTTTGGTCGCGGAAAGTGATGCGTTGATTTAGCAGCGTTTCCTGATTTTGACGAAACTCTTTTTTGAAGCGAATATTTACGGGAAAATCATCTTCGCCTTCTTTGTATTTGGAAACTTCTTTGCCAAAAATGGCCGTCCTTAGCGCAGAGCCGATTTGCCCCGTTGAAAGGTTGAGCCTCCTTGCTTTTGCCCTATCAATTTCCACCACGAGTTCTGGCTTTCCAAGTTCTACATCCAGTTTCAATTCTTCGATGCCACCAATGTTTTTGCTATTGACAAAACTCTTGATGTTTTCGGCATAAACGAGCAGCGAATCGTAATCTTCACCATGCACTTCGATGTTGATGGCCTTTCCGCGTGGCGGGCCAGCCTGGTCTTTGTCGGCAGTAAGAAGCGTTCCGGGAAATTTGTCCTGCACCGCCTGTCGAATGTCTTCCATTACTTTCTGAGTGTCAACACCCCGTCTGTACTGGTATTCCACGAATGAGACCTGCACGCGTCCCTTGTGTGGCGTGTTGCCACCACCGGCAGGGCCGCGGCTGGGGTCTCCAGACCCCTCGCCTACCTGCGCAATCATGCTTTCCACAAGCCAGTTTTTAACAACAGGTCTTCCCTTATTGGAAGTAATTGTATCGTTGTATTCCGACATCAAATCAATTACAATTTCTTCTGCTTTTTCAGTAACCCTGTTGGTGGACTCAATATCTGTTCCAATAGGATTTTCAATGAAAATATTGACATATTTTGGTTGATTGACAGGAAAGAATTCGACTTTAGGAGCGAAAACACCAAGCAACATGAAAGAAAAAATCAACAGTCCTCCTGTTCCGAAGAAGAACAGATAGGGTTTTGAACCACTCAACACAAATCCAAGAAAACTGCGGTATTTACGGTCAAGCCATGGAATGAACCGGCTTTGAAAGGTTTCAGAAAGAGGATTTAATATAAAAACGTTAAGCAAAATCAATAGCCCGATAGCTGCCAGCAAGTTGCCCACAGTGAAAATCTTTGCAATAAAGAAAACAACAGAAATTCCAATAAACGTGAGAGATGTTTTTACCGCTTTTTTTCGGTTGGGTTTGTTATTGCCTACTTTCATCCAAACAGATGTAAGTACAGGATTGATGACCAGCGCCACAAACAACGATGATCCTAAAACAATAATTAAAGTAATAGGCAAAAATTTCATGAATTCGCCCATCATTCCGGGCCAGAACGCCAGTGAAATAAAGGCAGCCAGCGTTGTTGCAGTAGACGAAATAATCGGTAACGCTACTTCGCCCACGCCCTTTTTAGCCGCTTGAATTGGTGGCAATCCTTCATCCATCAGGCGGTAGATGTTTTCCACTACCACGATGCCGTTGTCCACCAACATACCGAGCGCAAGGATGAGCGAAAAGAGCACCATCAGGTTGAGAGTTACGTTCATGGCTCCCAAAATCATAAATGCCATAAACATGGAAAGCGGAATAGCAATGCCTACAAACAACGCATTTCGCAATCCGAGAAAAAACAGCAGCACGAGCACCACCAAAATCACACCGGAAATGATGCTGTTTTCCAAGTTGCTCACCTGGCTGCGCGTCATGTCGCTTTGGTCGTTGGTAATCGAAATTTCAAGATTTTCGGGGAATTCAATTTGCTTCGCCTTGTCAATGATTTTATTGATTTCGATGGATGTTTCAATTAGGTTTGCGCCTGCCCGCTTGATCACATCGAGCATTACTACTGGTTTTTGAAACTCGCGCGCATAACTCTTTCTTTCCTGAAAGCCGAACGACACATCGGCAATTTCTTTTAGATAAACGATGTTCAGTTTTTCGCGCTTCACAATCACGTTTTTGATTTGTTTCACCGAAGTGAAATCGCCTACTACCCTCACTGTCCTTCGAATGCCGTCCACTACAATATCGCCCCCTGCAACAGTCATGTTTTCGAAGGCGATGGCTTCTTCCACGTCACGAAAACTGATTTCCATCGCTTCCATCTTGTGCAGATCGAGTTCTATTTTCATTTCTTTTTCCTGCACTCCGCGAATTTCCACTTTCGAAATACCTTCCACTTGCTCGATGCGATCTTCCAAATATTCCCCGAATTTTTTGAGTTGGTCGGTGGAAAAATCACCCGAAAGATTGATGTTCATAATTGGAAATTCGGAAAAATTCACTTCAAAAATGYTMGGGTCTGCAGGCAGRTCATCGGGGATGTCTTTGTTGCTTTTGGCACGGTCAACAGCATCCTTCACCTTGCGMAGCGCTTCATCGGGACTGAATTCAAAATCRAACTCCGTGATGATGGTAGAATAGCCCTGCACCGAAGTGGAAGTGATTTTATCCACACCCGAAATGGTGTTGATTTCTTTTTCCAAAGGGCGCGTTATTAACTTTTCGATGTCAACGGGCGAGTTGCCGGGGTAGGTCGTGCCTACATAAATGGTCGGAATGACCAAATCRGGAAAAGTGGCTTTAGGCATACTSCGATACGCCATCGTGCCCATAATAATAATGATAGCGGTRATGACRAAAACGGTAGTTCGGTTATCTACCGAAAGGGATGATAAGCCGAATTCTCGGATTTGTTGCCAATGGTCTTTTATCTTTTCCACTGTCAGATTTTTATCTCCTGCCCATCCTTAATACTTCTCGCCCCTTTCAAAATAATTTCTTCATCGCCTTTCAGTCCGCTTTTTATCATCGTTTCGCTATTGTATGATTTTCCTGCCTCCAGCATCATTTTTTTTGCTTTCAGAGTTTCGCTATTTTTTTCAATGATGAAAAGAAAATCCGCACCACTGGCATCCTGCTGGATGATGTTGGACGGCACTACCACTACCGAGTCCTGCTCAAAGTCCCTGATGTTAAGCACAGACAAAAGGTTGGGTTTCAAAATGTTGTCTTTGTTGTTCAAGTCCACATAAATACAGGCACCTCGGTCAAGAGATGCCTGTAAGAGAAGAACATGTTTGTTGTAATGTGGGTGTTCGGATTATGGGGACGAGAACTTGGCTTTGGGATCGGGTTTGATCTGGATGGAGCGTTGATTCCCGCGTGCTTTGAGTGTGTGGAGCTTTGCTGGCCAGAAGTCGTAGCCGGCGATYTGGCG
Organism: Flavobacteriales bacterium; assembly: GCA_002746335.1. GTDB lineage: Bacteria > Bacteroidota > Bacteroidia > Flavobacteriales_H. Next base: position 1,045 of record NVWW01000011.1, on the reverse strand, counting down.
GTGGATGTAGTCTGGTGCGGTGAYGAYCAGYGAGGTGCCGTAGGTGGTCATGGTTGCGCCGTTGCCTCCTGCGCTGGCCCATTGGTCTGGCTCTACGGAGGACTCGATGAGTGCGATGAGTGTGACGGCGCGTTCGCCTGAGGATTCGATATCGACATCCCCTGAGCTCCCGCTGAAGGGGCTTGAGCKGCCTCCGCCGCCTCCGCCTCCGCCTCCGCCAATCCTGAATTTGGGGGCGTTGTCAAATGAAGGGATGACCAAGAGGAGGTCGGCGACATCGTAGATTTCTATGCGTTGGTCTTCGTTGAGGACACTCTTTGGGCCGCATTGGATTGATCCGATGTCTGTAAACTGCCAGGTGTATTCTTCGCCGATGTTTTCGATGCGTTCTGCTTTTTTGAGGATGCGTTCGAGGAGTGAGATCGCGGGGACATCGGTCACTCTGAGCGTGAGGAGTGTATCTGGGTCCATGCCTGTTGAGGCGATTGAATTTAGGTAGACGGGTTCGAGCTCGGCCCCGGTCACACTAACGATGTAGTCGAGGATTTCGATAAGCGACTGGTCTTGGACATCGAGTGTGATGGGCTTTGACATGAGCCGGAGTGTTTGTGCTTTGGCGCGTGATTCTGAGCGATCTCCGCTGGCGATGGAATCTTCTGAGAGGAACCCGAGGATGCCTGTGGTCATCACGACGGGGGCGCTGAGAGAGCCCAGGGCTGCGGCGAGCATGGAGCAGGCGGTGATTCTCTTGCAAGAGCATCTGCGGGATTGTGAGTTGCTGTTTGGGTAGAGCATGGGGGACTCCTGATTATGGCCGGGTCGTGTGTTGGGCCGTGTTTCTGTGTTCGATCGGGGAGAGTTAGAAACCGGGTTGTGTCTGGTTATGGATCGGTTCATTTCGGTTGTTGGCCGAATGGGATCATACCAGATAATGTCCAATACGCACAAGGATGTTCCGGGGATCCCTTGCAAGTAGTTTGTGTGGGAATTCCGAACAAAGGCCGTGCGGTAGGTGGCTTTAAGGTCTTTGGGGGGTTGGGGGGTT
>NVWW01000150.1 GCA_002746335.1 Flavobacteriales bacterium | reverse complement strand
GATTTGGTCTTTACCGAATGAGTTTGAAAGAAATGTGCCAGCTGCAGTAATTTTATGGTCGGATGAGATTTCGCCCGTAGCTGAGTCGGTTGTGGCCATGAGGTAGTAATCGTAAGCTACTCCAATGCTAAGCAATGCGGGTAGTTCAAACCCTTCTGTACGTTGCTCTAAAGTAATGAGGGAACTGTTATCCAGAAAAAATACCTTTGTAGCAAAGCCATCGCCTGAGAATTTCATTTTTGGCCCTACATTGCGCAAAGCAATGCCAAATTTCATGTTGTTTTGTTCACCTGTTACATAACGGATGCCCGCATCGAAGCATACGCCACGCGCATTAGAATTGGCAATTTGCTCGGTAACGGCCTTCACGGTAAGCCCTCCGTAAATACTATTTGAAAACGCTTTTGCAAAAGACAAGCCGAGGTTCATAAACTGTGGCGAATAAACACCTTGTCCGCCTTCGGGTAGGTTTTCAGTGGTTACTTCAATATCCCCAAAATCCATTGACATAATGCTAATTCCTATAACAGATGATTCGCCCACACGCTGTGCAAGCCCAAAGGCATTGATGTTTATTTGAGAGCCGCTCAGCCAGTTGGTTCGGCTGAAGAGCATGTCGGTTTTTCGGGTGAATGCTAATCCGGCAACATTGAGATTTGTTGCTTCAAGGCCTATTACAGATGCGCTTCCCGCGCTTCCCATTCCTGAGCTTTCGGCCCAAGGGTTGATGCGTAGTTCAGATGCGCCAGCTTGGCCGATGCGATCTTTATTTCCCGCCAAGGCATTGATTGAGATCAAAAATGTGCTTGCGAGTATTAGACTTAGTGATTTTGTTGATTGATATTTCATAACAATTACTTGTTTTTATTTTAGAACGCGTCTAGATCAATGGGCCGGAGCATTCCGAACCATTTGAAGATTTTTTCACCAACATCGGGTACTTCCACATGGATGATGTAGATGCCACTTGAAATAGGAATATTGGCTTGGTTTTTTAAATCCCAATCCAGCGAAGTAATAGTCGGGTCAGCTTTCGAAAATCTTCGCACTACAACACCGCTAGTGGTGTAAATGGTGATGTCGCAGCGGTCGGGCAAATTGGTTATTTTGATGCGATTGTCTAACTTGTCGGTTTCATAAGATGAGTAGGCGTAATAGGGATTGGGCACTACGTTTATCAAATCAAGCGCATCATTTGCAGTTGATTGACTGCCGATAATCGTAGCCAAATCATACGAGTTGAATGCGTACATAGGCCTGCCTGCGTTGAGAGTTGAAACGATGTTATCAACAAGGTCTCTGGTAGTAGCCGTTGCGGTGCTATCGGTAAAAGTTGTGTTGGCATCAATATACAAGTAATCGCCTCTTTCGTAAACTTCACCTTTGTATCCAATAGGGCCTTTGTCAACAAAATACCATCCAGCATCGGTTACGTTGTCGCCCACGCTGTAGAAAGTAGCTGTGCCGTAGCCTTCGTAGGGCTTTGCCATTCTTAATTGTATAGTTACATCGGTTTCGAGCAAAGTGTGCTCGGCCTCAAGTAAAGGCAGGCCGCACCAAGAGGTTGCTCGCCATACGTTTCTGGTATTAGCAGCACTTCCATTTGCTGCGTCTAACACATCAAAGGCGAATTGGCCATAATCATAAAGAGGCATCCTGTCTTCTGGCTTTTTTACACCTTGGCTTATGTTGTCTTCCACCAGGTTGTTCCTGAAAACAAAAATATAGTGCTTACCGCCAAGGCGGATATCATCAAAAGGTCCTTCAAAAAGGCTACCGGTGGGATTCCACAGCATGTCACGTCCGTTTTCTTTTTGCAACCATGAATCTTCACCAAAAGCCATATTCAGCCTTTCTCCCGTTTCGATGCTGATTGCGTAGCCGGGAAACCAGCCCATGCCATAGCCCCCAATGTAGTTGGGCGCGTCAGGGTTGGTGCTTGCAGGAACAGAATCAATTGAGTAGCCCATAGCAGCGTATCCGGTGGTATCAAAAATGTTTCCGTCTTTATCTAAGGAAAGTGCCCTTCGAAGAAATCCCAGCGTTGCCCCTTCCTCAGATAATGTACTTTCTTCCTGCGTTTCTATTACAGGGCAGCGTGTCCATTTGCTTTTATCTGATGTGATAAAGATGTCAACACTTTCGAGCCGTTCGATCTTGTTGAGGGCAAATACCAAGCTGCTAATCTGAGACCCGTGGTTACTAGATGCGCAAAGCTTATACGGTGCCCACGTTCCGCCCAAAACATTTTCATAAACTTGCAAACTATCCACATTAGACCAATCTTGTGGGGTGGTTGCTGTTCCTGATCGTATCCAGTTTTGTGGCGTTTCGCCATCGGTATCGGGAATACCCGTGATCCAGCGTTTACTTTCATCGGCAAAAGTCATTGTTCCATCGAGAAAAGCGTCTCCATAGTTTGGGTCACCACTGCTTGGCTTGGGATGGTCAACCTGCCCGATAGTAACTGATATGCCCCATTCGGGAATGATTTGCTCATTGGCTAAATCAATAGTTTTGTCTGCTGTTATTGTTTTCTTGCTGTCATCAGCACCATAGAAAGTCAATTCCCAATAAGCTCCATCATAATCAATTTTTGCTACTGAATCTTTGAGGACGAAATTAAAGGAGCCTTGGGGGATATTTAGAGGGTCAATTACCTTTATATCCACGGGACCTTGACCGGCTATGTAAACAGGACGATCTACTTTCCATGGTTCGCCCTTCATGATTTGGTCAATGCTTTCTTGCTTCATGTTGATGATAAGTCCGCCATTGCCTCTTCCTTCAATTCGGGTTAGCTCAAAACCATCGCCATATTGTGAGTTGATTACGGTTCCGCCTGCCTCGGGATCTGTTTTGTGTGGTATTCCTGCAAAAACCTTTATTGATCCGGTAGCTGCTTTTCGGCTGGGGAGGTAGGGCTTTTTTTGTTTGAATTCGGCATTATCTTCATCAAATGCGGGGTCAAAAAAGTTGTAAGGCGAGTAATTGTAACCATAAGCAATGGCCATGTAATAATAGGATTTATGATTTATCAAGCGTCTGTCACCGAAAGCAAAAGCATCATCGGTGATTTTAAAAGAATGCCTTATACCCTTGTCTTCACCATTTACTTCCTCAATGGGCACCAGCGCACCCTGCACGATGGGTGGGATGTACGATGGCAATTCTTCGTCTTCATAATAATTGATGATTTGAGTCACATTATTTTTGATGTCGCACTGGGCAACAAGACGCGCTTTATTGGGATCTTTGAGTTCAACTGGGGACACGGTTTCGTCTCTCAACTGAAATATTTGATAGCCTTCAAAATAATAGGTTTGCGATTCGTCTTTTTCTTCTTGTGTGAGTGCTAAGTCTTTGATGCCGTCATTGTTGGTATCTACAGAGTCGGGTGGGATGAAGGTAATTCCGTCAATTTCGGTGTACTCTTCGTTAAAGTTATTTGAAGTGGCGGAGTTGGATATATAAAGGATGAGCTCCCTGTTGAGCTCTTGAATGTCCATGTCGGGTGCATCAGGGCCGTCAACTGTTTGAAAGCAATTATCAAACATGGCCTGTGTTTTGTCATCGGCCCTTCTTACTGTTTGCACCGAAGCCCAGTTGCCTCCTGAAGCTGCACGTGCCCATACCACTCCGAGGGTGATGTAATTGGTTGCCCCGGGTGCCAGCGTAAACGGACCGGAGGATTGAATAAAGCGCCTGTCAAGCGGGGAGTTTCCTGCTGTTACTTCGTTCCAAGGCGGCATGATGACGTGTTGGCCGGTGTTTTTGTCTATGGTGCCCCAGCCCAACGGGTCGGTGTCGTCAGGGAACATGAAATCGGCCAAAACATTAGGGTCAACTCCTGGGTTTGCAACGTGTCCGTTTCCCCCGTAAACCATTTTTGTTCCGTCTTTCCATTTGCTTTGCAGGTAGTTGTAATACTGGACGCCTGTTGTAGGGTCGTTGCAGCAAGCAGGGCCTTGCCGGTCAAAGTAAACAAACCTTCTCATTCCAAATCGTTCGTTGTCCACAACGCCATCGCCATACCCTACGCCATTTCCTTTAAGGGCTTCGTTTTCGCCAATTCCTACTGCATTATCAATCTCGTCATTGTCTTGGAAAGGTCCTTGGAAATAATCAACTCCAATGGCAGGGGGCTGGTCTCCGTAGCCCGTTGCGCCACCGGCATCTTCGTCAAAAGCATCACCATTGTAGCAGTAGGCAAGGCCCCGGGTAACATCACAGCCTACGTAATCGTCATCAAAGAAGCCGAGGTCTGCATCTACAAACACTCCGAAATAGGTGTCTTTCAGAGTGAAAGTGGAGCGATTTATCATTTCAAAGTTATAAAAAGTCATGTTGTTGACTTCATCGCTTGTAGCAAAGGCAAAGGCTTGTGCGCGCACTTCCATGCCGATAGCCTGTGAGCCGGTTTCGGTATGCACATTGCCTTTATCGTTAAATACCCACCACAGGTTTTGGTCGCCATAGATGTCGGCAACTCTTTCAGAGCAGTCAGATTCTCCGAACAGGTCATAGCCCGGGTAGTCGCCATCGAGTGGGTTGTAAATACCATCACCATTTCTGTCATAAAAAGGTGCGAGATTGAAGTCCTCATTATAGGGGTCATAATTTCTTCCATGTGCCGGCCATTCGAGTATAATGTCGGGGATGGTATAGCCCGCATAATTTTCGGCTTGGCTACAGTCGGAGTCTTGGCCGCATTGGTACCAGCCCACGAATTTTTCAATTTCATCTCTGGTTGTAACGAAGTGCTTGTCGTATTCCACACATGTTTCCGCATCAATTTCGAAGGTCTTAGTGCTTAGCGGACCAGGCCAATAATCGTTTCCGCTGCCCCTGTAGCGTTGCCCGGCAACTTTAAGTTGATTGCTCACGTCAACRCCRCCCATCCAAAGCGCACCGGCAAAGATAGAGTGCTGCCCGGAACCTTTGGGTATTTCATACCTYGGGTTTTGAAAGTCCCACCATAGGTCACCACCGGTTAATATGAGTGTATTGGTGTTGTTGATATCCAACTTGGTAGCTCCGGCTGCTGGGGCACAGCCGGCTGTAATTTCGGGAAGTGAATTGCCTTTTTTGCCAGTGCCTTCTTCTTGCTTGTTGTGATAGCCAAAGGCGTTTGCTGCCAACAGAAGGCAGGTTAGAGTGAAAATYCCGGGTTGGTAAAAACTATAGCAGAGCTTTTTCATAATATAGTGGTATTTGTTGCTTTCTTATTTAGTAGGAACTAAAATTTACAATTTAAARATTAGCCCTTATGCCGAGGCGTATCCTTCTCGGCAAACTATACATGTTTCCTGAATTGATTTTCAGGTTGTATAACTCCCTGAATGACTGTTCATCATTTTGTGCTTGTATCTGGCTTTGAAACTCAGCTGCAGCGAGGTAGCCATCGTCATCCGGATTACCTGTAAAGCGGTAAACGCTCACTACATTTTTGGCATTAAATACATTGAGCACTTGCATGTACACATTCATCTGAATCAATTTCGTTTTTTCTTCTTCTTTGCCAAATTTTAATTCAATATCTCGGTCAATTGTTGCATCCATCTTAAATTGCCACGGGTTGCGTGCCCCATTGAGGTTTCCGTCAAGCAAGGCTGAACCACCTGTAAACAATCCTGTTGAAGTCACATTGCTTTGGCGACTGTAGGGGACACCTGAACCGGCATTGAAAACAAGGTTGAAACCGGTGCCGGCAAAGATTTGCTTGCCAAGCAGCACAGGTCCATTATAGTCCTTTCCTCCTCCGTAGCGGTAATCGGTATTGATTACGATGCCGTGTCGTTGGTCAAAGCTCAGAGGAATAGTTGTCCTTAAGTTGGGTTTTCCTGCACGGGCGAGACCAAGCCCTGAAGTTGAATTGGAGCCGGTGCCTTCGGCAAATTGCAATGTGTATGAGGCGCGGAGCCTTACATTGCCAAACCTTCTCAAATCGTACGCGATGACCAAACCTTTCACCGTAGCAAAGTCGAGGTTGTCAAAAGTGATGTAAGTATTGGGGTAAGCGCCCACTAAGTTTCTGATTTGTACCATATCTCTGAATTCACGGTAAAACCCTGATAATTTCAAAGAAGAGTAATTGTTGATTTTTTGCTGGAAACCTACCTCGTAGTCAATTGTTTTTTCTGGCTTGAGGTTGGGGTTGTTGAGGGCGTTGCTTCCAGCGCTTTCTATAAAGTAGTAATCAACAGGGTCTAAGCGAAGTCCTGAAGTTGGTCGCTTCGCCAGCACGTCATAGTGAGCGAAGAAAAGCGCTTCATCAGAAATAGGAAATGAAAAAGCAATTCTGGGCATGAAAACGGTCTGGGGTTTGTAGTCTTCAAAAGAGGCAGAAGAAATATCTCTTCCTCTTGTTTTTGTTTTGTCAACCAGTAATGGTGCAATGCCTGTAGCCGTTCCAACGGTTGCTTCGATAGTTTTGGTGTCACCGGCAATTTCGCTGCCCTCGGAATTGTACCAGGTATCTCCTATCCGGTATCCCAAAATAGTGGAGGGACTGCCTACGTTATCAACATATACCACTGCTTCACTTGCAATGGCTTCTATTGTTTCGGGGTGTATCAGATCCGCTTCTTCAGGCAATAGTTTTCGCGCTTCGTCTTCATTGGCTTTCACTGTAGGAAACAGCACAAAAGGGTCTTTCAGCACTTGCTGATTGGCATCAAAACGATCAATGCGCAGTCCAATGTTAAACACCAGGTCGTCAAAAGAAAATTTATCCTGGATGAAAAAAGCGGTGTATATCGGTCTGAATGCGCTAATAGGCCGCGTAAAATTGCCAAATTGGTCAGTTGCATTGAAAAAGTCGTCAAAGGTGGGGTCTTTTTTGAGTTTGTTACCGTGGTGGTCATAGCCCCAGTAATTTACGAATGAGTTGCCGTTGTTGAGTAATTCATCTGCGCTAAACATATCAATGGAATAGGTCTCAGGGCTGTAGGAATCGAAGTCAATCCATTCGGTTCCGTCAGGATTCAGACCTAATTTTTTGCGCAAGTTGTAATCGAAAAAATATTGAGGATCGTTTCCGCTAAAATCACCACCCCAGTCTGCATCCTTGGCAGAATTGAGCCGGTCGTAGGAAAACATCAGCCCACCCGGTATGCTATCAATTTGCGGGTTATCTATGTCTAGGTTGATAATGTGGTTGTTGGTGTATGAGCGTCCCAGAGTCCACAATCCCCTTGGTAAAACTCGATAACCTTTATCAACCCTTTGCTCGTATTCAAAACCGGCAGAGATTTCGTGGTTGTCAAGTATATCTGCAGAACCTGATGCGATTACCCTAAATTGATTTTGTTTGTAAAAAGTATAGCCATTGGAAATTCTTCCGGGACTTAACCAAATATTATATACTTGATCCGAAAGGCCTCCTGGTTGATAGCCATTGGGAAGCCCTCTTCCCTCCAACACCTGGTTGTAATTTATTACAGGTTCGGTTTGAAGGTCATAAAAGCTTTGCGTGTAAGCAGCAGCATCCGGATTGACGTCAGATGGTGTGAAAGTATAGAGAGTATCTGCAAACCCGTTATGTATTCGTCCACCGAGCCCCGTCACTGAATCAATGCCGAACTCATATGAATTTTCAGTATAGGTATCAAATCTCCCTACATACCCATAGTTAAAAATATTATCCAGGTGGTGGTCGAGTTTCAAATTTGATCCAAGCGTAGTACGTGCATAATGCCTTGAATCCTGAAATGAACCAAATACCTCGCCATAGTCTACATGCAAGGTATAAAACGCATTTTTTATAGAGGACGTGTT
>NVWW01000010.1 GCA_002746335.1 Flavobacteriales bacterium | reverse complement strand
ATCGCAGCGACCATATCCCGCGCGCCGCTCAGGTATCGAGGCTGGCTCATCATCTCGAGCCTGACGTGCGGCTCGCGGTCGGTGATGGGCAGGGTTTCGGGCTTGGTTTGGGTCATCAGGGAATCCGGTGATTCGCAGCTCATGGCTCGTCGTGTGCAGTCATCGTGCTGGGGCCGGCAAAGATCATTGAGCACATGTCGGCCATCCTAGTCCAAGTCCTGCACTGGATCATCGCCCGTGCGGGATTCCCACCATGCCGCCCAGCGAAACGCCTGCAATGGAGTACGGCTGTGTAGTGTCAATTTGTGCGGAAAGACGTTGGGCATATTCGGGCAGAGTCTCCCCTTTTTCAAACAACCACAATTCAATGTGGCTAGTTTCGCAATTTTCGATTTGCAAATTTTTGAACAGGCGGTGGTCGCCACCGGTGCCGGGGATGAGGTAAAGAGTGTGGTGTTGCGCCATAAGCCAATTGAAGTTGCTCAACAAAAATAATATGGAAATGAGGGTTTTCATTGTTTTTCTTTTTTGAGGGGGAGTTTCAAGTAACAACCAAATTGGATAATAAAAGGGTTCCAATTGAGGTCATAGCTGTTTTTTGCATCAATGAGTTTCTGATTGCATTGATGGCTTCCCCGAGATAATTGAAACTGTTGCCATAATCTTCTAAAATTTATATGCCATGCTTACTCCGGCTGGGTTAACGCCTATACTGAACCCTCCCGGCTCCATGTTTTTCCTGCTGCTGTAAAACCCGATTAATGCACCAACAGGCGGCAATGCTGCTGCAAAAAGGAATCCAATAGTTTGACCGCTATAACCATCAATATTAGACAGGTTGGCCATTATTACTGCGCTGCCTACGCTCCCTGCCAGCCCTCCTAAAGCTGTTGCTGCTAAGCTCGACTTGGCATATTTTTTCCAGCCCCGCCCAATAACATAAACCATGACTGTAGAGCCTACCGCTGAACCGAGTGTGAAACCGACAAGCCCAACATCGGTATTGCTAAAACCACTTATTCCCCATGTAAACAGAAAACCTATGCCTCCAGCACCCAATCCTACACCGGCCCCTGCAAAAAATTGACCAGCTACCCGGCCTCCGCTCACTTTTGGTAAATCTAAATTGTTATTCGAGGTTCCGGTTGCGGCAGGGTTTACGGTTTGGTTGCTATTATCGTAGTAAGCCTCTGTTTCAACAGAAATAGTATCTGGTAAATTATTAGAATTTTTTCTGTCTTCTTCCGGTATGTCATTTACTTCTTTTGCTGTGTTGCTTGCTTTGTTTTTTACGCTTTGACCCGAATTCCATGTTTTGTAATAATCATCAGAAAATTCTGTACGAGAGATGCTCTCGTACATCCAAATATATTTTAATACGCCCTCAATTGGTATATGCCATGATTTCAAATGCCCTTTTTGTTTATAGCAGTATATATTGTCTGCACTTATCTTGATAATGGTGCATTTAATAGTATCATTACTGTTGGTGATAATCAAGTCGTACGGTCGGATTATCAATTTGGCAAACTCATCGAAAGAAATAATCTCATCATCAGTTTTGATCATATTTATTTTCTCAATCGGCAAATCGTGTAAGCTCCCCTCTCTTTCGTATTCCAGCTTGTTAGGATTTATTTCCCACAGCCGTACCTTTTTTATCAGCTTTTTGTTTTTTAATACAACAAGGCATTGCTCAGAAGGCAAATCGGGGTTCTGTGAAAATGAAACCAGGTTCATTGCGGTAATTACAGATAGTACGATTAGCTTTTTCATTTTAAAAGGATTTAATGAATTTCTAATTGTATTTATTCAGTAGATAATGGTTTTGTTATTTTCATCAAATACGATCACTCTTTGTTTATTCTTGCCGATTTCAATTTTATCAATCTCTTCTATCAGGAGGTCATGCAAGCTGCCGTCCTTTTTGTAAATAATCCAGTAGGGATATATCTCATGAACGATTACCTTCTTTATGATGCTTCTGTCTTTGAGTATTATTTTGCCCGTTCCGAACCTGCTATGAAAAGCATGGATGGCAGAAATGAGGCTTGTGTCTTGCTTGCTGAGCGGGCTTTCCTGAGCAAAATAATCAGCAGGAAAGCAGCATGCGATTAATACATACAGAGCAGCTATTGTGGCGGTTTTTTTCATGGGAAAGCAGGTTATATGGCCTGCCGGAGCCGAATAGATAGGCAAACCCGGCAGGCCTGATTTATATGCTACTTATTGTCTTTTAGGTTTTTTGTTGATATTGAACCCCACGGATATCCCATAAACCGTAGCGTGTTTTTTAGGAATCACGTAAACATTTACCGGAATATTCAGATAACCCGACTTGAATGTTTTGCCCAAAGCCAGAATCAAGCCGGTAGATAACTTATACTTTCCCCGTCTATCTGGTAATTCCATTACATCATTGGGGTTATCGATTATGTCATATTTATTTTCGTTTATCCAATTCAGTGTATCCTGGCTCCATTCGTTATTCAGGTGCCATTTGCCATCTCCAATGGTTTTTCTTTTATCAAAATATCCATCAGCAGTTTTAACAACTTTGAAAACCGGTCCAAAGGCAAATTCCAATCCGCTTTTGCTTCCCCTGAATCCGTTCATGAATGCAAGAGAAGGTATCAGTTGCCCTGATTCCAGCCCGCCAATCGAGCCAACAAATTCAATAAGGGCCTGAAAATTACCTGCGCTGAGGTATTGAGTTTCAAATTGGTAACCAAACTGTGATGTTATCGGGAACATATCATAACCGCCTTCGCTTTTTGGAGCCGTTAATCTTTTTGCAGCCTCTGCCGTTACAAATGACACACCCATTCTCGGCCCGTTTAGCCGCAAGGTTGTTTTGGGGCTGGTAATCGGAGTATCGTATTCTACCAGCAGGTTTACAAGAATTGGATCGTTTTCAATTTGCAATAAGTTTTTCACTGAGATCTCCATCATCTTTTGAATTTCCGGCTGTAGATTGAGGTATTCGGTCGCATCTGATTTCTCTACAGATGCTGTTTTTACATCAATCAATCTCAGCGTAATGACAATTTTTTCACCAAATCGTTCAACGCTTCCTGTCAGCATTTTATCTGCTCCCAAGACCTTGCCTTTTTCAACAAGGCATGTTTTCCCGAAACAATTGCTGATGTCTATCTTATTTTTTTCAAGTATATCAGCGATGTCGTATTTGTCCATAACATTATAGACATTGGTTTTTTCCAGCTCTAATCGGGCCAAATAACCCATAGCTGTCGCATCTTGGATTACCCCTTTGGTATCAATATTCAATATGGCTACCGTTTGCCTGGGTTGTGCAAACCCGATTGTTGTTCCGAATAGGAAACCGCCGGCTACCAGCAGTTTTCCGAAAATGGTTTTTGTTTTCATAGCATTTAGATTTTTAATGGTTAGTAATTTGTTATTTTTTCTGCTTTTTATCGGTTTTTTCCCACGTCCATTTTGAAGTTCCTGCCATGGTTGTGGTGGTTGTGCCTGACTGGTCTTTTTCTTCGCTTTCATCATCCCATACCCATTGCCATATCATTTCCTTGTTAGAGAGTTTTAAAAGATAAGGGGCGTAATAATCATCATCCATAGCAAGGTGTGTTTTATTTTTTTTGGAATCTACCCACCACCATCTGCCGGTTGTTTTGGAGGTTTCTTCTTCTCCGGTTATTGTGGTTACGGTTCCATCGTAAGAGTAGAATTTGGGTATTTCAGTAGTATTCATCTCATAGGTGCCGTCTTTCCATATGGAGATGGTGTATGTTTCATATTCTGACACACTGATTGTAGTAGATGCACTTCCTACGTAGTTTGATACAGTAGTAATGGTCATTTCTTCACCGTCATATTCCTTGGTTGTTCCCTGTGAACTGGAGCCCCACGGACTTGTAGTAGTATAAGTATAATCATATTCCATATTTTTAAGCGTCCATGTTCCGGTAATTCTGCTGTCTCTTGATTTTAAAGAAAGAAACGAGTCTTCTTCCCCTTTTTTACATGATTCAAAAACCGGCATTACAAATGCAACGATTAAAATCGCACCTAAAGTGTTTTTTAGTGTTTTCATAGCATTTAGATTTTTAATGGTTAGTAATTTGTTTGTTTTCATGGTTAATAAATTTAAAATTTGACAGGGCAAAGATGAGGTGGAAAACAGGTTCAAATCAAGCCAACAATTGAAAAATACGTATTTTTGAGTTTTCTTTAATGAATCGCTAATCAAACGCGAATACGAGAATAATTTAATTTAAAATTAGCGTTATTCGCACTAAATTCGCGATTCGCGTAAGAAGAATTTTACGTATTTTAAAAATGGATAATTTAAAAGAAATAATTTTCACGCTTTCACCTGCTGAGGTGAAAGAATTCCGAGCTTTCATCCATCGCCAAAAGCAGAAACAATCACGGAAGGATTTGGAATTGTTTGATGTGCTGCTGAACAATGGTGARGAAAAACCGAAAAAAACCGTCAGCAAATTGTATGAYAATGATAACCGCAATGCWTATCACACGTTGCGCAAACGGCTCATCAAGCATTTAACAGATTTCATTGTGCTGAAAAGAATGGACGAAGATACWACGGCAGTGTCTTCCATAATGGGRCAATTGTCGTTGGCGAGGTACTTGTTTGACAAGCGCTTAGACAAGCTGGGCTGGCTAAATTTAAAAAAAGCGGAAACACTGGCATTGACAAGCGAGCAGCATTTGCTACTTAACGGCATTTACCAGGTGATGATTGAACAGGCAAATAGTGAATATGCCGAAGATTTGAAATCCATTATCAAAAAGCATGATGAGAATAAAAAAATTGCCGATGAAGACGAGAARGCCGCCATCGCCAATAGCATCATCCGTGAACAATTCAAGGAAATACGGCTGGAAGGAAAGGAATTCGACATCCAGCGGGTGATTGAGCAGGTGCTGAATTATTATGGGTTGAATGAAGTTGTGCTCAAGCGCCCTAAGCTATTGCACACCATTTTGGTGATCACGCGTAGCGCCACGTTGGTAACGAAAGATTTTGAGCATTTTGCACGATACATCACCGCTCAGTACAAAAAGGCGAAAGCCAAAGAGGGCTTTGCCAAAAGCAACCATCATCATAAACTCAATATGCTTTATATGATTTGCCATGCGCTGTATCGCAATCGAGAATTTGATGAGTGTCTGCATTATCTCGATGAGTTTTACGAAGACATCAATGCTTTCGACAAAAGTCATTTCAATACTTTTTATCCAAAATTTGTGCTGCTCAAATCAGCCGTGCAATGCTACAAGGGCGAATTGGAAAAAGCCATAGCATTGCTGGAGCAGACAATCAACAACCCTGCATTAAAATTGAATTTTGTTGATGAATTTGATATGCGGTTGAACTTATCTGTGTATTATGGGTATTTGGGTGCTTTAAAAACGGCAAATAAAAATACGTTGTGGTTCCATCATTCAGACAAATGGTACGAAAAGAAAATGGGAAAGGACTGGGTGCTGCGGAAAAACCTCATTGACATTTTAATTCAATACGAGTTGGGTAATGATGAAATTGCGCTCAACCGCATTCGCTCGCTTGATAGGATTTTTGCTGATGATTTTAAGAAAGTCGCATTCCAAAAGTCGAAGATTTTTCTCGATTTTATAAGGTATTATATTTCCGACCCATTGGTGATGGACAATGAGAAATTTAGAGTAAAAGCGGAAAAGGCGATGGGTAAAGTGCCTCCTCATCAGTTTGGCATACAGACTGTCGCATTTTACAGCTGGTTCCAGTCAAAAATGGAAAAACGGAATTACTACGAAATGGTGATGGAGGGGGTGAATGGGTAGGTTTGCGGAACGGTTTTAATGGCGTTTATTTTTTGTTGGCTACTGTTTATTTTCAATATTACAAAATCAACCAAGCACTAAGGCTAATATCGCAAGTATTGCAAAAACGAATTTAACAATGATACTTAAAGCAAATACATACCAAAGCTACAACTATTATAGTTGTGTCAAGACTCCTCACAACTAGCCACAACTGGAATGTCTGATGAAGCACAAAAACACTCCATTAACTTGCGGTTATGATATAAAAATGGATGTACAACAAGGTAAGGATGACAACTAAAATAACCAGCATCATCCCAATGATTTTGATTACTTTTTTTTCATTAATTCCATGTATTAGTATACATAGAAAGTTATAAAAATAAAGCCCAGCTTGCGTGGGCTTTATTGTGATTTGAAGATCGGTTAGAACGTCCCTCCTATTTTGATTGAAAATGTATTTTCAATTGATACGTCATACTCAACGCCCGCTGTGAACCAGCCTGAGAGGAATTGCATACCTGCCAGGGCTCTTGGAACGAACTCATTGACCGTGTTAAGGTTAAGCTTTTCAGTGGTCTCCTTAGCGTGATTTAATCCTAAGGAACCACCTACGTATGGCTCGAATTTGCCCAGTCGTTTAGACAATAACACATCCATTCCTGTCGAATTAAGGCTCAAGTCAGCAGGTCCGTATAGCATCGTGTAACTTAGTCTATACGCAGCATACCAATGCTTGACGGTGTCACTGAAAAAGGTGTACTTAAGATCAGTACCCCAGAACCCATAATTAGCACCGAAGTTCTTGACAACATAGCCACCTATTTCAAGTCGGTCAGTCAATCCCATTCTGGCTTGAAGATAGGGGAATACCACAGCATCACCTAACCAATGTTCATCATCGGGATGGGCAAAGGTGTTGTTCCAGGCACCTGATGTTTGGTCAATGGGTGTGAATTCATAGCCCAAAGAAACTTCGAACTTGAATTTACCCAGTAATGAGGCTGGTGTCAGCGGTTGAAAGTACAGGATGTTACCCGCTTCACGCGTTAAGCGGGCTAACTCAGATTGAGTTAAGGATGAATTAAGAATAAAGGAACAGACGGTCCAGGTTTCTCCGTTTTCGAAGACGTGAATGTTAACGTCTGGGTCGCCATTGCCATCGCCACCAGCAATTGATTTCAAAGATGACAATACAAACAGCAGAACAGTCATTAGTGTGATAAAAAGTTGTGTTTTCATGATTTTTTATTTTTTGGTTTAAAATGTTTAATGGTGCAAAACAACGGCATTAGACAAAGCCAATCGACCTTCCCTATAGGAGTGGACAAACCTCTATGAATATGGACGTCTAAGAGATTGTAAAACAATACGTTAACCTGTTTTAGCTTTCATGTATTGGGAGGGGGTTAAACTGGTAAATTTCTTAAAAATGCTATTAAAACTGGACTTTGAATTAAATCCGCTGTCATATGCTATCGCCAACAAGGTAAACTGTTCACTCTCAGGATCAGAAAGGCGGGATTTCACTTCCTCAACACGGTAGCTGTTCACAAAATCAAAGAAGTTCTTACCTAGTTGCTCGTTGGTGATCTGGGATAGATGGTTCGTGGAAACATCAAGGTATTCAGCCACTTCTTTAAGACTCAGCTTGCCGTTAAGGTAGGGCTTTTCATTTTGCATATATTGAAGCAGTAGCTTCAGATGTTCTTTCGCTTCATTTTCCTTAAGCCCAGAATGTTTGTAACGCTCCTTTTCTTTTTGCTTTTTCTCTATTTTTGATGCAACAACTTCCCGCATTTTCCCTGAATCAGGCATGTTGACGTAAATCGATTTCTGCTTAAGTCCGAAAAAGCCAAGGAAGAAAACGGCAACGGTTAGCGCCAGGTAAATGCTATGATCACCCCATTCAACGAGTATCAAAGGATAAAAATCACTTAGGGTGCTGACGGCCAGTACMGTTACCCATACAAAACCCAATCCGGCCAATACATACTTCAGCCAGTTCAGGTTGATCCGTTCTGTGTAAGAGAATTGCTCGCTGATGTTCTTTGTGTGCCTTCTTAACTTGAACAACGACCAAATCACATAAGCAGGGCCAAGGAAAACATTCAGAAACCCACCAGCCTTTATAACAGGATTAGGGTTTGTTGATTGGGATTGGTAATAGGCTACCTTTTCTGGTCCGCTGAGAAAATAGAAATCGAACAAGAAGTAGATGGTAAAGAGCAAGAAAGGAAGCGTATGCAGCCAATAGGCTGGTTTAAACCTGCTTGTTTTATTGGTCATCACAAGCACATACACAAACATGAACGGCCCTTGCAGCATCGGGAAGCAAAACCCTATACCCAACAAATGTGGGTGCTTCATTAAGAACCCTGTTGAATGAAAGTAATAGTTCAGCAAGTGCAGCCCTATGAAGGCCATCCATGAACCGAGAATATAGTCTCCTGTTGATTTTCTCTTTTTAGAAACGATCAGGAAGGATAGGAAAAAGGCTTGTGCTACTCCGAGTAAAAATATTACCTCCATTATTTCCGGGCGTTATATTCTTATTCTGAGTTACGTATTTATAGACATTAGAGTTTAAATAAACTTTAATTTTTCTACACAGTTTAATCGAGTTGACTCTACTTTTTTATACCTTTCCCTCAGAAATTAATTTTATTTAAATTCCTGAATTGTAGCTAACGATTGGCTAAAATTTCGTTTCAATGCACTTTAGGTGCTGTTCCGCAACTTACGAAAAAAAATCGAGAAAAGTTTCATTCCAAGAACCCCTTCACAGCATCCGCCAACAAATCATTATTTCCTGTCATTTGCAGTCCTGTAAAGTGTCTGCTTGTGGCAAGCGCTTTTCCCAAATCAAAATCCTTTTGGTTCATCGAATAAAAATGCCCTTTTTTATGGTGCAGCTTTGCTAAATACTCCTGCTCAGTTTGCCCGAGGGTGGGTATGAAAATGGCCTTTTTACCAAGTGCTGCCAAGTCCATAATAGTCGAGTAACCAGGGCGGCTGAGTACGATTTTCGAATTTAAAATTGCTTCCCGCATTTTTTCGGTTTCCAAATGAGAATGGATTTCGATGTGGCCATCAAAATAATGTTCACTTTCATTGGCTTTCCCTTTTACAATCAATGCTTTTAATTGCGTTTTTTTCAGCTCGTATAGCACCTTTTCTTCAAAAACAGTCCGTTGTGGTTCAGGCCCTGAAATTATAGCAAACAATTCATATTTTTCTCCTCTTTGGATTGAACTGTCCGAAGTACAGAGTGGGCTGAACCGTGAAAGTGCACCAATAAATCTTGCATTTTCAGGTAACGGAAAACGGTGGCTCAAATCCCCCGAAAGGTTCGGTTCGTCTGCAAAATCTGGAATCCAGCATTCGGTGAATTTGTCAATATATGAGCGGCTGATCTTGTAAAGCAATCCTTCCAGAAAAGGCGATTTCACCATAATTTGATGTGCGATGAAAACGCAGGGCACCTCTTTCGTCCACAGCCCGTATCGGTTGTCGGAAACCACCCCGTCAATGTGGTGTTTCTTGATGATTTTTTGCAAATCAAGGTGCTCTTTGCTGATTTTTTTCAGAATAGAAGGCACTTGCTTTCCTATTTGCCAAACCATGCTGCCTGATGATGCATATGAAATTTCATACCCAGGAAATTTAATAAATTCTAAATGGGGAAACTCTTTTTGTAAAAATGCCAACGGGTTTTTATCTGAGGCAACAATGACTTCTGCATCGCTTTTTAGCAACTGCTTGATAACAGGAACACAACGGGCTGCATGCCCAAGTCCCCAATCCAACGGACAAACAAGTATGCGTCTTTTATTCAAATTCAAGATATTTGCGCGAATATCAGCAATTCATGAGAAAATCGAAATTAGAACGTTTTGCCGAAATGGATACCTTTACGAATGTTATTCAACCGGTTTTTGATGACATTTCGCAGAGTGATTATTATTTGAAAGGCAAATGGGCAGAAGAATGGTTTGGAGATAAAAATGCCATCGTTTTGGAATTGGGCTGTGGGAAAGGTGAATACACACTGGGCTTGGCAGGGCACAATCCCGAAAAGAATTTTATTGGCATTGACATTAAAGGTGCGAGAATTTGGCGAGGTGCAAAAGCAGCGTTGGAAAAAGGGTTGAAAAATGTTGCTTTTTTGCGAACTCGCATTGGTTTTATCGAATCATTTTTCGCCAAAAATGAAGTGGATGAAATTTGGATTACTTTCCCCGACCCGCAGCCCCAAAATGGTCGTGCAAAAAAGCGGTTGACGCACCCAAATTATTTAAAATGCTACCAAACTTTCTTGAAAAAAGAGGGCATCATACACCTGAAAACCGATAATGAACAGCTTTACAAGTACACGTTGGAAGTAATAGGAGAAGGCAGGCATGAGTTGTTTTTTTCGACTAATGACTTGTATGATAAAGTMTCCTCAAATGGAATRGATYCCAGCCTGCCAGACGTGCAGGTGAGGGAAGCTGCTGCCATCCAAACCTTCTACGAGCAAAAGTTTCTGGATGAAGGCAAAAAGATTTGCTATTTGAAATTTCGATTACTTTGAAACTCTCCGAAAAAAACAAGCATTTTTTTGACAATGTTTACGAAGTAGCCCACCTCATCCCCAAAGGCAGAGTAACTTCTTACGGGGCAATTGCCAAATACTTGGGCACAGGCAGTTCGGCACGTATGGTGGGTTGGGCGATGAACGGTTCGTTTTCGAAAAAAGAACCCGTGCCTGCCCATCGAGTAGTGAACCGAAACGGGCAACTGACGGGAAAAAATCATTTTGCCACACCCTACCAAATGCAGGAACTACTCGAAGCTGAAGGCATCAAAGTGGCGGATGACCAAATCATTGATTTTGAAAAAGTGTTTTGGGATCCAATGAGGGAGTTGGGGTTTTGAATAAGTAACGGCTCAATTAGTTGCCAAGCCCTTTGTCTGTGTAAGTACAAAACTAAACACAAATGGTAACAAAAAATTGGTGATAGAGTAGTATCTTTGCATATAATGCAACCCACTACCGAATCCGTTCTTAAAGCTTTAGCCCACGTCATTGAACCTGACTTGAAAAAAGACGTGATTTCACTCGAGCTGGTTTCCAATATTGAAATTGATGATAGTAACGTAAAATTCACTGTACAAGTGAACAATCCTGCTATGCACAGCCGTAAGCGCATGGAAGAGGCGTGCATTTTTCACGTACAGCGGTTGCATGGTGATGTCAATGTCTCAGTAGATGTGCAGCCCATGTCCCGTCCCGAAGAACTGAAACGTATTGTGCATAACAAAACGCCACTCGATGGCGTGAAAAACATCATTGCAATTGCATCAGGGAAAGGCGGTGTGGGCAAGTCCACCATTACTGCAAACCTTGCGGTGGGGCTGGTGAAAAAGGGCTTGAAAGTTGGTTTGGTGGATGCCGATATTTATGGCCCGTCCATTCCGTTAATGTTTGACGTGCTGCGCGAAAAGCCGGGCGTTGCCAAAACAGATGGAAAAAGCTTAATGACTCCGGTGGAAAGCTACGGGGTAAAAATTTTGTCTATCGGATTTTTTGCTGAAAGCAATCAGGCGGTGGCATGGCGTGGTCCAATGGCATCAAAAGCAATTACCCAAATGACCCGCGATGTGTTGTGGGGCGAGTTGGATTATTTACTTGTTGACCTGCCTCCGGGAACGGGCGATATTCACCTTACCCTGGTTCAGAATATTCCTTTAACCGGTGCTGTTGTCGTAAGCACTCCGCAGCCCGTTGCTCTTGCCGATGCGAGAAAGGGCGTTGCCTTTTTCGGTATGCCGAACATTGATGTGCCCGTGCTTGGGCTGGTGGAAAATATGAGCTGGTTTACCCCTAAAGAACTGCCCGAAAGCAAATACTATATTTTCGGAAAAGACGGTGCAAAAAACCTTGCGCAGGAATTGGAATTGCCGCTTTTGGGGCAAATTCCATTGGTGCAAAGCATCCGCGAATCCGGGGATGTGGGCAGGCCTGCCGTTTTGCAAGAAGGTACACCACAGGCCCAATCGTTTTTAAGTTTGACTGAAAATTTACTGGCTTGTTCAGTGGCTGTTACCGAATAAAGTTATTGCTGATTTTGTATTTTCTTTAAGCTGTCTTGCCGTACCAAATATTGAGCATCCAGTAAAATCATTTTTTCTAAAATTACGCTCTTTTCTTTGGCTTTATTAGATATGTCCCTCAGCCATTTTCCCTAGTTAAAAATGAGAGAAGAAACCGCAAAAAATCTTGAAAAAACAGGAGGGAATAATAGAAGTGACAAAACTACTCCCTATGTCCCGATTAACACATTGAACTTTCTCTGAAAAGCTGGGCTTTTACCTTATCCCTTTTGAATCAAGTAAATGTAACAGAATCAAGTTAAACCGATCTGTTTGCATGTTCGGTATTATTACTACCTTTGAACTAGTTTTATATGCCTATTACAGTTGAAATATCATCAATAATTACAAGAGTTGAAACTGCCTTGGAGCAGATTCGCCCGTTTTTGCTCGAAGACGGGGGTGATGTGGAATTGGTTGAAATAACCGATGATTTAATTGTGAAAGTGGAATTCAAAGGGGCTTGCAAAACCTGCTCGATGAGCAGCATGACTTTCACTGCCGGTGTGGAAGACGCTATCTGCAAAGCCGCACCCGAAGTAATAAGAGTAGAAGCTATTAAAACTCCGTCATTGCAATAATTCATGAGGAGTTATCATCTTCTGGTTTTCCTTTGCATTTGCTTACAATTACTAATTTCCTGTAAAAAATTAGAAGGCCCCGAAATTAGTGCTGGGGATGCAGATTTCAAAAGGACAGTGGCTATCGGTGGCGATTTTTTTACGGGCTACGAAAATGCCTCGCTCTATCGAGACGGGCAAACCAAGTCTGTTCCTGAGTTGTTGAGCCGGCAATTTGAGTTGGTTGGCGGAGGCGTTTTTAGCCAACCCTTGATGCCTGATGATGATGGCTTGGGCCTCAATGCAAAACCGTGGGAAAGTGATTTTAACGCACGCAGCGAATTGGGCTACAAAACCGATTGCGAAGGCACTGAAGGGCTTTCCCCGCTTAAAACATTGTTTGACAAAGATGTTGCCACAAGTTACTTGAGTAGAGTGGGTTCAGGTTACCACAACCTTGCTGTTCCACATGCCAAAATCAAGGATTTTTTTGACCCCAATCTAGGCATAAGCTGGAGCGATGGGAATTCCAATCCTTATTATCATCGCTTTGCCACAAGCCCAGGAAACTCTACTGTTGCAGAAGATGCTTTGGCGCAAAACCCCACTTTTGGATTGTTTTGGGCAGGCATGGAAGACATTTTTGAATACGCCCGTTTTGGTGGTAGAGGGCAAACGCTTTTATCTTCATCCGAATTTTCAAATTACCTCGATTCGCTCATTTCACCTTTTATAGCAAACGGAGCGAAAGGAGCCATCGCCAACATTCCTGATTTGGAAAATTTTCCTTATTACACTTTGGTGGAATACAACAGGGCGGAGCTCTCGCTGGGGCAAGCTGATTCGCTCAACGAGCAGTATGAGGTTGGAGGAGCAGATCACATTGTATTTGCTGAAGGAAAAAATGCTTTTGTGATTTCTGATACCAGTCATGTAATGGGATTCCGGCAAATGGAGGAAGGTGAGTATATTTTGCTCACTGTGCCGCTGGACTCGATGCGTTGCTTTTTCTATGGTTTGCTGATTAATTTAATCCATGACCGTTATTCGCTCGATCAGTATGAAATGCAGTTGATTCACGATGCAATTGATGGCTATAATCAGGCTATTCAACAAAAAGCCGATGAATATGATTTAGCTTTGGTGGATATGAATGCGTATTTCAAATCTGTGAAGTCAGGCATTAAATGGAATGGAGTAGATTTTGATTCGGAATTTGTAAGCGGTGGCTTTTTCAGTTTGGACGGGTACCATCCCAACCAAAAGGGCTACGCGCTGATTACCAATGAATTTATCAAAGCAATTAATGGAAAATACAATGCCGTGATTCCCACCGTGAATTGCTTTGACTGTAAGGGGGTAGAGTTCCCTTAGGTTTTATTCAAACACTACCTTTCCCGAATAGTTTCCTTTTTCAGTGATGAAGTTCACAAAGTAAAGACCGCTTGTCAAACCATCTCTTTGCAGGATGAACTTTTCGTTTATTTGGTTACTGTAACTCTCCACCATTCTTCCTAAATTATCATAGACATGTACGCTGTATGACTCCCCATTCAACTCATTCAGATTAAAAGTGATTTGGGAAGTAGCCGGGTTCGGATAAAACTTCAAATCGCCTGAAAGCGTAAACTTTTCTTCTGTGCCTACAGTTCCATCGAAGCTGCATATATAAGGCTCTCCGCAAATAAACTGCATTAAGTAGTGTTTAGTGAACGCAACCAGCGTATCATAATAAGCTGGGTTTGTTACATGAGGCACATGGTCTTGGCCCCAAAAAGGTACAAAACAATTGTTTGTCCCCTTTTTGTTTGTCTGTATGTGTATCGAATTGCTGCCATCCACTACCATAATTTCAAAAACGTTAAGCATATAAATAATGTCAGTATAAAAAGGAACAGTGCCATCCTGATCGCCATGAAAGCTGATGATAGGCGTGTCATTGCTGCCTTCTATCCATGCGGTATCTCTGATTGCTCCTGCTGAATTAATAATTGCAGCTACGTTTGCCGAATACCCGGGGTTGCCGCTGTTTCCTGCAATTCCACCGCCCAGCCCTGCCTGCGTTGTGTCCACATAACTGGGCATTTCATTTTCCTTATCAAGATAAGCCAGATGAACTGCAATCACTCCCCCTGCAGAGACACCTCCGAAGAAAATCAAACTTGTGTCAATACCGTAGCTGTTGCCATTTTCGGCAAAGTCCTTTTTGAAGAAGCGAATTGCGGCTCTTCCATCGTGTACTGTACGGATAACGGTTTCTGTGGCGTCAACCGAATCGGGGCCGGGAAAAGGAATTCCATTCATCCCGAGGCGGTAATCTATCGAAGCGGTAACATAGCCCATTTTGGCAAAGTCTTCAGACAGCGGCTTCACGTCTATCTCGGTTTTCCCACCGCTCACGAAACTGCCTCCGTGCGCCCAAATAATGAGCGGACGATTAGTTTCAGTATCTCCTGATGGCTGATATACATCGAGAAACAATTCTTCATTGTTTCCGTTTAGGTTGATATTCTCTCCGTACTTAATGTCGCTTGTGAGATCAAATGAGGTAAAAACTTCCTCTTTGTAGCGGTTGTTGCTGCAATCCGGTTGTGCAGAGACGAATAACCAGCAGCCAGTAACCAATAGAAATGTAATTGATTTTTTCATGATTGGAATGTTTAGATTGACCAAAAATAACAATTAATTCTAAAAGTTGTATTGCAAAGCGATTCCAGGAATGTAAGCGCGAGCTTTCCAAGTGCCGCCAAATTCAGTTTCTAAATTAATGTCTGTTCGTTTTGCCCCTTCAACATAAAGGAAAGAAACATCTACATTGAAGTTTTTCGCCACCGAATAACTCGCGCCTAATGTCAGCCCGAATTTGTTTGCATCGGGTGTTTCGGGGGTGATGTAGCCATCCTGCACTGGTGTGATGTCGTAATAAGCGCCAGCCCGAAGTACAAGTTTTTCATTCAAAATATGTTGCCCCCCAAGGCGCACGATGTATGAATCGTTGTATTCGCGGGGTGAATGGATATCTTCGAGTTTTTCGGTATTGGTATGAAAATCAAACGAAAGTGTATCGTATGCGCTCCACATCACGAAATTTACATCCAATCCCAACAATGTTTTTTCGTTCCATTGATATCCCCATCCCAAACTCACTACGGAAGGCAGTGTGATGCTGGTAGAAAAAGTAGTGCTGGGAAAATATTCTTCCAATGCAGCAGGTACTGTAAATTCCGCCAAGCCTTTATCCTCCTTTACTTTGGTTCCGGGGCGGAAGTTCAGCCCGAAAGAAAGTTGTTCTGTGAGTTTGCAATGAATGCCTRCATTTAATCCGTGGGCATTGGTGTTTCCTGTCAGTAGGCCTTCGCCATATTCACCTTGCTGGTCGGCTGCGGGAATGCCTTTTCGCAGAGAAAAACTGCCTATGCCGTAAATGTATCCGATACCCACACCTATTCTTTCATTGACTTGCCAACCKATGGTGGGTTGGATATAAATTGTTCGCAAAGCCATTTCGCGCAAAACGAATTGACCTTTCCACTCGTCTTCGTATTGTATGCTGCTGCCAAAAGGGGTGTAAACCGCCAGYCCAAAGTTGAGCTTTGGCAATTTGTCAATGCGRAAGGCGCTGTAANTTGTAAAGGGTGTGCCTATTTTAGGGATGGTTTGGGTAGTGTAAGTTCCCGGATAYGGCTCCAAATATTGCATGTCGGAAATGATGAAGCTCGCACCCAGCGAGATGTGGTTGCTGTCAACAAAAGCAAAGCCGCCTGGGTTGAAGAAGGCGCTACTCGCTCCAAGCACCAAGCCAGTACCTACGTGCCCCATGCCCGTCTGCTTTTGGCCCTGTAGGTTTACTTGGAAGCCCCCCGCAAGTGAGGTAAAGGGTAAAAGGTAAATTGAAGCAATGGCAAAAATTCCTATAGCTGAACGCATCGGTAAAGTGAAATGTAAAAGAAGTAATTCTTTCATTGGAACAAATGTAACAATTAATCAAGACAGGTATTTCCCTACAATGGGCATTCTGCGTCCCATGCCGAAGGCCTTGGGCGAAACGCGCAGGATGGGAGGTGTTTGGTGACGCTTCCACTCACTGGTGTTCACGAGTTTCAGCACTTTTCGAACCAATTGCTCATCAAACCCCATATCTATAATTTCTTTTGGCCCTTGCTGTTGCTCAATATATTGGTGAAGGATTTTATCGAGTATATCATATTCAGGTATGGAATCTGAGTCCTGTTGGTTGGGGCGCAGCTCGGCTGATGGTGGTTTTTCGATAATGTTTTTCGGAATGACTTCTTCTTTTTGATTGATGTAGGCAGCCAATTCGTACACTTCGGTTTTATAGACATCTCCCAAAGGAGAAAGCCCTCCGCACATATCGCCATATAGCGTCCCGTAGCCCACTGATGTCTCGCTTTTATTGGAAGTGTTGAGCAAAATGTAGTTGAATTTGTTGGCTAATGCCATTAAAATCACCGCGCGTGTTCGTGCTTGAATGTTTTCTTCGGCAACATYAAAAGGCAARTTTTTGAAGTGTGGCTTCAGGGTTTCYCGAAAGGTATGAAAAGCATTTTCGATGGGAATAGTTTCATAGGGGCAACCGATGTTTTGMGCCAATTGTTTCGCATCGGTAACGGAATGGTCAGAAGAAAATTCGGATGGCATCAATACAGCCAATACATTGTCTTTCCCGAGTGCTTTTACAGCAAGACAAAGYRYTACAGCAGAATCAATGCCGCCTGAAAGCCCGAGGATGGCCTTTTCGAAACCGAGTTTTTTAAAGTAGTTGTTAATACCGAGCACCAGCGCATTGAAAAAGCGCTCGGATTTGGGATTTGAGCCGATAATATWGGGATGYGWATTGAGAYTTATCTCTGGTTTCTCAACTTCGTAAATTCTTAAATCTTCCTGAAAATAATTCAATTCGTCTATTATTTCTCCTTTGYTRTTCAYGAYCATCGAGCCACCATCAAAAATCAGTTCGGTTTGTGCGCCAATGTGGTTGCAATAAAAAACCGGAAGACTATATTTTTTGGCGTTTGAAATCATAATTTCCCGTCTTTCTTCTGCATGGCCGTAATGAAAGGGAGAAGCGGAAATGTTTACCATCAAATTGGGTTGTTGCTTGATGAGTTTGYCCATTGGCCATTTGGTGTACAATTTTCTTAATTTCGAATTTCTTTCATCCCAAATGTCTTCGCAAATAGTGAGTGCGATTTTGTGGCCTTTATATTCAATCACACTGAATTCTTTTGCCGGCTCGAAATAGCGGTATTCGTCAAACACATCGTAGGTAGGGAGCAGTGCTTTCGAGTGGATAGATTTTATTTCTCCATCAGCCAGAAAATAAGCCGAATTGAGCAGGTCTTTTCCTTCGGTTTTTGGATTGACAGAAGGCCCCCCTACTATGGCGGCAATGCCATTGCATTCCTTTGCAATTTCTGCTATGCTTTCCTTGCACAGTAGGATAAAATCTTCAAATTCCAGAAAATCACGGGGCGGGTAGCCGCAAATGGCCAGTTCGGCAAAAACGGCCAAATCAGCGCCTTTTTCTTTTGCTTCTGCAATAGCGTTTTTAATCTTCGAGACATTAAGCTCGAAGTTGCCGATGTGGTAGTTGAGTTGTGCTAAAGCAATTTTCATCCGGCACATAAATTTATATGCGGGACGAAGTTACGCAAATGATGAGGTTCTTTAGAAAACGATGCCTACCGTGAGCGCTACGTTGTAYGGGTAKGCYTTTTGTTCAACGCCTTCCACTTTGCCTGAACTGTTCAAATCATATACGTACCTCGATTCTTTTCGAATGGAATTGGAAAAGCCGTAATTGTAATTCAACCCGAAAATCAGCGAAGTAGAACCACTTAGATTGTATTCCGCGCCACCGCCAATAGTGAGTTGTAGCCTGAATAGTTGCATGTCATCGGTAATGTCAAGGTCTTCCAAAGTGGTTTCTGCTGATAATTTGCCTGTGCTTTGGTCAGAGAGTTGCACTTTGTCGTCTGACCTTGTTTTTGTTTTGAAAGAAGTATTCAGCCCGAAATGTCCGAAATAACGCATATAGCCGATTTCCTTGGTGCGCATTTTTAGGGTGAGCGGCAGCGTAACATAGGTTACATTATAGCTGCGTTCGTTTAGTTTATAGATGTCATAAACCGCTGTAGTATCATCAAACATTTTTTGAATTTCTTCGTGTTTTACAAGTTCGTCATCTGCAAAAACGTAATAGGCCGTATCGACAAAGCTCAGCGCGGCCTTGTCGTAATCAATTTCCATGCCAGTGGCAAACACGGCATTTTCGCCTAAAGCAAACTCTGTTATCAGACCCCATCCAAAACCAAACTTGATGCCTGCGTTTTCGAATTTTTTAGCATCATCGGGCTTGTACCAGTYCAGTGAGGGTACACCCTTCAGGCCAAATCGGAATTTTTTGTAATCACCATTATCCTGAGCGAAAGTGGTTGAAACAAAAGCAATTGCAAGCAGCAGTGTGGTAATCTTTTTCATATTCATAATTTTGGCGTTTTGTTGATGAATAATAAAACAATATTAAAGTAATTTTTTGAAATGAAAGGTCAGCTGAAAATTAAAATTTTAACAGTTGCATTATTGATTATTGGCTGCAATAGTAACCGCTTGGAAGTGGATGTTTCGCAGATTGATTTGGGAATAAAAATCGAGCGGTTTGAGCAGGAACTTTTTGAAACACATCCCGATAGTTTACACATTGCCAACCTGAAATTCCACAAAAAATACGGGAATTTATACAGCAATTATGTGGAGAACGTTTTGGGCATCGGTTTGGTTAGCGACCCGGTTTTGGGATACAATTTAAAGTCTTTTGTTTCGGATAAATATATGAAGCAGCTTTATGAAGATTGCCGGCAAAAAATTCCTGAAATGAGTATATTTGAAGAAGAACTTACCGATGCCTTTAAACATTACAGGTATTATTTCCCGCAGAAAACTGTTCCGCAAATCACTACTTACATTTCAGGACTGCAATATAAAATTGTGGTAACCGAAAAGCATCTCGGTATCGGGATAGACATGTACCTTGGCAGCGATTACGAAAATTACAGAAAAAGCGGACTGCCAATGTATTTAATTTCAGGCATGGAGAGCAAGTATCTTGTTGCCGATGCGATGAAGAGTTGGGTGTCCACCGAAATTGAAGACACCATCAAAAATCAAACCCTGCTTGGTGCGATGGTTCATCAGGGGAAAATCATGTATTTGCTGGATGCCATGTTGCCTCAAATGGCTGACTCGCTGAAAATGGGCTACACAGCGCAACAAACTGAATGGTGTGAACAGAATGAATTCCAAATATGGGCAGCGATGGTGGATAAAAAACTACTTTACACTACAGCAGGAAAAACAATCAATAAATTCTTTAATGACGGGCCTTTTACTTCTGGTTTCCCAAAAGAATCACCTGCTCGCACGGGTGCTTGGCTCGGGTGGCAAATCGTGCGTTCGTTTATGAAAGAAAATACCAGCGTTTCCGTGCAGGATTTAATGAAAATGAACAAGGCGCAAGTAATTTTGAGTAAGAGCGGGTACAAGCCGGCAAAGTGAAGTTATTGGTTAATCTTTAAAAAACAATACAAATGAACTCATCACAAATCAAGTTTAAAATAACCTTAGATGAAAACCACGTGCCAACAGAGATGGAGTGGGAAGCCACCGAAGCAGGTGAAAAGAGTGATTGCAAGGCCGCCCTTATTTCTATTTGGGATGCTAAAGAAAACAACACCATGAAAATAGATCTTTGGACTAAGGATATGATGGTGGATGAGATGAAACGTTTCTTCCACCAAACGTTGCTCACTATGGCAGATTCTTTTGAGCGCGCAACAGGTGAACAAAATATGGCTGCTGATATGCGCGATTTTTCTGCTCATTTTGCCGAAAAAATGAATTTAACGAGTAACCAAAGCAACTAATTTGGGTGTCTTGCGTCTCAACAATGGTTAAAAATTTGAGCAAAGATTTTGATAACTCAGTTTCAATTTCGTAATTTTACATTTTCTTCTAAGTTTGTGATGGAAAAACTGCGCCTTCTTTCCGTTGTTGTTTTCGCTTTTCTTTCAGCGAAAGCTATTGCCCAGAACACTTTTGTGAACACGGGCGCACTTGTGTATGTGGGCGGCACATCCGTTGTGCATGTTAACGGAACATTTACTAATACCGGTACAACAGCAACCTTCGAAAACAATGGCGAAGTAAATGTGGATGACAATAGTTCCACTGCCAATTCGGGGAAATTTGTTATTGACAATAGTTCGGTGGTTTCTGGCGATGGAGACTACTTAGTGGAAGGAGATTGGGTGAACAACGCCATATTCATTCCGCAAATTAGCTATGTGAATTTGGATGGCGCTGATCAACTCATCAATGGAACCGTTTCCACTACTTTTAATGATTTGGAACTGACAGGTTCCGGCATCAAAAAACAAACTTTAGACGCTACGGTTATCAACACGCTTGCGCTAAACGACCGTGAACTGGCTACTGATACTAATACAATGTTTGTTACAAACCCTGCAGTGAACGCAGTAACTAATGACCAAACCTTTGGCGCAGAAGGATTTGTGAGTAGTTTAGGCAATGGAGCTTTGTCTCGTGAAACTAACAGTACCGGAACTTATCTTTTTCCGACCGGCTCTAGTCAGGGGACACAGCGCTATCGTGCTATAGAAATTACGCCCAATTCTTCAGCTGCAAACACTTTTGCGTTGCGCTTTGTGAATTACGACCCCACCCTCGAAACATGGGATGTAACTTCTTTTGATAGCTCGATTTGTCTTGTGGATTCGCTCTTTTGTCACAAAATTGACCAAACCGCAGGCAGCGATGCGGCCGATATTACCATGTATTTTGAGCCGGCAAATGACGGTCAATACGATGCGTTGGTTCAGTGGGGTGCACCGGTAACCGGTCGATGGAATAATATGGGACCGGTGACGTCTTCAAATGGGTTATATGATGCCTTGGTATCGCTTGGGTGGAGTGATTTCAGTAAGGTGCCTTTTGCGTTGGCTGTGATGACCCCGCCTGCGCCTTTAATAACCGGAACAGACGCGCTTTGCTCGGATACCGAAGGGCTGGTTTACACTGCTTTTGGAACGGATTCCACATCAACTTATGTTTGGAATGTTCCGCCAAGCGTAATTATCATTTCGGGCGACAGTACTGACCAAATCATTGTGGATTGGGGTGATAGCAGTGGCACGGTTACCGTTTCAGAAATTATAAACGGCTGCAAATCATATGTATCATCTGCTTACCTTGTCAATACTTACGCGATGGTTGTTGCAGGATTTGATACTGCAAATGGTGGCTATTTTGGTGATGTCGTATCGTTTCTTGATACCAGTATTAATGCTGCTATTTGGAATTGGTATTTTGGCGATGAGGGTACTTCATACGAACAACACCCTACACATGCTTATGCCGAGCCTGGCACTTATGAAGTAATGCTCATAGTAGAAGACCAATATGGCTGTTTGGACACAGTTTATGGAATGGTTGAAGTTCCGGAAGATATCATTATCCCAAATATTTTTACGCCCAATAGTGATGGGATGAATGATTACTTCTTCTTTCCGGTTATTGGCGTTGGCGAATTTGAGTTTGTATTGTATAACCGTTGGGGAATGGAATTGTTCCGAACAGTAGCTCCGAAAATTGAATGGGATGGTAAAAATGCTGCAGGACGCGATGTGCCCGATGGCACTTATTATTACACATTAAAGGCATTATCGCCAGGAAACGATTACGGCCATGAGAGTTACCTCACTTTAATGAGGTAGGGGTAGCCGATTGGTTTCTTCAATAAACCCCAAAATTTCTTCTATACCTAATTTATTCACTGCCGATGTTTTAAAAACAGGAGGCAGCGATTCCCATTTTTCCAGCATTTTGTTTGTGTAATCAGAAAGATTTTTATCGAGCTGAATGCTTGAGAGCTTGTCAGTTTTGGTAAAAACCATGTTGAAGGGAATTCGATTTTCGCCAAGCCATTCCATAAATTCAAAATCAATTTTTTGTGGGGACAAACGTGAGTCGAGCAATACAAAAGCACAGAGCATATTCTGGCGCTTCAAAAAATAATTGGTAATAAATTGCTGCCACTTTTTGCGCTCCGTTTTTGCTCTTTTAGCATAACCATAGCCGGGTAAATCCACCAAATACCACTGTTCATTAATCAAAAAATGATTGATAAGTTGCGTCTTCCCGGGTGTGCGCGATGTTTTGGCCAGTTTTTTTCGGTTGGTAATCGAGTTAATCAGCGATGATTTTCCCACATTCGATCGACCAATAAAAGCATACTCAGGAAATATGGGTTTTGGGCAATTTTCAGCTTTAACATTGCTTATGATAAACTTTGCTGATTTGATAAGCATTGCTAAAAAGTCTTAATTTTTAAAATTCAAATAAATCTCAAATTTCAAACAGTAAACAAAAAAGCATGAGATTAAAAAAATGAATTTATTTGGGATTTGTCCTGATTATACCGCGATGAGTTTTTGTGGTTTAGCTGTAAATCTTGCCTAACCATCCGTCCATTAATTCATTAAATTCCCGTGGACGCTCCATCATCGGAGCGTGCCCGCATTTATCAACCCAAAAAAGGTCGGCTTCAGGCAGTAATTTTTTGAACAATTCGGCAACGTGTGGTGGGGTTATATTGTCATTTTTGCCCCAAATCAGACAGGTGGGGATGTTCATTTCTGGCAGTTCATCGGCCATATTGTGCCTRATAGCRGACTTGGCAATAGCYAATATCCTAATTACTTTTTCGCGGTTGTTTACGGCTTCGTAGCATTCGTCCACTAACTCATCAGWAGCCATAACAGGGTCGTAAAACGTAACTTCGATTTTTTTTCGAAGGTATTCTTTGTCTTCCCTGCGCGGAAACGAACCGCCAAAAGCGTTCTCATACAACCCCGAACTGCCTGTTAAAATCATTGAATTGATTTTCTCGATGTGAGCTGCGGCATAAACCAAAGCGAGATGGCCCCCGAGAGAATTGCCGAGCACATTTACTTTTTCGTATTGCCTGAAATTCACAAAATCGTTGACAAAATTCCCAAGCGCTTTGACGCCTGTTTTACGCAGTGGCAACTTGTAAATCGGTAATATCGGAATCACGACCTTAAATTTTTGCGAAAAATGTTCTAAAACGTCCTTGAAGTTACTAAGTGCGCCGAACAAGCCATGTAGGACTAAAATGACAGGCCCCTCACCCTCCTCAATGTACTCGTACCGGCCTTCTTTGATGATGTTTTCCTCCAGCATTCCTTCATCGGTTGGAAGGCCAAAGGTAGGCAAATTTGTAAAAACTTCAGAACCACTGAAAATCTGTTTTAACAGGCATTTGTTTAAAAAAAYATTTGAATTTTAAARATAATTACCACTATTTACCACTTTARATTTCTCTTTATTTAAAGCTAATTCAGCTYGATAATGTAACAAATTAAATTGTGTAACGTTCATAAGTTTTCAATATAGTGGTTATATATGGTATAAAGTGGTAAAAGTTGATATATCTTTACCGCGATTTNARTAGMRGGTAGATGGCRAATTACATAGGYGAATATGTGTGYAARCTCGATGCAAAAGGGCGTTTCCTTTTTCCTGCAGGGCTGAAAAAACAGCTTGATCCTTCGGCTGARGAGAAGTTTGTGGTGAACCGKGGGTTTGAAGGTTGCCTTGTTCTGTTCCCAATGAATGAATGGAAAGTGGAGACATCAAAACTTTCCAAACTCAATTTATTCAAAGCAAAAGACAGAAAATTCTATCGTGACTTTCACAATGGAGCAACGCAGGTAGAGTTGGACGGGCAAGGTCGGATTTTGATGCCTAAAAATCTGAAATCGTCTGCGGAAATAAAAAAGGATATCGTGCTTTTTGCCTACGCCAATCGCATTGAAATTTGGGCAAAAGATAAATATGGAGAAGTCACCGACATTGATGCGGATGAATTTGGAAAGCTTGCGGAAGATGTGATGGGTGATACTGGTAACGATGATAAGCAATGAGCTATCATCAACCCGTTCTTTTACAAGATTGCATTGAGGGATTGAACGTCCAGCCAAAAGGGATATATGCAGATGTAACGTTGGGCGGGGGAGGACATTCAAAGGAAATTCTGAAAAAACTGGGAGAAAAAGGCCGCCTGATTGGCTTCGATCAGGATGAAGCAGCTGAAGGAAATGCAAAAGAAATTGTGGATGAACGGTTTGTTTTTGTTCGGCAAAACTTCAGTTATATGAAGAATTTTTTGAGAATGCACAATGCGCTTCCGCTCAATGGTTTGTTGGCCGATTTGGGTGTGTCATCACACCAGATTGACACAACTGAAAGAGGGTTCTCAATTCGCAGCGATGCGGAACTGGACATGCGGATGGACAAGAACAGCAAGCTGACAGCAAAAGATGTCGTGAACAAATATTCAGAAAAAGAACTGTTAAGGATTTTTAAAGAATATGGAGAAGTGAAGAATGCGAAAAAGCTGGCAAACGCCATCGTTACTGAAAGAGCAAAAAACGAAATAAAAACAACAGGAGCATTGAAAACAGTAATTTCTAATAACATAACTCTCCATCCTTCGAGAAGAGTTAGAGGAGGGCTTCAAAAATATCTCGCACAAGTGTTTCAGGCATTAAGAATCGAAGTCAACAACGAATTGGAAGCATTGAAAGAATTGCTCAATCAATCGGTTGAGGTTTTGACTGAAGGTGGGCGGCTGGTAGTCATTTCCTACCATTCGCTGGAAGACCGACTGGTAAAGAATTTCATTAAAACGGGAAATTTTCAAGGCGAAGTGAAAAAGGATTTTTACGGGAATATTATTCGCCCGTTCACACCTGTTAGCAGAAAAGTGATTGTGCCTTCGGAAGAAGAAATCAACAAAAACAACCGTGCGCGTAGCGCCAAACTCAGAATTGCAGAAAAATTGTGATTAAGCTTTTTAAAACGAAGAAAAAGAAATCATCATCCGAACCAACAAAGAAAAGTTCGTTTGGTAACTGGCTCGTTGGGCTGCTAAACGGCAACATCCTCACCAAAGAAGAAACCGTGCAGCACCTGCCGTACCTGTTGTTTCTCACATTGCTAGCGCTCATTTACATCGCCAATGGTTATTATGCCGAAGCCACAGTGCGTGGGTTAAACAAAGCGGATAACGAACTCAAGGAATTGCGCTCAGAATACATCACTACCAAATCAGATTTAATGTACAAAAGCAAGCAATCAGAAGTTGCCAAAATGCTCGAAGCCCGCGGCATCGGGCTGAAAGAAACGCTCGAACCGCCAAAGAAAATTGTGGTCAGTAAAGACAAATTCAAAGATTGAACAACCATTGGACCCTAAAAAAGACATACTCTGGAGGATTTACTTGGTTTACTTCATTGTTTGTCTTTTCGGAATTGCCATACTTACAAAAGCCGTCACCATCCAATTTGTTGAAGGCGATAAATGGCGCAGCAAAGCTGAAAACCTGACCACTCGTTACCACAACATAGAAGCCGCCCGCGGCAACATTTATGCGGCTGATGGCAGCTTGCTTGCTACATCCATCCCCATTTACGAAGTGCGGATGGATTTGAATACCGAAGCAATGACAGATGCGTTGTTCAACGAAAATGTGGACTCGCTGGCGATTTGCCTTTCAGCCATTTTCAGAGAGAAATCCCCCGAAAAATACAAGCGAGAGTTGCTCAAAGCACGAAAAGACGGTAATCGGTTCCATCTCATTAAAAGAAAAGTCCGTTTTAACCAACTCAAAGAAATGAAAAACTTTCCACTTTTCCGATTGGGGCGATACAAGGGAGGGTTCATCTATTTACAGCAAAACAAACGACAGCGTCCGTTTCGCGTACTGGCAGCGCGCACTATTGGGTATGATCGCATCGGCATTCAGCCCGTTGGGCTGGAAGGTGCTTACGGCAGAGAATTGAAAGGAGTGAGTGGTAAACGGCTGATGCAAAAAATTGCTGGTGGGGTGTGGATGCCCATCAATGACGCCAACGAAATAGATCCCAAAGACGGCAACGATTTGTACACTGCTATTGACATTAATATTCAGGATGTGGCGGAATATGCTTTGCTGAAACAATTGCAAGTACACGATGCGCATCATGGCTGTGTGGTGTTGATGGAAGTACAGACGGGTGAAATCAAAGCGATTGCCAACTTGCAAAAAGATGAAGATGGTGATTACTATGAATACTACAACTATGCAGTTGGCGAAAGCACCGAACCGGGCTCTACATTCAAGCTTGCCTCGTTGATGGCAGCCATTGAAGATGGGTTGGTGGATTTAGACGACAGCGTGGACACCGAAGATGGCACTACTCAATATTATGATGAAATAATGCGTGACTCACACAAGGGCGGGTTTGGGAAAATTACTGTAAAACGTGCATTTGAAGTCTCTTCAAATGTGGGTATTTCAAAAATTGTATGGCAGAGCTATTCTGACAATCCACAAAAATTCGTTGACAGACTTTACAAAATGAATTTGAATAAGCCACTTGGAATTGAAATCGCTGGCGAAGGAAAACCCTACATCAAAAACGCGAAAGATACGCTGTGGTCGGGCATTACACTTCCCTGGATGTCCATTGGCTATGAAGTGCAACTCACCCCCTTGCAAATTCTCACTTTTTACAATGCTGTGGCGAATGACGGAAAGATGGTCAAGCCGAAGTTTGTCAAAGAAATCCGAGACAAGCGAAATGTAATAAAAAAAATTGATACGGAAGTAATTGACGATGCCATTTGCTCGGAAGAAACCATCAGCAAAGCACAGAAAATGCTGGAAGGTGTGGTGGAAAACGGCACGGCACAAAACTTGAAAGCAGCAAGTTATAAGGTGGCGGGAAAAACGGGCACTGCGCAAATTGCCAATGCTAACTACGGCTACAAATACGATAAGAAAATCAGCTATCAAGCTTCTTTTGTGGGGTATTTTCCTGCCGATAATCCTAAGTATTCCTGTATTGTGGTTGTTAATGCGCCATCAAAAGATGTCTATTATGGCAACTTGGTAGCGGGACCTATTTTCAAGGAAGTTGCGGATAAAGTTTACGCCACAAGTATTGAAATTCACGATGAATTGCAGCCGCAGCAATTCGCATCGGCAACAGCTATTCCTTATTCTAAAAATGGTTACAAGCGCGATTTGCAAAAAGTTTTGGCGGACTTGCAAATGCCCTTAAATGATCAAAGTGCAGAAAGCGATTGGGTGGTTACAATCACAGAAGCCGACAAAGTGCACATCAAGCCAAAGAAGATTTATCAGAATACCATTCCGAATGTAGCGGGAATGGCTGTTCAGGATGCAGTGTATTTGCTTGAAAATATGGGAATGCAAGTGAAAATTCGCGGAAAAGGAACTGTGAAATCACAATCAGTTACTGCTGGAAGTGCGGTACAAAAAGGGCAAAAAATAGTTCTGGAGTTATCATAATGAAATTGCTCAAAGACATACTCTACAAAGCAGGCATTGAAGATGTARTGGGTTCCACCAATGTRGCGATTGACAATGTACAATTTGATAGCCGCAAGGTGGACAAGTTCAATCTTTTCGTTGCCGTCTGCGGAACACAGGTTGACGGTCATCAATTTATTGACCAAGCYATTGAAAGTGGRGCTGTTGCGATTGTCTGCGAAGAATTTCCCGGAAACATCAACGAGCAAATCACCTATGTAAAAGTTAAAAACAGCAGTGAAGCATTGGGTTGTATTGCCACCAACTATTATGACAATCCGTCCGAAAAATTAGCACTTATCGGCATTACGGGAACGAATGGAAAGACTACTGTGGCAACGCTGCTTTTCCGGCTTTTCAAAGCTTTAGGTTATAAGGCAGGACTTATTTCAACGGTAGTAAATAAAATAGATAATGTGGATGTAGAAGTTACCCACACTACGCCAGATCCCTTGCAACTGAACAGGTTGTTGCAGCAGATGGTTGAGAAAAAGTGTAGCCATTGTTTTATGGAAGTGAGTTCGCATGCAGTGGCGCAAAACCGGATTTCAGGGTTGGATTTCGCTGGGGGTGTCTTCACCAACATCACCCACGATCATCTGGATTACCACAAAACCTTTGATGAATATATCAAAGCAAAAAAATCATTTTTTGATGAAATGAATTCAAATGCTTTTGCATTGGTCAATAAAGACGATCCGCACTGGAAAGTGATGCTGCAAAACAGCAAAGCATCACCCAAAACTCTTGCCCTGAAAACTGATGCCGATTTCAAATGCAAAATCATTGAAAGTCAGTTTTCGGGATTATTGCTAAACATTGGTGGAAACGAAGTCTGGGCCAAACTCATCGGTAGCTTCAACGCTTACAACGTGCTGACTGTTTATGCGGTTGCCAGCTTGCTGGGCGAAGACCCGATGTCCATTCTTACCGCAATCAGTAACCTTTCGCCAGTCGAGGGCAGGTTTCAACACATCAAAACGGAAAACAATCCCGCAAAGAGCGGGGCAGGCGTTACGGGAATTGTGGATTATGCCCACACCCCTGATGCACTTAAAAATGTGCTGAAAACCATCAATGAAATCAGAACAGGCAATGAAAAAGTCATCACTTTAGTAGGGTGCGGTGGAGACCGAGATACCGCTAAGCGCCCGCTTATGGCGCAAATTGCCTGCGAATTCAGCGATAAGGTGATTTTGACATCCGACAATCCGCGTTCTGAAGACCCCGAGACAATCATACAGGAGATGCAGAAAGGCGTACCTCCTGCCGATTTCAAGAAAACTATTTCCATTACCAATCGAAAAGAAGCCATCAAAGTAGCGTGTTCGTTGGCGGAAGAAAGTGATATCATTTTAGTGGCCGGCAAAGGGCACGAGAAATATCAGGAAATACAAGGGGTGAAGCATCCGTTTGATGATATGGAAATTTTAAATGAAATGTTGGGATTAGTCAATAGCTGATGTTCTATTACTTATTTAAATACCTGAATGAATTGGATTGGCCCGGTGTAGGCGTGATGGAATATCTCACCTTTCGCGCGGCAATGGCCGTGCTGATTTCGTTGCTCATTTCAATGGTTTTTGGGAAAAGGTTGATTGAGTTGCTGCGCAGGAAACAAGTGGGTGAAACCATTCGCGATTTGGGCCTGGAAGGACAAGCTGAAAAACAAGGTACCCCTACAATGGGTGGGCTAATTATTCTGGCGAGTATTCTCATCCCAACACTACTTTTTGCTAAACTGGAAAACATTTATGTCATATTGATGTTGGTGGCAACGGTGTGGCTCGGTTTTATCGGCTTTTTGGACGATTATATAAAGGTATTCAGGAAAAATAAGAAAGGATTGGCAGGTAAGTTCAAAATCATCGGGCAAGTGGGCATTGGGTTGGTAGTGGGCGCTACGGTTTATTTCCATCCTGAGATAAAAACCAAAGTAGAAATTCCTGAAGAAGTGGTAGCAAAAGTTGACCCGTCCAAAGTTACCGAGATAAAAGACACATCGGGCGAAACGCACTATATGCTGGACAGAAAATTGCCCAATACCACGATCCCTTTTGTGAAAAACAATGAGTTCAATTATTCGTCTTTGCTGGCACTCATCAGCGAAAACTGGCGAAAATACACGTGGGTGCTCTATATCATTGTGGTCATTTTTATCATTACGGCAGTGTCCAATGGTGCTAATATGACCGATGGACTGGACGGGCTTGCGGCTGGCAGTTCCGCCATCATCATTGCAACTTTAGGTGTGTTCATTTACGTTTCGGGAAACTTGATTTTTTCCGACTACCTCAACATCATGTACATTCCACACATTGGGGAACTGACCGTTTTCGTGGCGGCCTTCATTGGTGCATGCATTGGCTTTTTGTGGTACAACGCCTACCCTGCACAGGTCTTTATGGGTGATACGGGGTCGCTCGCCATTGGCGGCATCATCGGGGCCCTTGCTATCATCGTCCGCAAAGAATTGCTCATCCCTATTTTTTGCGGCATTTTTTTAATCGAAAACCTTTCGGTGATGCTGCAGGTGGGATGGTTCAAATACACGAAGAAAAAATTTGGCGAAGGAAGGAGGATTTTTCTGATGTCGCCCTTACATCATCATTATCAGAAGGCGGGTTATCATGAAAGCAAAATTGTGAGCCGTTTTTGGATTGTGGGTATGATGCTCGCGGTATTGAGTATTGTGACTTTGAAACTTAGATAATGAATGAATTGCAATGGGACGTGTAGTTGTTTTAGGTGCAGGTGAAAGCGGAGCAGGAGCGGCTGTTTTGGCAAAGAAAAAGGGATTTGAAGTATTTGTTTCTGACAGCGGAAAGATTAAAAAAAAATACAAAAAAGTTCTTTCACATTTTGAGATTGATTTTGAAGAAGAAAAGCATTCCGATGATTTGATTCTGAATGCCGATGAAGTGATCAAAAGCCCTGGAATTCCTGACAAGGCTGAAATTGTGCAAAAACTCAGAGCAAAAGAAATTCCAGTGATTTCAGAGATTGAGTTTGCGGGAAGATACACAAATGCAAAAATGATTTGCATTACGGGCAGCAATGGGAAAACGACCACTACTTCGCTTACTTACCACATCTTGAAAAAAGCAGGAATAAATGTTAGGATGGCTGGAAATATTGGCGATAGCTTGGCAATGCAGGTTGCAGAAGAAGGTGATGAGCTTAAAGCTTATGTTTTAGAGTTAAGCAGTTTTCAGTTGGATGGAATGTGCGATTTCAAAGCCGATATCGCCATCTTGCTTAACATCACGCCTGACCATTTGGACCGATACGATAATGAGATGAGGAACTACATGAATTCTAAATTCAGGATAACACAAAATCAAACAGAAGATAATTTTTTCATCTATTGTGTTGATGACGAAATCATTCGAAAAGAAATTGAAACAAGGAATTTAAAATCAAAAAACATCCCCTTTTCCATTCAGCAAGAATTGGACGAGGGGGCTTTTGTAAAAAACGAACAATTAATTATTAATATAAACCAGTCCACCGATAAATCAGGGGACACAAAACCATTTGCTATGTCAATACATGAATTAGCTCTGCAAGGGCGCCACAATTTGTACAACACGATGGCCGCAGGCATCGTTGGACGCCTGTTTGACCTGCGAAAAGAAACCATCCGTGAATGCATGTCTGATTTTATGGGCATTGAGCATCGTATGGAATTTGCTGCCAAAGTTTATGGCATCGAGTTCATCAACGACAGCAAGGCCACCAACATCAATTCGGCTTGGTGGGCGCTGGAAAGCATGCGAAAGCCTGTCATCTGGATTGCTGGTGGACAGGACAAAGGGAACGATTATTCAATGCTTGATGAAGTGGTGAAGCAGAAGGTAAAAGCCATTGTTTGCCTTGGGAAGGATAACGCCAAAATCATTGAAGCATTTGACGGTAAAGTGGAAACGATAGTGGAAACGACTTCTGCTCGGGAAGCGGTGGCTTATGCTTACCGGCTGGGGAAAAAAGGTGATGCTGTGCTGCTATCGCCCGCCTGTGCCAGTTTCGATTTGTTTGAAAATTACGAAGATCGGGGTAGGCAGTTTAAGGAAGCAGTGCGTGCCTTATAATAAGTTGTGTAGGTAAATGGTTTTGAGTTTCAAATGATGAAAATAATTTCAATAAAATAATGTTCAATTAAAACAAAAACAATAATGGAAAAAACTACAACAACACAAATTGCTGCCGCGTCTGCTGAAGCGCAAAACGCGCGGGTAAGAACGCTGGAAAGCCAGCTTTTAAAGGCAAGAGAAAGCAGTGTTGCCGAATTTGGTAACATCGAGCACCGGTTGGAATTCGTTGCCGAAGTAAATGGTGTGGAATACATCAACGACAGTAAAGCAACGGATTTTAATTCCACTTGGTACTCGCTGGAATTTATGGCAAAGCCCGTGATTTGGATTGTGGGTGTTTCAGAAAACGAGCAGGATTACTCGCTGTTTTCCGAATTGGTGGAAAACCGAGTTAAATCCATTATTTGCCTTGGAGGGAAATCGGAAAAACTGCTTGGTACACTGGTGTTTGATCGCGAATTGATTTCAGATGCTGAAACGATGGAAGACGCTGTTGAGGCTGCCGAGTGTATTGCTAAAGATGGCGATTTGGTGTTGTTTTCGCCTGCCTGCTCTAGCTTTGATTTGTTTCAGAATTATAAAGATAGGGGGCAGCAGTTTAGAAAGGCAGTTGACAAGCTATTTTATAAGTAAACAATCTGTCATACTGAACGAAGTGAATTATCTGAGATTTTTCGCTCTGCACAGAATGACATAATAACATACGCATCTAAACACTTGAATACAATATACAATCATATCAAAGGAGACAAAGCCATCTGGTTCGTGGTGCTGCTGCTGGCAATTCTGTCGCTGTTGGTGGTTTATAGCTCCATCGTTACGCTCGCCTATCGTCACCACGAGGGCAATACACTTTATTATCTATTCCGCCACTCGATGTTTGTCATCGTTGGAATCGGCATCATTTATGCTATCCACCGAGTCAAGTACACCTACTTTTCGCGTATTTCGCAATTGGCGCTGTACATTTCCATTCCTTTATTAATATTAACACTAATCATTGGTGCCAACATCAACGAAGCGAGCCGTTGGCTGGTTATTCCTGTCATCAACCAAACGTTTCAGACGTCTGATTTGGCAAAACTCGCGCTCATCATGTATATAGCTCGTATGCTTTCTTTGAGACAGGATGAAATCAAGGATTTTAAAAGAGCGTTTTTGCCTGTTGTCATCCCGGTTTTAATTGTCTGTGCATTGATTTTGCCAGCCAATTTTTCAACAGCCGCTGCCTTGTTTGCATCCTGCATCGTGTTGATGTTCATTGGAAGAATCAGCTTGAAGCATATTATTTCATTAATTGGCATCGGCATTGCAGGAATTGCTTTGGTGCTTGGGCTGGCTACAATTTTCCCCAATATGTTTCCCAGAGCTGAGACATGGGTTAATCGCATTGAAAATTTTCAGAGAAATGACAGTAAAAGCAACTATCAGGTAGAGCAGTCTAAAATTGCCATTGCAACAGGAGGCATCGCAGGAAAAGGGCCAGGTAAAAGTACCCAGCGCAACTTTTTGCCGCATCCTTATTCCGATTTTATTTATGCCATCGTCATTGAAGAGTATGGGCTGATTGGAGGTTTTGGCGTAGTGCTCTTATACCTTATATTATTATACAGGTCAATCCGAATTGTCATTAAATCTCCAAAAACATTTGGGGCGTTGCTGGCGATTGGTATCAGTTTCAGCTTGGTTTTTCAAGCGATGATAAATATGGCCGTAGCGGTGAATTTACTTCCTGTAACTGGGCAGCCGTTGCCAATGGTGAGTATGGGTGGTACATCTATATGGTTTACGTGCTTGGCAATTGGAATTATTTTAAGTGTGAGTGTGGAGGTCGAGAATGGTATTAAAATAAAAGGAAATCAATATGCTACCGCTTAAAGTAATCATCAGCGGTGGTGGAACGGGCGGGCATATCTTTCCTGCCATTGCCATTGCCAATGCGTTAAAAAAAAAAGCAGAAGGGGCTGAAATTTTGTTTGTTGGGGCGAAAGGACGAATGGAAATGGAAAAAGTGCCAGCAGCAGGATACAAAATTGAAGGTTTAAACATCAGCGGGTTTCAAAGGCGATTGACATTAAAAAATTTAAGTTTCCCGTTTAAATTGCTCGGAAGTTTGCTCAAGGCAAAGCAAATATTGAAGAAGTTCAAACCCGAAGTGGTAGTGGGTGTTGGTGGCTATGCCAGCGGCCCGATGGTGCATGTGGCTGCCAGCAATGGTGTACCAACGTTGATACAGGAACAAAACTCTTATGCTGGTATTACTAATAAATTGCTTGGGAAAAAAGCGGACAAGATTTGTGTTGCCTACGAAGGAATGGAACGCTTTTTTCCAAAAGAAAAAATAATTCTTACAGGAAATCCAGTGCGTCAGGATATTGCAAAATTGGAAGGCAAGCGGGAAAGGGGGTTGGAACATTTTAATCTTTCGCCCAATAAGAAAACGTTGCTCGTTATTGGTGGCAGTTTGGGTGCGCGCATTATCAACGAAAGTATTCATAAAAGTTTGCAATTACTTTCCGAAAATAATATCCAACTCATTTGGCAAACAGGAAAAATGTATTTCGA
This sequence comes from Flavobacteriales bacterium, assembly GCA_002746335.1. Lineage (GTDB taxonomy): Bacteria > Bacteroidota > Bacteroidia > Flavobacteriales_H. The sequence continues at coordinate 20,404 of NVWW01000010.1, read as the reverse complement.
GCAAGCAGAGCAAGTATTTAAATCCAACCCTTTTTTTTTGGAGCAGGGGGGAGTTTTTGCCTTTATTTCCAAAATGGACTACGCCTATGCTGTGGCCGACTTGGTAGTTTCACGTGCAGGAGCCATCTCAGTTTCGGAATTATGCCTTGCCAATAAGGCGACCATTTTAGTGCCCTCACCCAATGTTTCCGAAGACCATCAAACTAAAAATGCAATGGCATTGGTGAACCATAATGCAGCCGTTTTGCTCAAAGATAGCGAAGCGACAGAACAGTTAGGGAAAAAGGTTATTGAGTTGATGAATAATGATGGAGAAAGGGAAAAACTTGAGCGGAATATTGCTGGGCTGGCTTATAGTGGTGCAGCTGAATTAATTGCAAATGAAGTTTTAAAACTGATAAAACATTGAAACACGAAACGATCAACTCTGTTTACTTCATCGGCATTGGTGGTATAGGAATGTCTGCGTTGGCGAGGTATTTCAAAGCAATGGGAAAACGTGTAAGCGGCTACGACCGAACAGAAACGGTACTCACTAAGCAATTACAAAAAGAAGGAATAGACATCCATTTTATAGAGAACCTGGATTTAATTCCGAAAGATGTAAACTTAGTTGTTTACACCCCGGCCGTTCCAAAATCGCACAGTGAATTAATTTTTTACAGGGAAAATAATTTCCAAATAAAAAAGCGCGCGGAAGTTTTGGGAATGGTTGTCAAAAGCCATTTTACCGTAGCCGTAGCCGGAACACATGGAAAAACAACAATATCAGCCATGGTTGCTCATATTTTGAAATATTCGAGTATAGATTGTACTGCCTTTGTGGGTGGAATAATGAAAAATTACGATTCAAATTTTATTTTGCCAGACTCCAGCAACCAGTCCCGATATACTGGGACAACCAAGATGGTTGTTGAAGCCGATGAATACGACCGTTCGTTTTTGCAACTGCACCCTGACATAGCTGTTATCACCTCAATGGACGCAGATCATTTGGATATTTACGGCAATGAAAATCAAATAAAAGAAACGTTTAGCCTTTTTGCCAAACAGGTAAAAGAAGCAGGAATTTTGATTTACAAACAGGAGCTTCCATTAAACGGTTTTAAAGTAAAATCGTTCACTTATTCCATCAATGAAGTTGCTGATTATTCTGCCCAAAACATTACTGTAAAAAACGGAAATTTTGTTTTTGATGTGCAAACTCCAACGTCTAAAATCGAAAACATTAATATTTCCTTGCCGGGCAGACACAATGTAGAAAACACGGTGGCTGCCATCGCTGTTGCCGACCGACTGAAAATTGATGCAGACAAAATCAAAAAATCGCTGGAAACATTTCAGGGCATCAAAAGGCGTTTTGAGCACATCGTCAAAACTGAAAAATTGGTGTTTATTGATGATTATGCCCACCATCCTACAGAATTAAAAGCTGCCATCAGTGCAGCGCGGGAGCTGTATCCCGGCAAGAAAATCACAGGTATTTTTCAACCGCATCTTTTCACGCGCACGCGCGATTTTGCAGATGAGTTTGCCAGCAGTTTGGAACTGTTGGATGAGCTGCTTTTGCTCGAAATATATCCTGCACGCGAAGAACCGATCGAAGGCGTCAACTCCAAAATGTTATTGGAAAAAATCAATTTGAAAAACAAAGTACTGTTAACAAAAGACGAACTACTCACTCAAATCGGAAAGAAGAATTTGCAAATTTTGCTAACACTTGGCGCAGGCGATATTGATAAGCTGGTGGAGCCAATAAAAAACAAACTTAAAATTTGAAAACAATTCTAACCATATCACTTTGGGTTCTCGCTATTGGCGGGTTATTTATTGTGCTCGGTTTTGTTGATGCTTCCAAAAAGGAAATCCGCTGCAAGGGCCTGAAGGTAAACATTGACTACTCAGAGGGCCATTATTTCGTTTTGGAGGAAGATATCAAAGAACTTTTCCGAAATCAGGGTTATAAAACGGGGCAATACCTGTGCGACATTGATATTCCCAATATCGAGCGCATGCTAAACAACTCATCCTCAGTAAAAAACGCAGACGTTTTTGCAACTATTGACGGCCAACTCAACGCTAACATAACCCAGCGAAAACCCATTGTACGTATTTTCAGCAAAAACGGTGATGACTACTACCTTGACGAACAAGGCCGATTGATGCCCCTTTCACATAAATATACCGCCCGCGTGCCCGTTGCCAATGGCTATATTTTTGAGCCATTCATCGGAAATCACAAGCAAGGTGTTGAAAACTTGAAGGGAAGTGTGCTGATGGATATTTATTTACTAGCTAATTTTCTACGCCAAAGCGAATTTTGGAAAGCACAAATAAACCAGATTTACATTGCTGAAAATCAAGATATTGAATTGATTCCCCGTGTAGGAAATCATACAATTGTATTAGGCAGTGTTGAAAATGTGGAAGAAAAATTTGAGAAATTGATGATTTTTTATGAGAAAGGACTGAGTAAAACAGGTTGGAATGAGTATTCAGTCATCAATTTAAAATACAAAAATCAAATCGTTTGTAAAAAAAGATAACGATGGAAGAACAAAATAACATTATTGTAGGGCTTGATGTTGGTACCACCAAAATTGCAGCGTTGGTGGGACGCAAAACCGAGCACAACAAAATCGAGATCCTCGGTATCGGAAAAGCTGATTCGGTAGGAGTTACGCGTGGGGTGGTGTCGCACATTACCCCTACAGTAGATTCCATTCGTAGAGCGGTGGAAGAAGCTGAAGCCAAATCAGGTGTGGAAATCAACCTGGTTAATGTTGGCATTGCCGGTCAACACATCAAATCGCTGCAACATAGAGGCATCAAGGTGCGAAACAATATTGATGAAGAAATTTCACAAGCCGATTTGGATGCCCTGAGAGAAGATATGTTCAGATTAGTGATGCTTCCTGGTGAAGAAATCATTGATGTGCTGCCACAAGAATACATTGTTGACAATGAACAAGGCATTAAAGATCCTATTGGTATGGCAGGTATTCGACTCGAGGCTAACTTCCACATCATCACCGGACAGGTTGCAGCTGCTAAAAACATTTATAAATGCGTGCGAAAAGCGGGGCTTGAGCCAGCTGAACTTACGCTTGAGCCGCTGGCATCTTCTGAAGCAGTTTTGACTGATGAAGAAAAAGAAGCTGGTGTGGCACTTGTTGACATCGGGGGTGGAACGACTGACATCGCTATTTTTCACGATAAAATTATCCGTCATACCGCTGTGATTCCTTTTGGTGGAAACGTGATCACAGAAGATATAAAAGAAGGGTGCACCATCATACGGAAGCAAGCAGAGCAGTTGAAAATCAAATTTGGCTCCGCATTAGCGAGTGAAAATCAAGAAAATGAAATTGTGGTAATCCCAGGGCTGAAAGGCAGGGAACCAAAAGAGATTTCAGTGAAAAATCTTGCCCATATCATTCAGGCGCGCATGGAAGAAATCATCGAGCAGATTTATTATGAAATCAAAAACTCAGGCTTTGAGAAAAAATTAATTGCGGGCATTGTAGTAACAGGGGGTGGATCGCAATTGAAACATATTGCCCAATTGTTCGAGTACGTTACCGGAATGGACACGCGTATCGGTTACCCCACCGAGCACTTGGCCAAAGGCGCTGATGAAGTTACCAGTCCGATGTATGCCACGGGGGTTGGTCTGGTCATCAAAGGAATTGAAAATCGTGAAAAAGAGCAAGCGAAAGAGAGTTACGGAACGATGCAATCAAAAAAGACAAAGCTGAGTTTGTTTGACAAGATTTTGGGCAAAACAAAGGAGTGGTTCGAAGAAGAAGGTGAGCAGTAATTAACACATACTCGTTGGCAAGTTGTGTGTTGTGAATTACGATGCGCAAACAAAAAACAGCACTTTTACATTAATAAAATCCATCCAAAAAATTTGGTTATGAAATTCGATTTACCCAAAGACCAAACATCCATCATCAAGGTGATTGGCGTAGGCGGTGGCGGAGGCAATGCCGTCAACCACATGTACCAGCAGGGCATAAAAGGCGTTGATTTTGTGATTTGCAATACAGATCAACAAGCGCTTGACCTCAGCCCGATACCCACAAAAATTCAATTTGGCGCAAGTTTGACCGAAGGGCGCGGTGCGGGTTCGTTACCTGAAGTAGGCAAAAATGCCGCTATTGAGAATATTGACGAAATCCGTGATATTCTTGAGAAAAACACCAAAATGGTATTCATTACTGCTGGGATGGGTGGAGGAACAGGTACCGGAGGCGCTCCGGTAATTGCCAAAATAGCCAAGGAAATGGGTATCCTCACAGTCGGAATCGTTACAGTTCCCTTCATGTTTGAGGGCAAAAAAAGGCGACATCAGGCAGAAATCGGCATCGAAGATTTACGCGAAAATGTGGACACACTGCTCATCATCTGCAACGACCGTTTGCGTGAGATGTACGGCAACCTGAACCTCTCCGAAGCGTTTGCTCAAGCCGATGATGTGCTCGCCACAGCCGCTAAAGGTATTGCCGAAATTATCACCGTTACAGGAGCTATCAATGTCGATTTTGAAGACGTGCGTACCGTGATGACCGACAGTGGTGTGGCGATTATGGGTTCTGCTACTTCGGAAGGCGAAGAGCGTTCTATCAAAGCTGTGCAGCAGGCGTTGGCATCGCCATTATTGAATGACAACAACATTGAAGGTGCACGCTATGTGTTGTTGAACATTACTTATGGTAGCCAGGAAATCCAGATGGATGAAGTGACCGAAATCACTGATTACATACAGGAGGAGGCGGGTTCTACTGCTGATGTAATTTGGGGGCACGGACTGGACGAATCGTTGGGCGAAAAAATTAGCGTAACAATCATTGCCACAGGATTCAACCACAATCTTGATACTGGGCACGAAATTGCAAGAACTCCAAAGAAAAAAGTGGTGAATCTCGAAGATGAAGTACCCACCAATTTAACTAAACCACTGGATGAAAAGAAGGAAGAAGATTCGATTGAAAATAACAATGAAGCAAACGAAGAAGCTCCGTTTTTAAAATCTCAAAATGAAGAGGACGAAACCTCGTCAGATGAAGCTCCGGAAAGCAACAAAGAAGAAAAACACGAAATACCAGTGTTCGACTTTACCAAGCAGCGCACCATTGAGTTCGACTTGTCATCAAAATCAATACCCGAACCAAAAAAAGAGCCTGAAAAAAAGTCTGAAGACAATGTTTTTGAACCGTTCTTGAAAAAGGAAGAAAAGGCTAAAGAAATGGATTGGAATAAGTCAACAGCCGAGTCGAGGCTGGAAAATGACATCTCTCAGGGGGCATCCCGATTGAATCGGGATGAGCCAGCCAGTGCGGATGAACAGCAGCGCAAGGCCAACGAACGTATCAGCCGCTTGAAAGAATTGAGCATGAAACTGCGTGCGCCTTCCGGTCTTTCCGACCTTGAAAATGAGCCGGCTTTTAAGCGTAGAAATGTGGATCTGGATGATATGGCTCATTCTTCGGAATCGGAGGTGTCAAAATTTACGCTGACCGAAGAAGAAGATCCCAATGGCGAAAAGAAAATTGGCCTCAAAGACAACAATTCCTTTTTGCACGATAATGTAGATTGAATCAATCTTTGGGTCGTAGTTTCAAGTTAACTTTGAAATCCGTACCGCTAAACATCATGAGTTTATTCGACCAAATTACGTCAGACATCAAGGCTGCCATGTTGGCCAAAGACAAAGACAAACTGGAACCGCTGCGTGCGATTAAATCAGTTCTTTTGCTTGCTGCCAGTGAAAAGGGGGCAGGTGGTAATATTTCAGCAGAGGCTGAAATAAAAGCATTGCAAAAGCAGGTGAAGCAGCGCAAAGAAGCGGCTGAAATCTACCAGTCGCAGGACAGAAATGATTTGGCAGGGGTAGAATTGAGGCAAGCAAAAGTTATTGAAGCATATCTTCCTGAGCAACTAGGCGAGGAGGAAATCAAAGCAGTCATTTCGAAAATCATCTCTGAAACAAAGGCATCTTCTATGGCTGATATGGGAAAAGTAATAGGTGCAGCCATGAAGGAACTCTCTGGTCAAACAGATGGAAAAGTGGTTTCATCCCTTGTAAAGGAAATGTTGATCTGATAACACTTTCCAGTTTTCGCTTTTTTACTTCTGCTTAGTTTTTGACCAAAGCAGTTTCATGGATATAATCGAACATGATAACTGCTAATAAATGTTCACCTTCAGGAGTCAAATGGTTATTAGCAGCATATAATTGGGGATGATTTTCACCTTTTGTGATGGAAAGTATTTTCTCTCCAAAGTTCATAACCTCAACATGTTTTCGTTCAGTCTGTCTATCAATGGATGGTATGGCAATTTTTTGTATTTGTAATAATAGTCAAAATCGCATTTAAAATGAATTAAAGTAAAGAACTTTCTTCATTTTTTAATGAGCCATATTTTTGGAAAATTAGCCAATCCTATTGCTGCAAGTATGGCTAAATAAGGAACTACCGGTACCCTCATTCGTGCATCTACTTCGGTTATACTTGAAAGAGCAGCAAAGTAGAGGATAATAGCTCCGAACAGCCAAATCCATTTATTTTTTTCACGGAAATTTCTAATTATCAGAAGAGTTGAAACTCCAAGCAAGAGAAGTAAATGCACGCTTTGGTAAGCAACTATACAAACTGTCAAGAGGCTGGATTTATCGAGCGTTTTCTTTATAAGGGATGAATACCGTTCATCGGTCAAGCTTGCAATGGGGTCATAACCATGTTGAAGCCCTAGTTGCTGGTCAATATAACTCCTAAGCGGTTTGATAAAGAAAAACATAAAAGAACCGGCATAATTTTTTGTAAACCTTGCCGGGTACTCAGAAATTACCCTTATTGTCTCTTTTCGACTAAATTCAGCAAACCTAATGGCATCTTCCGGTTTATGCCAATTGTATTGCTCTTCCGAAATTTTCCTGTACTCAGCTTCAATTTCAAACATAGATTTTGATTCCTCAATGGAACGGATACTAGCTGTTGTATGAAACAACAGATTGATTTCACCTACATTGCTCAGTATGGATGAACCGAAGACAAAGTAATTTCTTGCCAGCCAAGGAGATACAACTAGTAATGTGGTAGCAATTAAGGTGACAATGCTTACCGCATTGTTTTTAACTGGTTTTAGCATAAGCAAAATCAGAATCAATAAAACGGGAAAATAAGCAGCAGCAGGCCGGCACAAAATTCCCAATCCAAGCCAAATTCCGCAGCCGAGCAGGTATTTGTTTTTTTGTCTTTTTATGAAGAAAACAAAATCCGAAATAGCTAAAAGAAACAGAAATGTGAAAAGTGTTTCTGTCAATATTGTATTGGCGAAATAGATGGATGGGAAATCAAGTGCCAGAAGTATTCCTGCAAGAAGCCCGATTTTCTCATTGCCAAAAATGGTTTTGGCAAGAAAAGCAACGATGCAGCAACTAACTGATGACAGGATAAGTTGAAGAGCAATTACTCCGTAGGCACCAAGATAAAGATAAGATGAAAGGAGCAGGAAAAGGGGATACAAAGGTGTGCGTTGCAAGTCTGGTATAAGCGTGCCGCTTTCTACTGTGCCTTGGCTGAAAATGCCATGTTCATAAATGTTTTCCGCAAGCCGTAAATACCCCCACGAATCGTACAAAAAGAAACCTTCTGGATTTTTTATGAAAACAACGATAAACCAAATTGTTCGAAGCAGAAAAGCAATGGCAAATACCCATTTCAGATAAGTAGGAATTTTTTTAAGTAGTTGAATTTTCACGAATGGAAAATTAGTATTATTTGTACAAAAACAAAAAAACCTCTTCCCAATTAGTCGGGAAGAGGTTTTTCTTAATACTCAGTACCTAGTTTCTCTTACATCATTCCGGGCATTCCGCCACCGCCACCCATTGGAGGCATAGCGGGCATTTCTTCCGGCTCATCAGCAAGCACACATTCGGTAGTCAGCAGCAATCCAGCAATGGATGCCGCATTTTCTAAAGCGATGCGGGTAACCTTAGTTGGGTCAATCACACCTGCTTTGTAGAGCGTTTCGTAATTGCCGTTTGCAGCGTTATACCCGAAGTCGTCTTTGCCTTCCTTTACTTTCTGAGCTACAATTGAACCCTCAATGCCAGCGTTTTCTGCAATTTGGCGCAGTGGTTCTTCGAGCGCTCTTCTAACGATAGCAATACCTGTGGATTGGTCATCGTTGTCTCCTTGCACGTCAGTCAGTGCATCAATGGCTCTTATATAAGCCACGCCACCACCTGCAACAATGCCTTCTTCAACGGCTGCTCGGGTAGCGTGCAACGCATCGTCTACGCGGTCTTTCTTTTCTTTCATTTCTACTTCAGTTGCAGCGCCCACGTAGCAAACGGCCACACCGCCTGCAAGTTTGGCCAGCCGCTCCTGCAATTTTTCTTTATCGTAATCAGAAGTGGTGGATTCAATTTGCGCTTTGATTTGATTCACTCGTGCAGTGATGTCCTCTTTCTTGCCGGCACCGTTGACAATAGTAGTGTTGTCTTTGTCAATAGTGATTTTTTCGGCTTGGCCGAGGTAAGAAACATCTGCATTTTCGAGTTTGAAGCCGCGCTCTTCACTAATTACTGTACCTCCGGTGAGAATGGCGAGGTCTTCAAGCATGGCTTTTCTTCGGTCGCCAAAGCCGGGGGCTTTAACAGCAGCCACTTTGAGCGAGCCGCGTAGTTTGTTCACTACCAAAGTAGCCAACGCTTCACCGTCCACATCTTCTGCAATAAGCAGTAATGGCTTGCCTGATTGTGCGGTTTTTTCCAAAATAGGAAGCAAATCCTTCATTGTGGAAATTTTCTTATCATGGATAAGAATATAAGGAGTTTCCAATTCTGTTTCCATTTTATCGGCATTGGTTACGAAGTAAGGCGAGAGGTAACCGCGGTCGAATTGCATACCTTCAACAACATCAACGTAAGTGTCTGTGCCCTTGGCTTCTTCTACGGTGATAACTCCTTCTTTCTTTACCTTTTCCATTGCTTCTGCGATAAGCGAACCGATGGTTTCATCATTGTTGGAAGAAATAGTTCCGATTTGCTTGATTTTGTCTGAATCATCACCTATTTCTCGTGATTGACTTTGAAGTGATTCAACAACGACCTGAACCGCTTTGTTGATTCCTCTTTTCAGATCCATCGGATTGGCTCCGGCTGCTACGTTTTTCAATCCTGTTGCTACAATAGATTGTGCTAAAATCGTAGCGGTTGTTGTTCCGTCACCAGCATCATCGTTAGTTTTTGAAGCTACTTCTTTAAGCATTTGAGCTCCCATGTTTTCGATGGGATCTTTGATCTCTACTTCTTTTGCAACGGTAACACCATCTTTGGTTACTTGTGGTGCACCGAATTTTTTGTCAATGATTACGTTGCGACCTTTTGGGCCGAGGGTTACTTTAACTGCATCGGCCAATGCGTCAACACCTCTCTTGAGGGTGTCTCGCGCATCAATGTCAAATAAGATTTGTTTAGGCATTTTTTTGTGTTTTAAATTGTTAAACTTGTTGTTAGATAACAGCGTAAATATCAGATTCACGCATAATGAGTAGGTCGCGGCTTTCATAAGCGATTTCGGTGCCGGAGTATTTTCCGTAAAGCACGTTGTCACCTACTTTTAAAGTTACCGGCTCGTCTTTTTTACCCGGGCCGGCGGCCACTACAATTCCCTTTTGGGGTTTTTCTTTGGCGGTATCGGGAATGATGATTCCGCCTGATGTTGTTTCTTCGGCTTCGTCGGGCTCTATAATAACCCGATCAGCCAGCGGCTTGATTTTTACTGCCGCTCCTGTTGCTACTGCTTCCATTTTTTATTGAGATTTAAAGTTAAACATTAATTTTTTGAGTGATTTGGGCTTCTCATATTTTGTGCCAAAACTCTTTTTTTTCAATTGATGGGTAAAATACAGACAATTTTTCCGATTTTTATCTGAGCAAAATCAATACTGCCAAAATTAATGTGACATCATGACACTTTTGAATCAAGGGGTTTGCTCAGGTTGTTTGGTAGGGTCAACCACTTGGTTGGGGTCAAAATTGACAGGCGCCTGTGTTGGTTGGCTATTGGCTAAATCCTGCAATTCGATTTCTGTATCTTGTCCTGCATCTCTTCTCACCACTGCTGCTGAAAACACGCTGAGCACAAGCACAATAATAGCCAGCGTCCATGTTGCTTTTTCAAGAAAATCAGTGGTGCGCTTCACGCCCATGAGCTGATTCGAAGAACTAAACCCGGCCGATAGCCCACCGCCTTTTGAATTTTGTACTAAAATAACGCCCATCAGCAAAGCGCAGATGATGATGACTATAATTGAAATAACAACGCCCATCCTACTTTAATTTTTTTTCAAGTTGCAAAATTCGGGCTGCAAAGGTATTCTTTTTTTTGGGATATTTCAAAGCGAGTTGCTGGTACGCGCGAATGGCTTTCTCGTAATTGCCTTGTTGCTCATATATTTTAGCCAGCGTTTCGGTAACAAACGACTCATCATCCACGATGCTCATTTTGGCTACATTCGATGGTGAGAAAAACTCGGCTTTTGATGAGATTTTCGGCTCTTCTTTGAGGAATTTTTCTACCAATTCGTCAATGGGAGGCTTGCTTGGCTTAGCCTTCACGCTTTCCGAGCCGAGCACTTTCATCCAATTGCTGAAGGTGTATTTGTCTTTTTGAGAAATTTTGGTTTTTGAAAGTTCTTCTTTTTCAACTGAACTTGGTTCTTTTTCTGCATAGTAAACTCCTGCTTCGCGGGCAATTGATGCCGAAACAGCTGCTCTCAAAATTTCCTGCTCAAGCGGTGAAATCCCATCTTTTTTAGCGGGTTTATCTGCAAGCTCGGAAGGCGAAATAAACTCAGCGGTTTCCTTTTCAATCTGCTCGATTATCTCTGAAACTACTGGCTGCATGATGAGCCGGTAGAGCGTCTTTCTGTCAGCGGCATAAGTGGCGGCAACTTTCAATTGCGTGTTGTAACGGATGTGTTTTTGATTATGAAGATTTTTGGTGTAAAGCAAATGGGTGGTTTGGCAATAGGGAAATTCGACAAGCAAATTTTCCAGCAATGGTAAACTTTCATTATCTAACGAATGCAATGAATTAATGCAATCTATGAAAATATCCGTATTCAAAATCGTAAATTGTACTTACCAATTGCTGAGTGCGCGATTAAAAATATCCTGAACCAATTGGTCATTGACTTCTTTAATTAAATCTTCCTCAACTTCTGATAGTGCTGTGCCGCCATCATAATCTGCAAACCGTGAAAAGGATTGCTCGAAATTCTGATTTTCGTCTTTGGTGTTGACATATCGCACCTTTACCGTGATTGTGAGGCGGTTGCGTGCTGCAGTTTCATTGCCCTGTACCGCAACAGGAGAAGTTAGGTAATTTCTTATTTCTCCTTCGAAATGCAAATCACCCCCCCCTTCAACCAAAGAAAGCGGTGTTTGCCGGAGCAAAATATCTCGTAATGCTTCGGTGAATGTTTGGCTTAAAGTAGGTTGCGCAAGCGGGGCGTAATTGGGGAAATAACTTACAGAAACGGTTTTGACATCAGGAGGTATGGATGCGCCCGTGAAAGAATAATTTACTTTACAGCTTTGGGAGCCTATTAATAATAAACAAAAAAAGAAAGCTCGAATCATAAGTTGTGAATACACAATAATTATACCTATTTCAAATTATACTCTTTAATTTTTCGGTAAAGCGTACGTTCCGAAATGCCCAATTCTTGCGCTGCATACTTGCGCTTACCTCGGTGTTTTTCCAATGCTTTTTTAATTAGCTCGATCTCTTTGTCTTCCAATGAAAGGGATTCTTCCACCACTTCTGCGTGTTCATGAAACTGTCCTGTTGATTCTGGGGATGCAAAACTTGGCTGATTTTCGCTTGAATGAATTTGCATCGAGGTATTTTCTCCCTTAACATCATCATATAGTTTCTGAACTATTTGGGCATTTTCGTCTTGTAAACTGCCTCCGCTTTGCATGATTTCCGCCACAATTTTTTTCAATTCGTGCATGTCTTTTTTCATGTCGAAAAGCACTTTATAAAGAATTTCGCGCTCGGTAACATCATTTGTTTGTTGCGCATCTCGAAATAAAACAGGCAGTTTATTGGGATGGTAATCCGGCAGGTATTTGATGAGAGTTTCCTGCGAAATGTCATGCTCCCTTTCGAGCACCGAAACCTGCTCGGTGATGTTTTTTAACTCGCGTACATTGCCTGGCCAGCGGTAATTTGATAACACTTGTTTTGCTCCTTCATCAAGGCGTATAGGTGGCATACGGTATTTATCAGCAAAATCGGCTGCGAATTTTCTGAAAATCAGGTGGATGTCTTCTTTTCTTTCGCGCAAAGAAGGAATATTGATTGGCACCGTGTTCAGCCGGTAATACAAATCTTCCCTGAATTTGCCGCGGCTGATGGCTTCCTGCACATCCATATTGGTGGCGGCAACAACCCGCACATCGGTTTTTTGCGCTTTTGAGGAACCGACTTTGATGAATTCGCCCGTTTCCAAAACACGCAGCAATCGCACTTGTGTTTGCAACGGTAATTCTGCGACTTCATCCAAAAAGATGGTGCCGCCATCAGCCACTTCGAAGTATCCGCTGCGGGCGGCATGTGCACCTGTGAAGGAACCCTTTTCATGCCCGAAAAGTTCGGAATCGATAGTGCCTTCTGGAATTGCTCCGCAGTTCACGGCAATTTGCTCGCCATGCTTGCGATGACTCAAGTAGTGAATGATTTGCGGAAAAACTTCTTTGCCTGTTCCGCTTTCGCCTGTGACCAAAACCGATAGGTCGGTTGGTGCAACTTGTATGGCGGTGTTAATGGCACGGTCGAGTAGGGGCGAGTTGCCTATGATGCCGAAGCGTTGTTTTAGTTGCTGAGGGGTCATTTTATGAAATTGCTTCTCCCAATAATGTTGCAGCTGTGCAGTCATGCACTTCCACATTCACATATTCGCCTTTTTTGTGGGTTCCTTTCGGGAAAACGATCATTATGTTTTGTGTATTCCTTCCGCAGAGATGATCATCCGAGCGTTTTGAAAATCCTTCAATTAAAACCTTGTGAACTTTGCCAACTGCTTTCTTGTTGCTTTCCAGTGAATGTTGTTGCTGCAAGGCGATGATTTCGTTTAGTCGTTTTTTCTTCACTTTTTCGGACACATCGTCTTCGTATTTTCTTTCRGCAAGTGTTTTYGGCCTTTCAGAATACATAAACATGTAAGCAAAATCGTATTTCACRGYYTCCATTAAGCTCAACGTTTCTTGGTGCTGCACTTCGGTTTCACTRCAGAAGCCTGCAATCACATCGGTRGAGATGCCGCAGTCGGGAATGATTTTRYRAATCGCTCTGATTCTTTCGAGATACCATTCGCGGGTGTARCCRCKATTCATTTTTTTCAGAATTTCAGAATTTCCAGATTGTACGGGAAGATGAATATAATTGCAGATGTTCTCGTATTTAGCCATTGTGTATAACACTTCATCTGTCATGTCTTTGGGGTGAGAAGTGGAAAAACGCACCCGCAAGTCAGGGTGGACTTGAGCGACCATTTTCAGCAGTTGAGCAAAATTTATTTCTGATTTCCAATTATATGAATCCACATTTTGCCCCAGTAGCGTCACCTCTCTATATCCCTTTTCAAAAAGCTCTTTTGCTTCATTGACAATGCTTTCAGGGTTGCGGCTGCGTTCGCGTCCACGAGTGAAGGGTACCACACAAAAAGAACACATATTGTCGCATCCGCGCATAATGGAAATGAAGGCCGAAATACCTTTGTTGTCAAGCCGAACCGGGCTGATGTCAGCGTAGGTTTCTTCGCGCGAAAGCAGCACATTTACTGCTTTGTGACCGCCATCTACTTCCTTTATAAGATTGGGCAAATCGCGGTAGGCATCAGGGCCTGCAATCAAATCCACGAGTTTTTCTTCTTCCAATAATTTTGATTTCAGGCGCTCTGCCATGCAACCCAGCATGCCTACTACCAGCCCAGGTTTTTTGGATTTCACTGACTTGAAGTGTGAAAGGCGGTTGCGCACGCGCTGCTCGGCATTCTCACGAATGGCGCAGGTGTTGAGCAGCACTACATCTGCTTCATCTACATTTCTTGTAGTAGCAAATCCGTCTTTTGCAAGAATAGAAGCCACAATCTCACTGTCAGAAAAGTTCATTTGGCAGCCATAGCTTTCCAAGTAGAGCTTGCGTCTGTTTTTTGTTTCGGAGTGGGTTATCAAAGTAGCTTCACCCTGTTTTGATTCGTCTATTATTTTTTCAGTTTCAAGTTGCATAGTGCACAAAAAGTCGGGCGCAAAGGTAATTAAATTCAAATACGGTGTCAAAATGTCAGCGTCTTTCAAAAACTATTTTCAACTTTTTTAAACTATGTTTAATTCCCAGATAGTTAATTTTCAGTCCAAAGATTTTTGGAAAATAGAATTTCATTTCATTTTCTTTGCATGCTGAAGTTTCCTCTTTCAGTGTCTGAATTAATTAGGAAACAACTATACTATGCCGAAAAATCTAGTGATAGTAGAGTCCCCCGCCAAAGCCAAAACCATTGAGAGATTTCTTGGAAGTGATTTTATTGTTAAATCGTGCTATGGGCATATTCGGGATTTGAAGGAGAAGGACATGTCCGTAGATGTGGAAAATAATTTCGCTCCTACTTATGAAGTCCCTTCTGATAAGAAAAAAATTCTCGATGAACTGAAGAAATTGGCAAAAAAAGCGGAATTGGTTTGGTTGGCTACGGATGAAGACCGAGAAGGAGAGGCTATTTCGTGGCATTTGAGCGAAGCGCTGAAATTGGATGAAGCTAAAACTAAGCGTATTGTTTTTCATGAAATCACCAAAAGCGCCATCCTGAATGCTATTGAAAATCCGCGGACAATTGATAAGAAATTAGTAGATGCGCAGCAGGCACGCAGAGTGCTCGATCGTTTGGTTGGGTTTGAAGTTTCGCCAATTTTATGGAAAAAAGTAAAACCAGCGCTTTCTGCAGGGCGTGTGCAGTCGGTGGCAGTGCGGCTCATTGTGGAACGCGAGCGAGAAATTCAGAACTTCAACGTCACTTCCGGTTACAAGGTTGTTGCGCAATTTTATAATGCTGAAAAAGGAAAAGAAGAAACGCTTTTTAAAGCAGAAATTCCTAAGAAATTTTCTGCAAAGGAAGAGGCGGTCGCATTTCTTCAAAAACTGAAAGCCGCATCTTTTACTGTGAAAAGTGTGGAGAAAAAGCCCGCTACGCGCTCTCCTGCTGCTCCGTTTACCACTTCCACTTTGCAGCAGGAAGCCAGCCGCAAACTCGGTTTTTCAGTGCTGCAAACAATGCGAGTGGCGCAAAATCTTTATGAAGCAGGAAAAATCACCTATATGCGAACCGATTCTGTAAACCTTTCGAACATGGCGATTGGTGCGGCAAAGGATGAGGTTATTAACCGCTATGGTTCGCAATATGCCAATCCAAGAAATTACGTGACCAAAGCAAAAGGTGCGCAGGAAGCACATGAAGCCATTCGCCCTACCTATTTGAATAATGATGCTGCACAAGTTGTAGATGACCGCGAAAACAAACTTTACGACTTAATTTGGAAGCGAACCATCGCTTCGCAAATGGCCAATGCAGAATTGGAGAAAACTCTTGTAAACATTAGTGTTTCTACTGCGACTGAAGAATTTATCGCAACGGGAGAGGTCATTAAATTTGACGGCTTCTTGAAAGTTTACATGGAAAGTATTGAGGAAGATGAAGATGAAAACAAAGGCGGCATTTTGCCCCCGTTAAGCGAAGATGCTGTATTGTTGAATAATGAAATAAACGCCACCCAGAAATTTTCAAAACCACCATACCGTTTTTCAGAAGCGCAGTTGGTACGCAAAATGGAGCAGTTAGGCATCGGGCGGCCTTCCACCTATGCACCCACCATTTCCACTATTCAAAAAAGGGAATATGTGGAAAAACGGAATGTAGAAGCGCAAGAACGTGATATTGAAATTGTTTTGCTGGCTTCAGGCAGTATTTCCGAAAGAAAAGAAAAAGAAAAATTCGGATTTGAAAAAGGAAAATTGGCTCCGACAGATATCGGCTTAATTGTGAATGATTTTCTTGTGGAGCATTTTCCTGATGTTCTCGATTATGGGTTCACAGCAAGCGTAGAAGAAGAATTTGACGCGATTTCGCGCGGTGAGAAGCCGTGGAACGAGATGATTAAGAATTTCTACAGCCCTTTTCACAAAAAAGTTGAAATCACTAAGGAAACCAGTGAAAAAGCAAAAGGTGAGCGGCTGCTTGGTGTTGACCCGGCAACAGGAAAAAACATTTATGTGAAAATCGGGAAATATGGGCCTATTGCGCAAATTGGTGAAGTGGAAGATGAAGAAAAACCACGCTTTGCTGGGCTGATGAAAGGCCAGAGTTTAAATGATATTACACTCGAACAAGCACTTGATTTGTTCAAACTTCCTCGCTCATTGGGCGAGTATGAAGGCGATGAGATTATCATAGGCGTTGGAAGGTATGGACCCTATGCRAAATATAAAGAAAAATTCTTTTCCCTGAAAAAAGAGGACGACCCAATGTCTATTACCAAAGAAAAGACTATCGAACTTATTAAAGAAAAAACTCCGAAGCCCTTGGGTGAATACGAAGGCAAGGAAATGACTACAGGCATTGGACGTTATGGACCTTTTGTGAAACATAATGACAAATATTACTCTGTGCCAAGAGGAGAGGAATTRGCTTCAGTTACWAAAGAACGTGCAATCGAAATTATCGAGCAAAAACGCAGCGCGGACAAGAAAAAAGAARTCAAAACATTTCCAGAAAATGATAAAGTGAAAGTGTTGAATGGCAAATACGGTCCCTACATATTAATAGGAAAGAAAAACCACAAAATACCAAAAGATAAGAAGCCAGAAGAATTGACGTTAGAGGAATGCTTGAAAATTGGTGGAGCATCTAAAAAGTAAGTCGAATGGACCTGCAACTCTATTTTAAGACGATTGAGCACGACAGGGGAAATTTTAAGAAAAATTCGCTTGGCGAAAAAGTAGATTCGTATACAGATAAAGCAGGGTTTCCCGATTTGGAAGGTGTTGACATTGCATTTGTTGGTGTGAAGGAAGACCGGGGAGCTCACAACAACAAGGGTTGTGCCGAAGCGCCTGATGTAGTGCGCCACTTTTTATTCCAACTTTTTCTTCGCGATTACAAAATCAGCATAGCCGACTTGGGAAATATCATGCCCGGCAATGCGCTTAACGATACTTATTTTGCAGTGGGCGATGTGGTCAGCGAACTCATTAAGAGGAATATTGTGCCCATTGTCATAGGTGGGGGGCAGGATTTGACTTACGCCAATTACACTGCTTATGAAAAAATGGAGCAGGTAGTAAACATGGTGACGGTTGACAACCAATTTAATTTAGGTGAAGTTGACGATGAACTGAATTCAAATTCTTTTTTGGCAAAAATCATTTTGCATCAGCCCAATTTTTTGTTCAATTACAGCAACATTGGTTACCAGACCTATTTTGTAGATAAAAATGCTACCGAACTGATGGCTAGCCTGAATTTCGACATCCACCGTTTGGGCGAAATCGGCAATCAAATTGAAGATGTGGAACCGATTGTGCGCAATGCTGATTTTCTGAGTTTTGATGTTTCGGCCATTCGTCAGTCGGACGCTCCTGGTAATTTGAATGCCACGCCAAACGGTTTTTACGGAGAGCAAGCCTGCCAGATTACACGTTATGCCGGTATGAGCGACAAGCTCACTTCCGTTGGATTTTATGAACTCAATCCTTCTATTGATAAAAATGGGCAAACTGCTCATTTATGTGCGCAGATGATTTGGCATTTTATTGATGGTTTTTACAACCGCAAAAAGGAATTCCCGATTACATCGAAGAAAAATTATTTAAAGTACAGGGTAGCATTGGAGTTTGATAAGGACAGTCACGAGCTGATTTTTTACAAAAGCCGTATAAGCGACCGCTGGTGGATGGACGTGCCATACCCTCCGCAAAAAGGAATTAAGTACGAAAGGCATCATTTGGTACCTTGTTCGTATTCTGATTATGAATTGGCCGCCAAAGAAGAAATGCCCGACAAATGGTGGAAGACTTACAAGAAATTGTTGTAAATTCGTCTGAAATAAACAAACGCTTGTCTAAAAAAATGAAACTTTCTTTTTTGAACTTGCGTTAAAATCAAAAACTTTTCTTACCTTAGTTCGATATTTTTACTTGGTCCATTACATTGAGTTGATGGGCTTAAGTTTTTGTTATAAAATAAATTAATTACTTTAGCGTCCGTAAATTGAAGGAATCAATTTTTTTGAACATGAAAAAACTAATCATTACAGGGCTTTTTTCCATTCTTTTTACTTGGTCATTTGCACAGCAAGATCCCCAGTTCAGCCAGAATATGTACAATCGGCTATACAACAACCCGGGCGTAGCTGGTAGCAACAATGCCATTTGCGCCACTTTGCTATACCGTCAGCAATGGATAACATTTGATGGAAATCCGGAAACTTTCCTTCTCTCAGTCCACAGTCCATTCAGGTTGTTTAACATGAGTTGGGGTGGTGGATTAAATATTGTTAAAGATGGGTTAGGAAATGAGAACACCTTATTTGTTAAAGGTTCTTTAGCCTACCGCATGGCTTTGGGTACGGGAAATTTAGGTGTGGGACTTACACTTGGCATGCTGCAAAAGAAAATAGGAAGTAACTGGGTTTCTATAGACCCTTTTGCACAAGATGCTGCAATACCTGATAATGGAGCAGGAAAGACAGGCTTTGACATGGATTTTGGTGTATATTACAAAACCGATAAATTGTATTTGGGGCTTTCTGCACTTCATTTGCCAAGTGGCACATTGAGCGATTCATACTCTGCAAGCAGTACGCCCGGAGCTGTGCCTGTTGATTTCAACTACAAAATAGCCCGTCACTATTATATTATGGCCGGCTATGATTATGATTTGCCCATTGACATGCCGCTCACTTTACAGCCTTCGGTTTTCGTGAAATCAGATGCTGCATCCACGCAGGTTGATGTAAATGTCAACCTATTATACAATAATATGGTATGGGTAGGCGTTTCTTATCGTATGCAAGATGCTTTAGTACCCATGATTGGCTTTATGAAAGATGGCATTGCAGACGGAGTTTTGAAAATAGGAGTTTCTTATGATGTAACAACATCTATCTTGCGGCAATACAGCAACGGTTCCATTGAAGTAATGGCAAGTTATTGCTTCAATTTGCCCGATAAGACGATAGTTAAAAAACATAAAACAGTGAGGTTTCTCTAAAAAATTGAAACCTTATTGCTTAAAAGGGCGTTAAAGCGGGCTTATACTTAAATTTTAATACAAGTAAGTAAACCAGTTTCCCGAAAGGGGAATGCAAACACAGGAGGTAATCATGAAACGGTTACTGTACATTTCAGCAATAGCTATATTTGTTTCTGCTTGTGAATCAGGCGGAGGCGGGCAGCTTCTTGGAGTGCAAAACAGAGTTATTTGGTGGCAGCCGGATCCTTTCGGAATGCTCTTTATTCCTATGGGTAGTTTTGTAATGGGGCCAAGCGACCAGGAAGTCCAATATGCACATACCGTAAAGTCCAAAACGGTTTCTGTTCAGGCATTTTACATGGACCAAACAGAAATCACAAATAACGAATACCGTCAATTTGTATATTGGGTGAAGGATTCTATTGTGCATCGTATTCTTGGTGATGAACATGACGAAGAGCATTTTGTTACAGAAAATCCCTGGGGTGAAGAACTTGATCCGCCAAACATTAACTGGTACATGCCAATTGAGTATGGCGATCCGGAAATCAGGGAAATCCTCAATGACCAAATGTATCTGCCCGAGCATGAAAGGTTTTATCGCAGGAGGGAATTTGATACGCGAAAATTCGACTTTGAATATTACTGGATTGACTTGAGGGATGCTGCCAGAAAAGGCGCTCAAGGAGAGCCGCTTCGCCAGCGAGGCAAAACTGACAGGTCGGTATTCATCAAACGGGATGTGATTAATGTTTATCCCGATACACTTTGCTGGATTCACGACTTCACTTACTCATTTAATGAGCCGATGACTAATATGTACTTCTGGCATCCGGCATATGATGAATATCCGGTTGTAGGTATCAATTGGAAACAGGCAAGGGCGTTTGGTATTTGGAGAACACAATTGCTTAATAGTTATTTGATGAGTATTGGAAGCCCATTTGTTCAGGATTTCCGTTTGCCAACCGAGTCAGAATGGGAATATGCAGCCAGGGGTGGTTTGAGGCAATCACCTTATCCGTGGGGTGGGCCTTACATTCGAAACAGCCGTGGTTGCTTCCTCGGAAAC
>NVWW01000009.1 GCA_002746335.1 Flavobacteriales bacterium | reverse complement strand
GCGTGATGGCTTGTTTTGTGAACGGATTTTCGGGCCGGTGAAGGACTGGGAATGCCATTGCGGAAAATACAAAAGAATACGGTACAAAGGCATCGTGTGCGACCGTTGTGGGGTGGAAGTCACTGAAAAAAAGGTGAGACGTGAAAGAATGGGGCATATTGCGTTGGTAGTGCCTGTAGCTCACATTTGGTATTTTAAATCATTACCTAATAAAATCGGCTACCTGCTTGGCTTGCCCAGCAAAAAGCTCGATTCCATCATTTACTATGAGCGCTATGTTGTTATTCAGCCGGGAAATACGGTTAACCCCGAAGGCGAGCCATTACAGCAATTAGATTTTCTCTCCGAAGAAGAATACCTCGATATTCTTGATGTACTTCCGAAAGAAAACCAATATCTCGATGACAACGATCCGAATAAATTCATTGCAAAGATGGGCGCTGATGCATTGCATGATTTGTTGAACCGCCTCAAGTTGGACGAATTGTCCTATAATTTGCGCCACAAGGCTAATACCGAGACATCACAACAGCGCAAAAGCGAAGCCCTCAAGCGCTTGCAAGTTGTGGAGGCCTTCAGACAGGCCAATAAACACATCGAAAACCGYCCYGAATGGATGATAGTRARAGTSGTKCCKGTCATTCCWCCYGAGTTRAGGCCACTCGTTCCGCTCGATGGCGGCCGCTTTGCCACCTCTGATCTCAATGACTTGTACCGCAGGGTAATTATCAGAAACAACCGCTTGAAACGGCTTATCGAAATCAAAGCGCCTGAAGTCATTCTCAGAAATGAAAAGCGCATGTTGCAAGAAGCGGTGGATTCACTTTTCGACAATTCACGCAAGGCAAGTGCGGTAAAAACCGAATCGAACAGAGCGTTAAAATCACTCAGTGACTCGCTCAAAGGAAAGCAAGGTCGTTTTCGCCAAAACCTGCTCGGAAAAAGGGTTGATTATTCAGCCCGTTCGGTAATTGTTGTCGGGCCTGAGCTTAAATTGCATGAATGCGGWCTKCCGAAAGAYATGGCAGCAGAATTGTTTAAGCCCTTCATCATCCGAAAAATGATTGAAAGAGGYATTGTGAAAACAGTTAAGTCAGCCAAAAAAATTGTTGATCGCAAAGAGCCCGTAGTTTGGGACATCCTTGAAAATGTGCTCAGAGGGCATCCGGTAATGCTCAACCGTGCCCCAACACTCCACCGTTTGGGTATTCAAGCCTTCCAACCAAAATTAATTGAAGGGAAAGCCATTCAATTGCACCCACTGGTATGTACCGCTTTCAACGCTGATTTTGACGGTGACCAAATGGCTGTTCACGTGCCACTGGGGCATGCTGCTGTGCTTGAAACGCAGTTGCTCATGCTTTCATCACACAATATTCTTAATCCTGCCAATGGAGCGCCAGTTACAGTGCCTTCCCAAGATATGGTGCTGGGTTTGTACTATATGACAAAAAGCAGAAAAAGCGAAAAAGGCTGGCCAATAAAAGGAGAAGGAATGAGTTTCTATTCACATCAAGAAGTAAAAATAGCATACAACGAAGGCAAAATTAATTTGCATGCGAACATTAAAGTTCGTGTAAAAGTACCCGAAAACGATGAAATGGTTTCAAAAATGATTGAAACAACGGTAGGTAGGGTGCTGTTCAATGAGGTAGTTCCCATTGAGGTTGGCTTTATTAATGAAGTGCTCACCAAGCGTTCGCTTAGAGACATTATCGGTGTGATTCTCAAAAAGACCAATCTGGCAACTACTTCCCAGTTTCTCGATGACATTAAGCATCTTGGCTTTAATATGGCTTTCAAGGGTGGGTTGTCTTTCAATATCGAAGATGTAGTAGTGCCCAAAGACAAAGAAATATTGCTCAAAGATGCCGCTGCACAGGTTAACGAGGTAATGATGAATTACAACATGGGCTTGATCACCAATAATGAGCGTTACAATCAAATCATTGACATTTGGACACATACCAATTCCAAGCTCACCCATGCTTTGATGACCCACCTTAAAAACGATAACCAAGGATTTAATTCCATCTACATGATGTATGATTCTGGCGCGAGGGGTTCAAAGGAGCAAATTCGCCAACTTTCAGGCATGCGGGGATTGATGGCCAAGCCGAGAAAATCGGGTTCGGTGGGCGGTGAGATTATCGAAAACCCCATCCTTTCGAATTTTAAAGAGGGTCTTTCTATTCTTGAATACTTCATCTCTACCCACGGTGCGCGAAAAGGGCTTGCAGATACAGCTTTGAAAACAGCTGATGCTGGGTATCTCACCAGGCGCTTAGTGGACGTATCTCAAGATGTAGTAATCACACTTGATGACTGCGGTACGTTGAGAGGACAGGCCGCCACAGCGCTGAAGAAAAATGAAGAGATTGTAGAAACACTTTACGACAGAATTCTCGGAAGAACAACCGTTCACGATGTGTATCACCCTGAGACAGGCGATTTAATTATTTCTTCTGGTGAACAAGTCACCGAAGAAATAGCTACAACGATTGAAGAATCTTCTATTGAAGAAGTAGAAATTCGCTCGGTGCTCACTTGTGAGCAAAAGCGTGGTGTTTGCGCAAAATGCTATGGGCGAAACCTCTCGTCAGGAAGAATGGTGCAGCAGGGCGAGGCTGTGGGCGTTATTGCAGCCCAGTCAATCGGTGAGCCGGGAACACAGCTTACGTTGAGAACCTTCCACGTGGGTGGAACAGCATCTAACATTATGGCCGAATCCACCATTGACGCACGTTATGATGGCATTATAGAATTTGATGAACTGAAAACAGTAGAGGCCAAAAATAAATCAGGATCTAATGTTACCACGGTTATCGGTCGTTCTGCAGAAATGCGCATCATTGATAAGGAAACAAAAGTTGTATTGGCTTCCAGTAACATTCCCTATGGCGCTGAATTGTATGTAAAACCCAAAGCTAAGGTAAAGAAGGGCGATTTGATTTGTAACTGGGATCCCTATAATGCAGTTATTTTATCAGAAACCGATGGTAACGTTGCTTTTGAAAGTATTGAAGAAGGGGTAACTTTTCGAGAAGAATCAGATGAACAAACCGGTTTCAAGGAAAAAGTGATTGTTGAGCAACGTGACAAAACTAAAAATCCCACCATCAAAATCCTCAACGCTAAAAAAGAAGAACTCAAATCTTATAGTATACCCGTTGGTGCGCATATTATGGTGGATAAAAAAGATAAAATAAAAGCAGGAAGCGTGCTCGTAAAAATTCCTAGGTCTATAGGTAAAACAGGAGACATTACTGGTGGATTGCCGCGTGTTACCGAATTATTTGAAGCACGCAACCCGTCAAACCCGGCAGTCGTTTCCGAAATTGACGGCATTGTTTCTTTTGGGAAAATCAAAAGAGGCAACCGCGAAATCATCATTACTTCCAGGTCAGGTGAAGTGAAAAAATACTTAGTCAAACTCTCCAAGCACTTTCTTGTGCAGGAAAACGATTTTGTGAAGGCAGGTACACCGCTTTCTGAAGGCTCGGTAACCCCCGCAGATATTCTCGCGATTAAAGGCCCAACAAAGGTGCAGGAATATTTGGTGAATGAAATTCAGGAAGTGTATCGATTGCAAGGGGTGAAAATCAATGACAAGCATTTTGAGGTCATCGTGCGTCAAATGATGCGCAAAGTGGAAATCGCCGATCCGGGAGATACGCGCTTTCTTGAAAGGCAAATCGCAAACAAGGCTGATTTCATGGAAGAAAACGATCAGATTTTTGACAAAAAAGTAGTGACAGACGTGGGTGATTCTGAAACTCTCAAGCTTGGGCAGATGGCGAGTGCGCGAAAATTGCGCGATGAAAACTCAGTGCTAAAGCGGAAAGATAAGAAACTTGTTGAATCGCGCGCTGCCATTCCCGCAACATCAAACCCTATTTTGCAAGGCATTACCCGTGCATCGCTGCAAACCGATAGCTTTATTTCAGCTGCATCGTTTCAGGAAACCACCAAAGTGCTCAATGAAGCGGCCGTGAACGGCAAAATAGATTACCTATTGGGATTGAAAGAAAATGTTATTGTAGGGCACCTCATTCCCGCAGGAACAGGTGCGAGGAACTATAACAAACTTGTAGTTGGTTCGAGGGATGAGTATGAAGCGTTGCTGAACGCCAGTAGTGAGGAGACAGTTGGAACAGAAGAAATGGCAATCGAATAATAATCAATTATGGCTGATAAAAAAGACATCAAACCAGATAATCAGACACAGCCGGGGCAACTCAACATCGAATTGAATGAAGAAGTGGCAGAGGGTATTTATTCCAATTTGGCCATTCTCACGCACTCCAATGCGGAATTTGTGATTGATTTCATCAAAGTGATGCCCGGTACCCCTAAGGCCAAGGTCAAATCACGTATTTTACTCACTCCGCAACATATCAAGCGCTTGCTTCGTGCCATGAAGGAAAACATTGCCAAATACGAGCAGGTACATGGAGAAATTCAGGAAACCGAAGCGCACAATGCCATTCCGCTCAACTTTGGTGGGCCCACTGCCCAGGCGTGAAATAGTTATTGGAATTATTAATGTTGAATTAATTCCACACTTAACATTTTTCACTCCAGCGCCCTGCGGTTGAAAATAATGTAGCCAAAATGGAACARTACAGTGATGGGAGTKGTGTCTTCTCTTGCCACTTCGGGYACATTGTGATAATAATTAACGCTTAARCTGATAGGGCCAACCGGGCTGTTGTAAACCGCAGCGGCCATAGCAATTGTGTAGCGYTGAGCAAARGGCTCACCGTATTTCACTGATTCATCTGCTTGCCTGAGYAACCGTTGGTAGGGTTGAAAYAAATAGCCTTCGATGCGTAAGTCCAGATCTTCACGAATGTTGATTAAAATTTTATGCCCTATGGCTACATATTGATAAGCCCTGAACGATTCGAGAAACAGTGTTTTGCTTTCAGGGTTGGGYTGGAAGGCAGGTGCACGCAAAATGCTTGCCGTGTAGTTGTTAAAAAACGGCTGGTTGGAATATACGCCTTCGGCTAAAATGCCTAACCGCAAAATACCTTTGTTGATGTAATAAGTGTCGTATTTGATTTTGAATTGATACCAGTCGTGCAGGTTGCTCTGTAGCGGCAAGTCAATTTGCGAAGTGGAACCGGGCACATTGATTTCTTCCCCGTCAATATAGCGTGCGCTCAGCAGCAAGTGACTGCCTTGGTTGGCATATTGCTTTTGATTGAGGGTGTTTCTTTCATAAAGAATATAAGGAGAAATCACATCAAAATAGGTTTTGTCTGCCGTGTCATTTTTAGTAAAGTATTGGGTTTGATAATATTCATCGAGTAATTCAGCATAAGTGACCCCTGCCTTTATTTTGCCTTTATTTTTTACTGATAACCCAATATTTACTCCTCCATAGTTTTCTCTTTGAACAAAAAATGAAGGTTTGTTGTCGTCAAAAAACCAGGTGCGGCTTTTGAAATAATCCCACCTGTTCATAGTGAACTCTGGTTCGATGTAGAAAGGGATTGTGATGGGGAAGTCAACGCGTGTTTTTACTTGCGTGGAAGCATATAATTTTCCAAAATAAGTATTAGCCATTAAGCTCACGCCCATATCGCCACCGAAATAATTGTATTTGGCTGCAATATAGGCCGTATTGATAGGTCGCGAAGCGAAATTGCCGCCAAAGTCAATGATGATGTCTTTTTCAGATCTAACGTCCACGTTTAGGTCATAAAGGTTGGTTTCCGTATTAAAACGAGCAGTGGGATAAAGGTGCTTGACTTTGTCATCGGAATAGAGCTTGAAGTAGTTGCGCTTCAAAAGGTTTTGGGTGAGTGGTTTCTTCTTTTTCTTCAGTGAGCGTCTGATGTATTTCTCCTGTCTTGTTTTTACTCCGGTTACATTGATTTTATCAAAATTCATTGTCGTTTGCCGCTTCCTGAATTGTTGCCTTCTTTTTTCTACTTCTTCTTTCGGCACTCTTCGTTCAATTGCCTTTTTTATCTCATCTATTCGGGCTATTGTAGCTTTGTACCCCTCTTGCACAGCGCGTGGCGCTTTTTGAAAGTCAAAAGTGCCGATGCCATCATCATTTGGCTCAATGATGATACCGTTTTCACAAATTGCTGAAAAATTGGTTTGGTGCATCATCATGCTTTTGAGTTGTGAAACCAAATTGTCTTCATCAGGTGGCTCGGGGTTTCCCGCTACATTGCTGCCGAGAATAATGTCTGGAAAGAAATCTTTGTAAATCACATCTGAAGGAAAATTATTGTAAAGCCCTCCGTCAAAGAGCAGCTTTCCTTCAACCTTTATCGGTTTTAGATAAAACGGGTAGGACATGGAAGCCCGTATGGCTTGGTTGAGGTAGCCATTTTTAAACACGACTGATTTTTGAGAAGCCACATCCGAAGCAGTGCAACGAAAGGGTACGAACAAACTATCAAAATTGTAGTTGGCGGTTGCTGCTGCGCCAGAAAGTTGTGTCATCATTTCAAAATCCAATTCGATGGAGGAGACGAGATTGGTGGGAAGGGAGGTCTCGATAATGTTGTTTTTCGAAAGTTTAATTGTTACCCATGACGCATCCACCTCTTTTTGTTTGAAATAATAAATGTACTTATCTTCCAATTTCCCCCGTGCCATGCGGATGTATTTCTCATTAGTGGTGAKCTGTTCAATTTCTTCTGGCGAATAGCCGGCAGCATAAAGCCCTCCTATCAAAGCACCCATTGAAGTGCCCGCAATGTAATCAATAGGGATGTTGTTTTCTTCCAGCGCTTTTAGAAAACCCACGTGGGCAATGCCCGAAGCCCCGCCACCGCTCAATACCACGCCTACTTTTTGAGCAAAAAAATGACTCGATAAAATCAAAAGAAAAAGAAGTATGACGAAACGGATTTTCATTTCAATAAAGTGATGTAACGCAAAAAATGCCGATTTCTTGCAACTCGGCAAAACTAATAAACAAGGTAATTTCAATATATATAGACGCAAAAGAAAAACGAAGGTTGGGTATTAGAACGATAGTAGTAAATTTTTGAAATATTCAGAGGACTTAAGCAGCCGGGAGCCATACCAAGAAAACATTTCCCCATCAACCAGAAGCACTTTTGCATTGGGGYAAGTGGCTTGTATTTCTGCAATATGCTTTTCCTTGAAAGGATAGGGTTCAGATGAAAGCAGAATTAAATCGGGATTGGATTTTTGGAGGTCAATTTCGCTGATTTCGGGATAGCGGTTAGCATGGCTGGCAAAGCTGTTTTTTAAGCCACACCTTTTCAGCAYGTCGTTAATGAAAGTGNCTTTTCCTGCTGCCATTAATGGGTTTTCCCAAATCAAGTAAGCTGTTAGCAAGGGTTTGGATTTTTCACGATAATTATCAAGGCGAGTTTCGAGTTTCGAAAATTCTTTCTGAATTTTCATTATAATATTTTTTGTCTTTTCCTCTTTCCCAATCAATTCTCCAACCACCTCAATCATTTGCAGTGCGTCAGCCAGGTTTCTGATATCGCTTATCCAAACGGGATAGTGTTGTTGCAATTTTATGATTTGCTCTCTTTCGTTTTCTTCTTTATTGGCTATGATTAAATCCGGTTGAAGTTCATTTATTTTTTCAAAATTCAGCTTTTTAGTGCCGCCAACTCTCGGCTTTTTGCGAAACCATTTTTCAGGATGAACACAGAATTTGGTAATGCCAATTACTTCTTCATCCAACCCTAAATCATAAAGYAATTCCGTTTGGGAAGGAACAATAGAAATGATACGYTTGGGGGTGTCATTTAGTTGAATGTTGTTTCCTAATTGGTCAGTAAATGCTTTTTTCATMTTACACGAATCGCTRATAATACGTGAATTAAGTGAATAAAATTAGCGCATTAGAYTTGATTCGCGATTCGCGTAACTATCGAATAGCATCAATAATGTCGTGCTTGGTGATGATGTGCGGGTCGCCAGCTTCATCTTTTACCATTACCGCAGGGTTGGATTTAGTGATTTTTGCAGAAACCATTTCGATGGGCGTATTCAGCTCTACAAAAGGGAAGGGGGGGAGCATTACTTCGCCTACTTCTTTGTCTTTTACGCTGGTGTCTTCCATCAATTTTGAGAAAATTTCAGCATCATCAACTGAACCGATAAATGAACCTTTTTCCTGCACGGGAATTTGAGAAATGTCGAATTTCCTCATTTTCATAATCGCTTCAGCCACCTTTTCTGTTGGGCTTAAGGTAACGAGTTTTTCGTTTTTGTGCGATGCAATCAAATCAATTGCAGTAAGTTGCTTTTTGGCCAAAAATCCGCGCTCACGCATCCATTCGTCATTGAAGATTTTGCCCACATAGCGGCTGCCGTGATCGTGAAAAAGTACAACAACGATTTCGCCTTCTTTGAAATTTTCTTTCAGTTGTAGCAACCCTGCAACAGCAGCCCCTGCAGAATTACCTACGAAAATACCTTCTTCGCGGGCCAACCTGCGCGTCATCAGTGCTGCGTCTTTATCGGTCACTTTTTCAAAGTGGTCGATCATGTCAAAGTCTACATTTTCGGGTAATATATCTTCTCCGATGCCTTCTGTAACGTAGGGATAAATCTCCTTCTCATCGAAAATGCCTGTTTCGTGATATTTTTTAAATACAGAGCCATAGGTATCAATGCCCCAGTTTTTTATTTTAGGATTCTGCTCTTTCAAATATTTTCCTACGCCTGAAATAGTGCCTCCGGTGCCAACACCCACCACAAAATGGTTGATTTTGCCATCTGTTTGTTCCCATAGTTCGGGGCCTGTGGTTAAATAATGTGCTTTTCTGTTAGATAGGTTGTTGTATTGGTCAATGTAAACGGAATGGGGTGTCTCGGCTGCTATTTTTTTTGCCACCGAATAATAGGACCGTGGGTCATCGGCAGCAACATTAGTAGGGCACACAATTACTTCTGTGCCCATCGCTCGCAGCATGTCCATCTTTTCTTTGCTTTGCTTATCATTGAGGGTGCAAATGAGCTTGTAGCCCTTCACTATGCAGGTGAGTGCCAGCCCCATGCCTGTATTGCCCGAAGTGCCTTCCACTACTGTGCCACCGGGTTTCAGACGTCCTTCTTTTTCGGCATCTTCTATCATTTGCACGGCCATGCGGTCTTTCACCGAGTTGCCGGGATTGGTGGTCTCCACCTTAGCCAAAATGGTGGCTTTTATGTCTTTCGTGATTTTATTGAGCTTGACCAATGGTGTGTTGCCAATGGTTTCGAGGATGTTGTTGAAATAATTCATGAAAATGAAAAAATGAAATGCAAAATTACCATTCTTAATTAAACCGTATTGCTTTCACAGGCGTAATTCTCGCAATTACATATGAAGGCAGGAGAAGCATCAATAAGCAGATAATAAATGTTCCAAAATTCAATAAAATGAGATGCATGGGATCGAGGTTGATGGGAACTTCGGACAAGTAATAGGTTTCCTGCGGCAGGGTGATTATTCCAAATTTCATTTGAATAAAACACAACCCTAATCCAATAATATTTCCCCATAACAATCCTTTCCCGATTAAATATCCTGCTTTGTAGAGAAAAATTTTCCGTACTGACCAATTGTTCGCCCCCAATGCCTTGAGAATGCCAATCATGCTGGTTTTTTCAAGAATTAAAATTAGCAGCGCAGAAATCATATTAATGGCTGCTACCAGCACGGCAAACAGCAAAATCACAATAACGTTATAGTCGAGCAATTCGAGCCAACCGAAAATTTCGGGGTGGCGCTCGGTGATTTTTACTGAATTGAGGTCAAAGCCAATGTACTTGTAAATAAACTCATCGAGCCGTTCGAGGTCTTTGTAATCTTCGAGCATTACATCAAATCCAGACACTTGGGTGGCATCCCACCTGTTTAGYTTTTGAATRTGTTTGATGTCTCCTAAAATCATTACGTCATCCAATTGTTCYAATCCTGTTTCATATATTCCTACAATTRTGAATTTGCGCTGMCGGATGGGATYCTGTACGAAATACATTCGAAAATGATCGTCTATTTTCAATTTCAATTTTGATGCAATTTGTTTGGAAACGAGTACATTGTTTGAAGTGAAACTATCCAAAACGTGAAAAGGAGCACCTTYTTTTATMGTTTTCTCGAAAAACGACCAGTCATAATCCGCGCCAATACCTTTAAGAATAACACCATGCACTTCGTCTTTTGTCTTGATAATTCCCGCTTTTGATGCAAATACCTGTATATGCCGAATGCCGGCAACCGTATCCAAATGTGGGTAAAACGGTTGTTTGGTGCTGACAGGCTTTGCATTGGGTGAACCGCTCAAATCTAAGTTAGTGATTTGAATATGTGAACCAAATCCTATTACTTTGGAACGTATCTCGTTTTGAAAGCCCGTTACAATGGCAACAGCAAGCATCATCACAGCCATACCGAGCGCAATGCTTAAAGTAGCAATGCCGAGGATGGGGCGTGTACCACCACTCTTTTCGGTGCTGATGGACGTTTTGCGAGCTATGAAGAGTTCTGTATTCAGACGTTATTGGTTATTGGTTATTGGTTATTGGTTATTTGGGTTTTCTGCTTTTGCACAATCTGCAGAAAGCAAATTTAAGACAGATAACGAGATAAAAGCGGGTGCTGCAAGAACTGAATTGTATTTGCCTTTGTTGAAAGATAAAAAAGTTGCGGTGGTAGCCAACCAAACATCTGTGATTGGGAATACACATTTGGTAGATAGTTTGTTGGCTTTGGGAGTGGATGTAAAAAAGGTTTTCGCTCCTGAACACGGCTTCAGGGGGATGGCTGATGCGGGTGAGCATGTGAAAAATGCACGAGACAAAAAAACGGGGCTGCCTGTGATTTCGCTTTATGGCAAAAACAAAAAACCATCATTTGAATATTTAAAAGATGTGGACATTGTGGTTTTTGACATCCAGGATGTAGGTGTGCGATTTTACACCTACATTTCTACCATGCACTATGTGATGCAGGCCTGTGCCGAATATGGCAGAGAATTTTTGGTGCTTGACCGTCCCAATCCCAATGGTGATTTTATTGATGGCCCCATGTTGGAAAAAGAATATCAGTCATTCGTGGGTGTGCATCCGATACCGCTTGTGCATGGGCTGACAGTGGCAGAATTGGCGCAGATGATCAATGGAGAAAAATGGCTAAAAGGCGGCATGAAATGCGATTTGAAATATATTCTTTGCGAAAATTATTCGCATATGGATTCTTATCATCTGTCTGTAAAGCCATCACCCAACTTGCCGAATATGGCTTCGGTTTACCTGTATCCTTCGCTTGGTTTATTTGAAGGCACTGCAATCAGTGTCGGCAGAGGCACGGACAAGCCTTTTCAGATTATCGGCCATCCTGATTTGGAAAATACCACTTATTCCTTCAAGCCCAAAAGCATGCCCGGAGCAAAAGATCCACGTTACAAAAAGCAGCATTGTAATGGCTTTGACCTTTCGGAATTTGGGCAAAATGAGATGACTAAACATCGAAAACTATACCTGCATTGGCTTATTGGTACGTACCAAAATTATCCCGATAAGGAAAATTATTTCAATAAAAACGGTTTTTTCAACCTGTTGGCAGGAAATAGCACTTTGCAGAAACAAGTAAAAGAGGGATTAAGTGAAAAACAAATCCGTCAAAGTTGGCAGGAAGGACTCCAAGAGTTTAAAAAAATCAGGAAACGATATTTGCTTTACGAAGATTTTGAATGAAAAAAGGGCTTCCGTTTTTGAAAGCCCTTAAATCAAATCAATATTTTAGATTATTCTGAGATCACCATCCTATTGGTGAGTGTGGTGATGCCGTTGCTCAGTGCATAGAAGTAGAGGCCGTTTTTCAGGTGATTTCTGCTGAAATCAATTGTGTTAAGACCGGCTTTTGATGCAATTGTTTTGGCATGCACTTCTTCCCCCAGTAAGTTGTAAATTTTCAATTTCAAATTACTGGAAGTTGCAACATTAAATTTGATTTGCGTGCTTTCAGCAAAAGGGTTGGGCTGGTTTTGCAGCAATTTGAATTCGTTGCCTTTGTTTAGAATAATACCTGATGTCCCTCCCGTATCTAGTATTACTAGTGTGTAGGTATCCCATGTCTGTGCGGGGATGTCACTTGTTTGCCCTAATGCTGTTACATTGGCTGATACTTCAAGCGCAACTGAAAAAGTGCCTGACTGCGATGGCGTGCCTGAAAGAACAAAGCAGCCTACTGAATCGCCTTGCCATTGGCAGGGTGTATTATCACAAGTGTATGTTATTCCAGTAGGTAATCCTGTAACGTTTTCAAGTGTAATGTGATTTACTGTTCCTGAAACCGGTCCTATAGGAGGCACGTCAATAGTAGTGTCTAAGGGCACTATAACGGTAAATGTTTGGGTATAGGCCATGCCAACGGTTCCGCTGTCAATGCCTTCTGTAGAGGTCGGGTAAATGCCTGTGCTACCCGCATTTACATAAGTGGGGTCGGGTGTGCAGACTTGTGCAATCGAAAAAGTTGCTATTACTATGAAAAGCGATGCAAAAAGTAATTTTTTCTTCATGGATTTGGGCTTTAGAAAGTCAAAGGTAATGATTTATTTAAAAAAGACACGCGCTTAACATTATTTAACATTTTCCTGAGATTGCCTTTCAATTTTCCTGAGCCATTTGATGGCACTTTCCTTTTTGATAAAAACCTTTGAAGGCCGTGTAGGCTTGTGAAATTTAATGTAGAAATTGCCCATCAGACGGTGGGCGAGGTTGCTTGCAAGCAATGCCTCAGCAATAATCAAATCACCTTTTGCCAGTTTTGCCGCAAAATCTCTTGCTTTCTTTGTGGCAATCGTTCCATGCCCGAGATATACAAGCAGTATGTGTTTTTTGCCTTTTTCAGCAATGTTCAAAATGGTTTTGTGAAGTTCTCTAACTGTCTCAATATCAATTTCAAAGTAGTCACATAGCCCCACTTCGATGAGGTTGTTTTCAACAATTCGAACCCATCCCGCGCTTGTTTCTATCGTTTGCTTTTTTATATCTTTCGGCTCAGTCATAAAAACAATGATAAATACCATAAAGATAAAATCAAAGTATTATTTTTAATTTTTTTTAGATATTCATATAATATTCTGAATATCAACATATTAATATTTTATTCAAAATAATGTTTTGTAATGGCAAGAACAGAAACGTTAAAAATACCGTTGGGCTACAAAGCACCTGACTTTAAATTACTCAATACTGTTTCTGGAAGGGAAATGACTTTGGGCGATTTAAAATCGGAAAAAGCGACTGTAGTGATGTTCATCTGCAATCATTGTCCGTTTGTTAAACACATTCAGCAGGGATTGGTAGATTTGGCCAACGACTACATCCCGAAAGGAGTTTCTTTTATTGCTATCAGCTCGAATGATGTAGTAAATTACCCTGATGATTCGCCAGAAAAAATGAAGGAGGTAGCTCAGAATTGGAACTATCCCTTTCCTTATTTGTATGATGAAACGCAGGATGTTGCCCGTGCTTATGAGGCGGTCTGTACGCCCGATTTCAGCATTTTTGATAGCGAGATGAAATGCGTTTACCGAGGCCAATTAGACGATTCGCGTCCGGAAAGTAGTATTCCAGTTACCGGAAAAGACATCCGTGTTGCACTGGATCTGATTTTAGAGAGGAGGGAAGTGAGCGCGGAGCAAAAACCGAGCATTGGGTGTAATATCAAATGGAAATAATCTTTACTCTAATCCTTCCCAAAAGGGAGAGAATTATTATTTTCTTCTTTTGTTTCGGTTAGTTTTTTGAGCAAATAGGCATCAATGGCAAAATGCGCGCTTATGGCAGATAGCAACCCTATTTCTTCAAACATCCAGCCCATACCTGCAATGACCACCGTCATAAAAGCGCCATAAATACTCAGTTTCCAATTCTTTGGATTCAAATAGCCGTGGATGGCTACAAAAATTATAGCTGTCAGCCAAATTCCCAAATAGTATTGAATAGCCCCCCTGAAAAGAATTTCTTCACCTACCCCTGCGCAAAAAGAAATGAAAATAATTTCGTGAATGTTCAATTCCAAATCTTTAAGTATATTTCTATAGAATTCGCGGGTTTGTATTAACAATTTTGATTTGATGATTTTCCAGCCGAGCCATGCTCCTACGAACCCGTAAACCAGTCCAATCAGGATTTGAAAATACCAAGCAATACCATGTTGAAATACCGAGCCGAAAGATGTGCCAATACCGTATTTGATGATGAGCGCACCGATTAAACTAAAACCAATAAGCGTAAACAGCCCAAGCCCGAAAAATAGGTTTTTGCTCATAGCATAAACTTAGTTATTGGCTAATAGTTATTTATTAATTGAAAAATAAAAAAGCCCTTCCAGATCGAAAGGGCTTTAGAGTATGTCTTTGTTTTTTTACTGCACAGGGTAAAAAATCTGTGTTTGCCATTTGGATGTGTCTGGCTCATTGCCCGGATCTGTTACATACACCTCCCAGGGAGCACCGGCCACGGTTACATTGTTGGCCCGCATCCATTCGTTTAAAAGCATGTGAGTTGCCCCGAGGTTATCATACAGGCCGAAATGTGTGGTCATTACGGTTTTCCCAGGCATTACTTTTCCCATTGTAATTCTGCCTGTTGTTTCTACAGAATCTTGCACCGGAATGCCTATCTCAAGGTGTACCGTGCCTTGTCCGCTTTCCGGCCAAACATGGAAAATGCTTAAAGGAGCTGCGATTTGCTTAATGCCTTTTTCCTGCATGAATGCGGAGATTTCCCCATAAATCTTGCCATGAATTGTTTTCATATCATTGGTGTTCACTGAATCCCTGATGCCCACAAACCACATCGGTTGTTCAATGGTTACTTCTTCCACTTGGACTTCGGCTTTTTCGGCCTTGCTTTCGCAATGCTCTTTCAGGTTAGCCAACCCTTTTTCAAATTCGGGACCTATCATTCCGTCCATTAACAAGCCAGGGAAAATCCTACCTAAATAGCCCATATCGCCAGTGAAAGACCAAGTTACTTCGGTGCCATTTTCAGTTGCTTTGAAATCCCATTCACCGTAGCTTGTACCCATCCCTTCAAAATCAAGCTGGTTTTTGATGTGAGTTGGCTCTTCGCTCTCAAGAATGGTGAGCTTGCCGCCTCCTTCTTCTTCGCTAGTCCATTTTGTCCAGCTACCCACGCCTGTTTCGGGAACTGATGAGTAGGTATTTTTAATGGTGGGGTCTTTTTCTTTCCATGGTGACCAATGGTCCCAGTTCTTCAGCACATTTACTTCTTCAAATACCGTGCTTGGGCTGGCGTTGATTAACGCAGAACGCTCAACACTAATTTCAGATGGAAGCACAAGTGTTACCAATCCGAGAATGACAACGATGACTAGTAAAACAATAAGAAACTTTTTCATGGTTTGTGTTTTAATGATTTTGGCTCAAATGTAAAAAAATCAATAAGATACGGCAAAGAGAAAAGGAGGTTTTGTTTAAAAGATATTCAAAAATTTGAAAAATAAGAGCACGGAATAAAAAGAGACCACTGAAAACTATTTATTAAATTTGCTTTTCGCGGAAAGATTTAATGATGAAAAAAGCAAGTATTATATTTTACATTTTATATTTTACAAGCGCCATTTTTGCTCAACAGCCATTGCCCATCGGCTTTGCTCCGGGAGAAAAAGCGTTGATGCCTGCCTATTTAGAATCAAGGGCAAAAGCAGTTTCCGGAATCACCACTCCGCCCACATCGCCTGTGCGCACGATGGCCGAATGGGAGGAATCACAAGCCATTGCCATAACCTGGACGAGCTATCCATCCATTTTGAAAGAAATTGTGCGCTATGCCAAGCTCGAAGTTCTCGTGATAATTATTTGCTCTGATTCCAACCAAGTCAAGAATTATTTGAGTTCCAATGGAATTGATTCGCAGAATGTGTCTTTTATTGAAAAAAATTACGACAGCGTGTGGATTCGTGATTACGGGCAGCATACAGTTTATACCAACGAAGTGGATTCGCTGTTGCTGGTGGACTGGATTTACAACCGTCCCCGCCCCGATGATGATGTTACACCTGGTGCGATAGCTAATTTTTTTGGTTATCCGCTATATTCCACCACTGCACCGCCTTATGATTTTGTAAGCACGGGTGGTAATTTCATGTCTGATGGCTTTGGCAACGCTTTTTCTTCGAAATTGGTGCTGGAAGAAAACGAGCCGGGAGCTACTTATAGCATTATCCCGAAAACAGAAGATGAGATTGATTCCATCATGTATCAGTATATGGGCATTGAAAATTACATCAAAATGGAAGTACTGCCCTATGACGGTATCCATCACATAGACATGCACATGAAGTTGTTGGATGAAGAAACGCTTTTGGTGGGCGAGTATCCTTCGGGCGTTGCTGATGGACCGCAAATCGAAGCCAATCTTCAGTATGTTTTGAGCAACTTCAAAACCAAATGGGGAACGGATTTCAAATTGGTTCGTATTCAAATGCCTCCAGATGCTAACGGTGATTACCCAGACACATGGTGGGCCGACTACCGCACTTTTACCAATTCGATTTTTGTCAACAAAGCAATTCTCGTACCTATTTATGCAGAACAATATGATACTACAGCGCTTCGCATTTACCGTGAAAATTTGCCCGGATACAATATTGTAGGGATTGATTGCAACCAAATTATTCCTGCAGGCGGGGCATTGCATTGCATTACCAAATTAGTGGGCGCTGAAAATCCGTTGCTGATTTCGCATAAAGAATTGGACGACCAATATGAATCAAGTAGCAGCTATCAGGTAGATGCTTATATCAATCACAAAACAGATATTTCTTCTGCCAGTGTATTTTACACAATAGATACTGCAGCAGGTTACCAAGCCGTTTCGATGTCGTTGACAAATGTCGTAAACCATACCTGGACTGGCGACATCCCTGCACAACCGGCCGGCTCAAGGGTGTTTTACTACATTGATGCTACGGCTAATTTAGGCAAGCAGCAGATGCGCCCGATGACAGCCCCGAATGGTTATTGGGTCTTCAATGTGCTGCAAGGTGCAGGTATGAATGATGAAATGTCTGCCGACATTGCTTTCGATGCGGTTTTCCCTAATCCGGCACATGCTATCACCTGTATTCCTGTTTCGAGTGAGAAAAATACAAATATTAGTTTGAAATTAACAGATGTTTTGGGCAAAGAGGTGCTGACTATTTATATTGGAATTTTGCCTAAAGGCGGTGATAAATTCTTTTTTGACGCATCAAAACTCTCCTCTGGAACGTATTTACTCACACTTGAATCAGAAGAAGGACGGCTTACGCAGAAAGTATTGGTTTGGTAGAAACAATAAGTTTAACCTATAAATCGTTTCATTCATAGAACTATATTTTGCTTTTAGCTAAAATCCATTTGGGAAATATGTTTAAATTGTCTAATTTAGTAACTCTTTTCGAAATGCGGGCGTATAAGCAGAACCGTTTTTAACAAGAATGACTACTAGGAAGTACATAACGGCATTGATTTCTATTGCTCTTATTTTCCTTTCGGCAAATTCTTTTGCCAACTCTGATAATACGGGCGAAGAAACCAAAGCAAAACCAGCTAAAGATACTATTCCTGCTATGGTGCTTTATGGTGATAAATTCTTGTTTCAGCAGGTGGATTACCTTTCTCGTGAC
The DNA here is from genome assembly GCA_002746335.1 of Flavobacteriales bacterium. Classification (GTDB taxonomy): domain Bacteria; phylum Bacteroidota; class Bacteroidia; order Flavobacteriales_H. The sequence continues at coordinate 37,798 of NVWW01000009.1, read as the reverse complement.
AAAGTGGTTGCTTTCCGTGATTCGTTGGCAGATTTCAGGGGATTTGAAGATGATTTGGTGCATCAAGTCACACTTTATCTCAGTATCACCGAAATGGATGATACGCAGGTAGTTCAATTGATTGATTCTTTATTTGAATTGGAAAAAATTCCGTACCCGCTCATCAACCAAATCAATCTTTACATTGTCAATCGCCCTTTGGAAATACGAGAAACCATTGAAGAATTTATTGATACATCGGAATTTCCTGCGGATTATTTTTACCATAGTTGGAATACGATCAACCCCAATCCTTATTTGCCAAAATTGTCGAGGCATGATTCTACTGTTTTGCTCGATTTAACAAAAGGGGGGGGAGAAAATTACTTCGCCATGCCTAAAAAAGGAGTGCTCACTTCGCCCTTCGGCTGGCGCGAAGGCAAAAGCCACAACGGAATTGACATTGATTTGGAAGTTTGGGATACCGTAGTTACCGCTTTCGCTGGAATGGTGCGTGTAGCAAAGTTTTTTGGAGGTTATGGCAGAGTGGTGGTCGTGCGTCACTTCAACGGCTTGGAAACCACCTATGCGCATCTGCACCGTATCAAAGTGAAGGCAGGGAAATTGGTGAGTGCGGGCGAAATGGTTGGCTTGGGAGGCAGCTCAGGCAATTCAACTGGCAGTCACCTGCATTTCGAGTGTCGTTTCAAGGGCTATCCACTCAACCCGCTGAATTTCATTTCATCAGAAGAAAACAATTTAATCACAGATACGCTTGTTTTGAAAAAAACAAAGTATGGATTTGCTGCTTTCCCTATTGGAGCTGAATTTCATTTGGTGCGAAAAGGCGAGTATTTGGCCAAAATCGCGCAGATGTATGGTACCACCACCCGAAAACTTTGTGAGTTGAACAGCATCCGAAGAAACAAGATTTTGAGAGTAGGGGAGAAAATCAGAGTGATTTAAAAATGGGAAATATGAAAACCCCCCATTAGTCAGAAACCAGTAACTAATTTTGTTCCAACTCACCAATTTTCAGCCACACCCTACTGAACAGCAGTATATGCTTTACCATTTTCATCAAAAAGAATGGGCGGCTTATTTTGAAAACTTGTTGATTGAGCACAAGGTAGTGTTCGAAAAGCACATCGAAGAAAGCGAAGAAAAACTAATGGTCTATTTTGCGGTTAAGAAAAAAGATGATACGCAGGTTCGTCAGTTGAATTATCTAACAGTTGGCCGATTTCGCAAGCCGTTTATCCCCGATACATATTTTCGATGGGTGATTATCGGGATTTCAGTTTTGTTGGTTACACTGGCGTTGACGGGGTATTTTCTTTCCAAAAGCTAAGTTAACTCACCATTAAATAAGTTCGTTTTCTAAATCCCTGCTAAATTTGCTATCTATGCCCTTGAAACCGACATGATTAAAATATTTCTTAAGCACAAGCACGAATTGTTATTTTAATCATTAAATATTCTATGTGACTTTTAAAACCGAATAAAAATAGACACATGAAATGAAACGCTTTKSWTTTATATTTTTCTTTTTGCCATCTTTAGCCATTGCTCAGGAGCGTGTGCTCACCTTTGGAATTCAGTACAAGCCCATTGTGCCCGTTAATTATTTTACAACCAATACTTCGGTGCTGCAAAATGGGGTTGATTTTACTATTAAGCAGAAATTTGGATTTTCGGGTGGAATGGTGATACGAAAGGGGTTTTCAAAACGCTGGTCGCTTGAGGCTGGTATCAACTTGGTGAAACGGAATTTTGAAATCACTATTACTGACGAAAGCAGCGCTTTTACCGGAACTTCTAAATTTTCATCAATGAGCTATGAACTACCTGTTTTAGGCTTGCTTTACATCCAGTTATCCGATGAAATTTACATGAATACCGCATTTGGTTTCTCCATTGACTTTTTTCCATCAGACATTGGCTCTGAAGATGTTTTTTATGACCATTACTCGCTTCGCAAGAGTTGGGTGCAGCCCTCTTTGCTGGCCAATGTGGGCTATGAGTTTAGAACTAAAAAAAGGGGCTATTTTTACCTTGGTATTTCATTTCACCGGCCATTTTTCTCCATTTATTACTCCAATGTAGAATATCTGGAAAATGGTAAGGAGCTGGAAGAAATTGACACCGAATTAAAGGGCGATTACCTCACGCTTGATTTGCGGTATTTTTTCCACGAAGACCCTGAAAAGAAAACGGCCAAAAAGAAGAAGAAAACAGGAAAAACCATCAAAGATTACCAAAAAATGCAGAAGGAGCGGGAAAAGCAAGAAAAGGGGAAGTAGAAGTAATCGCTAATGGCGCGGTAGTTGGTTGAGGCAGCGCATGAAAGCATCGCGCATGCCTTCGTATAGTGCTTCACGGCCGTAATTGTGTGTATCATGCGCATCATATATCACCTTGTTAGCTGCTTGAATTTGACCTTGCAGCCATTTTTTTAGTTCCATAAGTTGATCTCTCTTCATAGCTTTTTGTTTTACCTATATGGAATGAATGCTTTGTCATCCCAGTCTTTGTCTGACTTTCATAGGGTGTTAGCTAATCACGTTTTTGTAGTGTTCGTAACGGCTTAGTATTTTCTTCACGTAATTGTATGGCTCCTGCCCGCGGCAATAGCCGTGCCTCACTACTTCGTCCGTATAGTATTTTGGTTTTGATTTCAGCAGCAGGTATTCGGCCACGTTGTCATCCCATTTGTCGATGTCTTTGCCGAATTTTTCTGTCAATCGTCTCGCGTCAATTACATGCCCAAGCCCCACATTATATGATGCAAGAACGAATTTAATGCGTTCTTCTTCACCGGGTATTTTATCGTTCCAATATTCTTCCAAACGCACGAGGTACAGCGTGCCTGCTTTCATATTGTTTTCGGGGATGTGAATGTTGTAAATACCGAAATTTTCAGCTGTTTCGGGTAAAACCTGCATCAGTCCGTAGGCCCCTACCCATGATTCGGCCTGCGGGTCAAACAACGATTCCTGATAGACCTGTGATGCGAGTAGCCGCCAGTCCCAGTCGAGTATTTTACTGTTTCGTTGGATGAGTTCATCATATTCGGAAATTTTTCCTCCGGAATTGGATGAAAACATACTCGATGCACGCTTTTTTTGTGCTTTTGACGATTTGAAATACTTATTATATACTGTGGCGTAGTCGGATGTTTTGCGGTTTTTTTTAAGCCAATCGTTGATCGCATTACGCAATTGTGGTGAGTTTTTTCGTACCGCCCATGCAATTTTCTGGGGAAAGCTGACAGCGGTTTTTATATCAATATTAGGATAATAGGTTTTGTTAATAAGTGCGATGTTTTCATCTGCCACAGTGTATTCTATTTTGCCGTTGGCAACATCTTCAATGAGTTGCTCTGTGTCGTAATTGCCCGGTACCGGCATAATGTTGATTTTACCGCCAATTTCGTCTGAAAGGTTTTTTAACCGGGTGTAAAATGAAGTTCCTTTGCGCACGTACACTTCCTTGCCCGCCAATTTCAACGGATTTCTCACAAGCTGCTCTTCGATTTCGTGTCGTTTCATATATTGCCAGTTGATTGGCAATTTCTGAATCAGCACTTGCCGAGTGAACATATTATGCTCCGCAAAACTGACGATTTGCGAACGCTCATTCGTAACGGTCAAGTTGGCGGCAACAATGTCACCGATGCCTTCGTTCAAATTATCGAGAACGTTGTCCATGTCATCCACCAATACGATTTCTAAATCAACGTCAATGTGTTTAGCAAATAGTTCGAGTAGCTCGTATTCATAGCCCATTGGCTGACCTTTGTAGATGAAGTAACTCGTAGAACTGTTTCCTGTAAGTGCTATGATTTTACCCCTTTCTTTAATTTTTTGCAAATCGAAGTGGTACAAATTGCTTGGAACAACGCTGGCATTTACTTGTTTTTCTTCTATGTTGGGTTTGTTGCAATACACAATGGTGAGCGCCAGAAAGCAGATGGAGAAGAAAACCGGGTATTTTGTTTGTCGTTTGTGCATTTTATGCAAAATCAATTTTCAAACATATAAACGGAGAAACGGTCTAAGAGTTGTTTCGATTTTGATGAATGACTTGTGAAAAGAGATAAACTACCGCGAAATCATGATTTTTGTAAAAACTACTATGGCAGCTAAGATTATGGCAATCCAAAGCAGGATTTTCCAACTCCCTTTGTAATATTCTTTTCTTTTCTGGATGTCTGTCCGGTAGGCCCATATCAGCAGAACTGCAAATGCAATTGCAAAAAGCAGCGTAAACAGTTTTTGGCCAAATGATAAATCCATTAAAAATCAAATTGGAGGTGTGAAAATAATAAAAAGAGGAGAAGGTTTACTTCTTTTTGAACTCAGCCATGTTGTTGCCGTAGTTCACGTAGTAAATATCTTTTTTGAGATTGGAAGCTTCAATTTTGCTGCCATAGCCCTTTTTTACCAAGTTTCCGTACTTGTCGTAAACTTCGTAGCTTGTTTCTTCTGAGAATTCAAGGCGATTGTATTTTTTAATATAAAGATGGCTGATTTCTGACTTGAGCGAATTATAAGAAACGCTGGGCGTATAGCGTACTTTGTCAATATAACCCTTTTGTTTCACCCTTAACTTGTTCATCCCCGCAATCGGGTCGGTTTTGAATGAATAGAAATTGGTGGTTGGTATACCTTTTCCCTGCACTTCTCCTACCTTCACCCATTTATTCCACTTAAATTGTTCAATCACAAAAGGCAATTTCGATGTTTCATTCACGGTAGTCCATTTCAGCAATCCCTTGTCATTAACATTGATGTAGGTGGTTTCAAAGGTTGGATTGGGTTTAAGTACTTCGGGGTTGAGCACTTTGGGTGCGCAGCCATTTGTTTTGTGTTTGATAATGATGGTTACGGGTGCACCAACGGGTAGATTGTATTGTGCAAGGTCAATTTCAAAGGCACTGGTGTGAATTTCATCTGTGGATACATTGCCGTTCACGCGAACCTCATAGGTGCAGTAGCCCACGCCTGTTGCAGAAACATCGTTTTGAACATAGAGATTTTTATTGTGGTAATTGCCTTCCAGCACGATAACACCGCCACCGGGTTCTGCTTCAATAAGAGGTGCGTTAGCCGTAAGCACAGCTGACGATATAATAGCAAATATGAATAAAATAAAACGCATCTGAAAGAAAGGAAAGGTCAAATCTACGAAAAATATTTTAATTAATTTTTTCAAAAGCATTGGATTTTTATCAACTATTTTTTAACAAACTGTTCAGATTTTTACGGCCAATTGCTGAAATGGTTGCTTTTTAGCTTAAAAAAGAGCTTTCTGCTTAACGGGAATATTGCTTTAAAGACTGCTTAACGAAGCTGATTTTAAGTACAAAATGCTAAAAAATCAATTCGGTTAAACAAATTTTGTAAGTTTGTTGATTAATTTCTAAACCTTTTTCAAAAAATTTCGTCTAAAGGCAATAAATCAAAAAAATCAACCATGAAAAAAACGATCTTTCCCCTTCTTGCAGTTGCAGTTGTGCTTGGCATGCTGTTTAACTCATGCAAAAAATCAAAGCTAAACAAAGAAACCACTACTTCCGAAGACAATACGCTTGCCGAGAGCATGTTTGACGATGTGTTCAAAAATACGGAAGAAGTAGCCATTAAAGAAGAAGGTGCCAACAAAACCGGAATGACACCTGAATATTCTTTCGCGGGAACCTGCACCGCAACCATCACGGCTACGTGGTCAACCGATACTACTTTTATTGCAGACATTATCATTGATTTTGGAACCAATTGCGAAGGTACAGACGGAAAAGTGCGCAGCGGAAAAATTCTTGTTAGCATGAATAAAAAATGGCTTGAAGTGGGCAATGTTACCACCGTTACGCTTGAGAACTATGAGGTTGACGGCTACAAAGTTGAAGGCACAAAAACAGTAACGCACTCAGCGCAATATGTTTGGGAGATCAGCGTAACGGGCGCTAAAATCACGACTCCAGATAATGAGGAAGTGACTTGGGAGTCAACCCGCACTCGTACTTGGGTAGAAGGCCAAACCACCGGTTTCTGGACGCCAAAAGACAGTAATGGCGATGGCGTGGAAGATACATTCATGTTTTTTGACGGAATTTTAGACGATGCCTATGATATAACAGGTAGTGCATCGGGAACCAACAGGCAAGGGCGCCAGTTTGATGTAAACATCAGCACTGCCCTGCATCTACAGTTTTGTGGATGGATCCCAGAAGTGACTAGCGGTGTCGTAAAAATCCAACCTGAAGACCTTAAGGAGCGAACAGTTGATTTCGGTGAGGGAACTTGCGACAACCGTGCTACCGCTACTGTTGGGAATAAGGAATATGAGTTCAAGCTCAGAAGTTGGGACGAATAGTCCATTAAAGAAAATGGTGAAAAGGGGAGCATTTCGCTCCCTTTTTTATTTGCTGATAACTGTAAATTCAGTTCTGCGGTTCAATTGACGACCTTGCTCGGTGTCGTTGGTGGAAATGGGCTGGGTTTCGCCATAGCCTTTGTAAACCAGTCGAGTTTTGTCAATACCGCTATTGATAAGGCGGTCCACCACTGCTTTGGATCGGTTTTCTGAGAGCTTCTGGTTGTAATCGTGTGAGCCGTGATTATCGGTGTGTCCGGAGATCTCAATTTTCAGCGTATTCATATCATTCATCAGTCTTGTAAGCCGTTCCAATTCTGATTTTGATTCGTTACGGAGTGTAGCTTTTCCGTAATCATAAAAAATATTGTTGAGCACAATTTTTTGGCCCACAGCCAATTTTTTGAGCTGGAAATCTTCAATTTTTTCCTGATAAACGGATGACTCGGGCAGGTCAATGTGTTCTGACTCGAATAAATGCCCTTCTGCAGAAACCGTAATACCGTAATTTTTGCCAGCGGGCAATGAAATGAGGTAGTTGCCCGTAGCGCTGTTTGATTTGAAAGTGGCTATCACTTCGTCTTTTTCCAAATCCACAATTTCAATGTTAGCTTCGAGTGGGATGCCTTCTTTGTTGGTGATGACTCCTTTTAGTAAGGCCAGGTGTGGTTCTTCCTCTTTTTTGGTCGTATCACGCAAAAAAGTAACGCGGTACAAGTCCTTCTCTCCATAGCCATCGGGCTTGGTGGACGAATAATAGCCGTGTCTGCCGCTGGCGGAAAGAACAAAAAAAGCATCGTCACTAGGTGTGTTGATAGGAAAGCCAATATTGGTTGGACTTGACCATTTTCCATCCTTCAGCACAGATTTGAAAATATCATAACCTCCCATCGTGTTGTGGCCTTTAGAACTAAAGTAGAGTGTTTTTCCATCTGGGTGGATGTAAACGGCCTCTTCATTGTATTCAGTGTTTACAGGCTTGCCGAGGTTTTGAGCCTCTCCCCATTTCTCATCTTTTTTTTCAGAAATGTAAATGTCGCTGCCGCCAATGCCACCGCTGCGGTAGCTGATGAAGTAGAGTTTTTTGCCATCAGGAGAAAAGCTGGCCGATGTTTCCTTTGAAGCTGAATTAATTGTTTTGTCTAGTTTTTTTGGTTCGCTCCACTTGCTGCCCTCCAAATTACACTCATAAATATTACCGTCTCCTTTGTCGTCAATGTAAATGAGCAGCTTTTGTCCATCGGGCGAAAGCCCTACGGTAGCGTCATGACCTTCGGTGTTCACAGGTGAAGGCATGTTTTTCGCTATGCTCCAGTTATTATTTTTGTTTTTCGTAATGTACAGGTCTTCATAATATTCGTTGAATCTTGGGTCAATTTTCCCGCCAGTGGTGTTGTCTCTGCGTGAAGTGAAAATCATTTCCGATTCATCGGCAGTGATGAGCGGGCAGTATTCGGCAAATTTGGAATTTACGGTTTCGCCCAGATTTTCAATTTCAACATGTGCTGGATTTTTTTCCAATTCTTGCCCATTTTTGCACTCCTCAATTTTCTTTTTGAGGTCGTTGAGTAATTCTTTGGTTTTGTTGTTGGCCAGCAATTTGTACGCTTCGTAATTTTTGGTTGCATTTTCCCAGTCCATTTTCAGGTGGTAGGCACGTGCGAGGTAGTAGATGATGATGGGGTCTGAGTCCTTGTCCAATTCATAGGATTTTTGCAGGTAAGGCAGCGCCTTTTGCTTTTCGCTCGAATTGAGGTAAACGTGGCCTATTTTCATATTTAGCCCTGCATTATTTGGATTGAATTTATTGGCATCGAGATAATATGGAAGCGTTTTCGGGTAACGTTTCATGTTGTATTGCAAGTCACCTGAGTTGATGGCTCTTTTGGCTTTTTTTAGTTCGTCTTTGTTATTGGGGAAATTTTCTTTGGTGAATTCAACGTTTTGGGCAAAGGTCAATATGCTTATCAGGCAATTTGCCATTGTACTGACTAAAAAAAGTATGTATTTAAGCCTAATCATTTTTGTTTTTTTGGTGCTCAAAGTTATTATTCACTAATAATTTTAAACTCTGTCCTGCGGTTGCGCTGGCGGCCTGTTTCGGTGTCGTTGCTGGCGATGGGTTTGCTCTCGCCATAACCCTTGTAGATGAGCCGTTCTTTGGGGATACCTTTGGCCACCAGTTGGCTCACTACTGTTTTGGCACGCTGCTCGCTAAGCCTTTGGTTGTATGCAGCAGAGCTGATATCATCAGTATGTCCTGATATTTCTACTTTGATGTTGGGATTATCGATGAGCATAGCCTGCACTTTTTCTAATTCCATTTCCGATTCTTTGCGCAGCGAGTATTTTCCATAGCCGAAAAAAACATTGTTGAGTACGATTTTACTGCCTGTTTTTATTTTTTCAAGGATTACATCTTTGCTGATTTCCTTAAATCCACCCGATGCAGGGATATTGAAATTCTCTGAATGAAATAAGTGGCCATCGGCTTTTACTGTAATGCCGTAATTTTTACCCGAAGGCAGCGTAATCAAATATTTCCCGGTTTTGCTGTTGGAAGTAAATGTGCCGATGAGTGTACCGTCTTCTAAATCAAAAATTTCGATAGTGGCTTCAATAGGAGCAAGCGTTTCAGCTTCGCGGAAAAAGCCCTTTAAAACCGTTAGCTTTTTGTCGGAAGTGTGCATGGTTTTTAATTCGGGCTGCTCCATATATGCCAGTGGTTTTAAGTTGATGTCGCGGTTGATGATAACCTCCGAATCCTCTGGCAGCGGCAGGTTGGCGGCCTGCAATAAATGGCCTTTGGATAGAATGCGGTAAGCAAAATGCTTGTCTCTCGGCAGCTTGATGGAGTATTCGCCTTTGGCGTTGGTGGTAGTGGTAATGAACACGCTGCCATCATCTAAGTTTATGATTTGGATGGTGGCTTGCAAGGGTTTCAATGTTTGGTCATCGAGCAAAAAACCCATGAAACGGAAAGTGGGATTGTCAGCGTATTTTGCAGAGAGTGCATCTATCTCATCAGGCGGGAGTTGGTCTAGTTCAATGGTTTTTTCAATTCGGAGGAACTGCCCCTCGGGTTCTGAGCTGAAGTTTTCGTAGTGCAGCAGATGGCCTTTAGCCGTTACTGTGAAGCCGTATTTCTTTCCTGAGGGCAGTTCAATATAGTATTCACCTGTCTCAGGGTCCGACTGAATCATGCCAACTAACACGCCTTCCTCAATATCGAAAATTTCAAGCGTTGCAGAGATAGGGTTAAGCGTTTGCCTGTCGAGAAAGAAACCCTGAAGCACAGTGATGTTTTTTTTGGCTTCTTCCGGCTCATCGGTGATAAAGGTTACCTTGTAGATATCTTTTTCGCCAAAGCCGTTTGTTTTAAACGAAGAGTAGTAGCCGTGCTCACCGCTTGCCGAAAGCACAAAAAACAAATCATCATCGGGCGAATTGACGGGTGCCCCAAGATTAATGGGTTTTTCCCACTTTCCTTTTTCGTGAACTGTCATAAAAATATCGTGGCCACCCATAGTATTGTGTCCCTTCGAGCTGAAATACAGTGTTTTGCCATCGGGGTGGATAAAAACTGATTCTTCATCGTAGGCGGTGTTGATGGCCGGGCCAATGTTTTCGGCTTTCTCCCAACGTTCTTTTTTGGTGTTCCACTTGCTTTTGTAAATGTCACGCCCTCCAAAACCGCCTGGTCTCTGGCTTACAAAAAACAGCCATTGCCCGTCAAACGAGAGCGATGCCGATGACTCATGATAATTTGGATCGTTGATGTTTTTGCCGAGCTTTTTTGGGCGCGTCCACTTGTCGCCTTTTAGGTCGCATTCGTAAATGTCGCCCAGGCGGTAGATGAGCAGCCGCTGACCGTCAGGCGAAAGGGAAACAGAGGCATCATGACCATCGTCATTTACCGGCTCTTTCATGTTTTGCGGGGATGTCCATCTTCCGCCTTCGTTGTATGAAATGTAGAGGTCTTCGTAGTATTCGTTCATATCCGGGTCTTTTTTCCCGCCAATTGTGCCCTCCCTCCGCGAAGTGAAAATCAGCACGGACTCATCAGTTGAGATTACCGGGCCGTATTCTGCTGTCTTGGTATTGATGACTTCCCCGAGGTTTTCGATGACGGTACGAGGCTTGCGTGCAGTGATTTCCAGGCCGTTTTTGCTTTCTTCAATTTTCTTACGAGCAGCATCCTGTTTAGGTGATTCGGGGTTGGATTTGATAAACTCATTGTAGGCGGCAATGGCTTTGTCCCACTCCGAATTGATTTGGTATGACTGGCCGAGGTAATAATGAAACTCAGAGTCAACATTGGGGTCGAGCAATTGCGCCTTTTCGAAATAGGAAATGGACTTGAGCTTGTAAATGGTTCCCATCAAGAAGCAAATGCCTATTTTATAGTTTAATTTCGCGTTATTGGGGTTGAATCGGTTGGCTTTGAGGTAATATGCCAGCGCCTTTTTGTACCCCTTTCTGCCTTGCTCAAAGTATTTGTCGCCATCTTTAATGGCGCTGAGCGCGTCTTTGAGCTTGCCGCGATGTGCCTTTTCAAAATTTTCCTTTACAAACTCAACGTTTTTTTCGCTTTTGGTATTGAGCTCTTTGTTTTGGGGAAAAACTGCAAGCGAAGCAACAACAAGCCCACAGCAAATAAGAATTTGGCGAAAATAATTCACAAATTGAACTTTTATCAAAACAAAAATAAGGAAATAAGCGGGAGATTGTAAACTAATAGCGTTCAGTTATGAACTATCACTTCTCAAGAATCTTGAATTCGGTGCGTCTGTTGAGCTGGCGGCCTTCTTCGGTATCATTGGTGTCGATGGGTTGGGTTTCGCCATAGCCGGCATAGATGAGACGAGCCGAAGGGATGCCTTTACCGATGAGGTGATCAACCACGGATTTAGCCCGGTTTCCAGAGAGTTTTTGGTTGAACGAATCGGAGCCACGGTTATCGGTGTGGCCGCTTATCTCCACTTTGATGGTGGGGTTGTCCACCATTATTTTGAGGACGCGCTCCAGTTCGTACGTGGATTCTGGACGCAGGGTATGCTTTCCATAATCGAAAAAGATGTTGCGTAACACAATGGTTTCCCCTACTTTTATTTTTTTCATAAAAATGTCTTTATGCACTTCCATGAATGCGGCTTCCAAAGGGATATTGAAATTCTCAGAATGAAAAAGGTAACCCTCTGCTTTTGCGGCCAAGCCGTAGTTTTTTCCTGAAGGCAATGAAACAAGGTATTTTCCCGTTGAACTGTTTGATGTGAAATTGGAGACTATGGAGCCATCGGCATTGTTAATGATTTCGATGGCGGCTACGATGGGGTCGAGTGTTTCCTTGTCTTTGAAAAAGCCCTTTAGAATAGTTAGTCGCACTTTGCTGATTTCCACAGTTGGTTCGATAACGGTTTCTTTTACAGGCGCTGTGAGGGAAGCCAGCAGATTGTCTTCGGTATTTAACTGAACCGGTTTTTCAGGGCCGAGAAAGGTGATTTTGTAGATGTCTTTTTCGCCTGCGCCATCGGTTTTAAAAGAAGAATAATAGCCATTCCTTCCGCTTCCCGAAAGCACAAAAAACACATCGTCATCAGGAGAATTGATAGGGTAGCCCAAGTTTTCCGGCTTTGACCACTTGCCGTTTTCGTAAAGGGTTTTGAAGATGTCGTGGCCGCCCATCGAATTGTGCCCTTGTGAACTAAAATACAGAGTTTTCCCATCAGGGTGCATGAAGATGGATTCTTCGTCAAGTTTAGTGTTGATGGTTGGTCCTAAGTTGTATGCCTCACCCCAGCGTGATTTTTCATCGTTCCAGCGTGCACGATAAATGTCTCTTCCGCCAATGCCGCCTTCGAGTTCGGGGCGGTTGCTCACAAAGTAGAGATACTTGCCGTTAAACGAATATGAAGCAGAGGATTCATGGTGGGGTGAATTTACTGTTTTGTAAAGCCGTTTTGGCTTCGACCATGTTTCGCCCTGTAAGGTGCATTCATAGATGTTACCATCGCCTTTGTCGTCCACATAAATCAAGAGTTTTTGCCCGTCAGGAGAAAGGTTTACTGCCGCATCGTGGCCATCGGTATTGATGGGTGTAGGCATGTTTTTGGGCACTGTCCATTCACCACCAACTTTATAAGAAACGTAAAGGTCTTCATAAAATTGGTTGATGTTGGGGTCAATACCGCCACCGGTAGTGTTAGCCCTTCGGGAAGTGAAAATCATAACCGATTCATCTGCGGAGATGATAGCACCGTACTCAGCATATTTTGAGTTGATCACATCTCCCAAATTATCAATGAACACGCGGACGGGTTTTTGCACTAATTCCTTGCCGTAGTTGCATTCTTGAATTTTTTTATTGACAGTTGTTCTGGAAACCCGTGTGCTTTGTCCGGTGGAAGCCATGCGCAGAAAAACATTGTATTCTTCAATGGCTTTGTCCCATTCAGAATTAATTTGATAGGCCTGTCCGAGCAAGTAATGAACTTCGGGGTCTACATTGTTGTTGAGGCGAAAGGCTTTTTCAAGGTAAGAAATGGACTTGATTTTGTAGATGTGGCCGATGAGATAGCATTTGCCGATTTTGTAGTTAAGAGTGGCACTGTTGGGATTGAATTTATTGGCCTCCATGTAGTGTTTGAGCGCGTCTTTGTAGCGGCCTTTGCCCAATAACATCAACTCATCACCCATTTCAATTTCCTTTAGCGCTTCTTTGAACTGTGCTTTTTGTTCTTTTGGGAAGTTATCTTTGATGAATTCTTTGTTTTGTTCATATTGTGATTGAAACCCACCTTGCGCAAAAATGCCGGAACCCGCAAAAATGCAGCAAACGAGCGTGATGTATTTGATATGCGTTATCATTTTTCGCAGGAAGAATCAGTAAACGTACGTGCGTTTTTTGCACCTAATGAAGCAGCTTTTTCCCAATCCTTGCACGCGCCATTCTGGTCGCGAGTCATTTCTTTAGAGGTGCCTCGGTTCATGTAGGCAAAGCCGTATTTTGGGTTGAGTTGGATGGCTTTGTTGTAATCAGTAATGGATTCTTTGTACTGCTTGAGCTTGTATTTGGCCGTGCCTCGGTTATTGTAGGCGTAGGCGTATTTGGAGTTTAATTCAATCGCTTTTGTGAAGTCCTTAATTGCTTCATCGTAGTCACCTAACTCAAATTTGGCGCTGCCTCGGTTGTTGTAAGCGATGTAATAATTGCTTTTAAATCGAATTGCAGAGCTGTATTCCTGAACTGCTCCTTTGAAGTCGCCTTTTTTCTTTTTGGCACTACCGAGGTTGTTATAGGCAAAAGCGAGTTTTGGGTTGCTGAGCACAGCTTGGTTATAGTCGCTGATGGCTCCGTCAATATCACCGAGCAAGCGTTTGGCGCTGCCTCGGTCGTTGTAGGCATATGCGTACTCCGAATCAATCATAATCGCCTTGCCGAAATCGGATTTTGCACCTTCGTAATCTTCTTTTTCAAATTTAATGCCGCCTCGGTTGTACCAATATTTGGCATTTTTTCCGTTGGTTTCTATGGCCAATGTGTAATCCTTTGCCGCTTCTTCTTTTTTGCCCATTGCATACCTTGCTTGYCCACGMAGRAAGTAGGAATTGTCCGGTTTATTCACTGTATCGTTTTCAATCACATGTGTGTAGTCAGCAATAGCTCCGTTGTAGTCCTTTAATTCGGATTTTACRGCAGCGCGGTTGAACCARGCTTTTAAAAAACGTGAYTCGATTTCAATGGCTTTGTTGAATTGTTGCAGCGCGGTTTGGTATTTTTTTTTGCTGAAGGCCTGTGTTCCTGTGTTGTATGCCTCTTCAGCTTCTACAGGGATGATGAGTGTATCGGTACGGGCAACAAATGCCAGCGTATCGGTTTTGGAAGTATCTTCTTCGGCTGTTTCCTGCGAAAGCAGGCACAAAGGGGCAACAAGCAGAAATGCACATAAAAATAAAATCTGGTTCATGTCGCCTTAACTATTGTCAGGGCGAAAATAAAAATCTTTGGATGGAAATAAAATTTTAGTTAAAGAATTGTTTTAAGTTGTGGCGGAAATTTTAGCTCACAATCTCATTCCGCAGCGAAGCAACTTTTGTTTTCAATGCATTCACAGTATTGTCATCGATTTTGTTTTTCAATGCGTAGGGCTGGGTTTGAGGATTGTCGAAATCGAGTTCGATTTTGTCGAAATCGGCTTTGATACTGTTCAAATCTTGCAGCAGTAGGTTCACGTCTTTTGCCTTGATGTAATAGCCAAGGAGTTCGGTAATGTTATCAAGAAAGATTTTTTGCTGGGCCATGAGGTTTTCATACATCTCGCTGCGGGTGTTTTTGATGCCGAGGGTGAGGTGCAGTCCTTCGATATAGCAGCCGGTGAGGATTAGCAGGCCGATGCCTTCGCGCCCGTTTCGCTGGAAGTAGTTATGCCCTGCTTCGTATCCATCCATTATGATTTTATAGAGTGAGTCCTGTATTTCGCGGTTGGTGTTGAATCGCTTCACCAGTGATTTGGTTTCATAATCGCCTGTGATACCGAGTTCGTTCATCAATCCGTTGATGTTGCCAAGGTAAGATGCACTGCGGATATGGTTTTCAAATACGGTGGCGTAGGCCAAGTCAATAGTGTAGATGCCAAGGTTGAGTGCATTGTTAAAATCAGATGGATAATTGGTTTTTTTGTTTTCAGACAATAATAATTCAGCATTGTATTCAAAACCGTAAATTTTAATAGCCGAAGAAATCTGTAGTGGAGTAGGAAGGATATAAGCTTTCAACTCGTCTTTTTCATTCCTGACGGATTCGGGCAGAGCGTTGATTTCTCCGTAAAAATTCTCAATTGTTTCACTGGCCTGCGTTGAATCGCCAGTGCAGGATGAAATAGTTACTGCTATTGCAATGCAACCCGTTGAGATGATGATTAAATTTTTCATGGCTTAACTTGAGTTTAATTTTTATTTTTTACTTTTTTATTTTCATTTATTTAAGAATAACTCTTTTGCTGTATTCTTCCCTTACCGAAGCAGCTCTTACAATATAGACGCCCGGCACGAGGTAATTTCCCTTGTCAAAGTAGTAGTTGAATGAGCCGTCCATATTTCTTGTTGGAATATAACTTGTGACCTTGTTTCCGATAACATCCACCACATCTATTTGAATTTGGGAATTTTCATCTCCCTGGCATTCGGATAAAGAGACATTGCACTGCCCGTAGCATGGATTAGGATATACTTTTAAAATACATGTGCCTGTAGGAGTTACTTCATAAGAAACCGAAATCAATTTAAAGTATTCGTATTTACCATCATAATCGGTTTGCTTGAGGCGGTAGTAGACGGTGCCTTGCACCGGGCTGTCGTCATAAGTTTCGTAGTCTCGTCTTTCATTGCTGTTGCCCGCTCCTGGTTCTTCGGCAATTTCTTCAAAAGTCAAGCCATTGGTGCTTCTTTCRATWGTRAAATAATCGTTGTTGATTTCAGCGGCAGTGCTCCACATCAACTTCACGGTTTTTTCTTCGGTTAATGTGGCCGTGAAACTAAGGAGTTCGATAGGCAGGGCACCTCCGCTTCCCATACCAAAGCCGCCACCGCCAAAGCCCGATACTCCTGTTGCCGTTCTTGAGCCGGACGAGCCGTCTCCTGCTCCCTGTTGCTTTGTCCAATCCGAGCCATCGTGTTTACTGATATAACAGGACCCATTGGTGAAACCCGTCAATTCATCGGAGGCCGTATTCCAGTTTAATGTAACGTCAGTGCTGATGGTGGATGAGTTGGTCACCTGCATATTGATATCCCAGTTTCTGTCAACGGCATTGTTGGAAGCGGGAGTTCCTCCGCTGCAAGTGCCGTTATCGCGGACTTTGTCACAAACTCGCGCACTAAAATCGTCATCATCATCTGAATTATCGTTGTTGATGGTTGCGAGGGTATAGCTTGTTGTTGAAATTCCGATTGGAAAATCAATATTTCCTGACCTGCCTGTGGAGCCGAGGTTGTTTTGCCGCAAATAACCTGTGCCATCCGTAACTACATATCTGCTTGAATTATAGCCGGAAATGCTTCCGGAACTTCCAATGGTTAAATTGTAAGTTCCTAAATTCAGGTTGCCGTTGGTAAAGGTTAACGTCCCGGTAACAATGGCATTTGAACCCAAGGTAACATCGCTAGTGTTGTTTATAGTAATATTTGTGGTAGTGTTATCTGTATTTGATTCGTCAATTTCATCTCCGGTGGTTTGGGCGGCTGAACCATTGTATTCGGTGGTTGCGCTGCCTCCGTAAGTTACTTTTTTTCCTGCTGCGATGTCAAAAGAAGTAGTGCCTTGGATGGAAAAATTACCATTTACAGTGATGTGATCATTGGCTGTTTTAACTCCGCTTCCCGAAAGTGTTAAATTAAAGTAGTCAATGTCTTTATCGTTGGTTATTGATCTCACCACCGTTTGTGCCCCGCTTTTGTTGTAATTTACAGAGCCGGTAGTGCCGCTGGCGGTATTTATGTCAGAGTCCTTATCGTTAAATAATATGTCGCCACCAACCACCAAAGTGCCACCGCTTGATAGGTCAATGGTTATCTTTGCCTTGTCGTTATCATTCAAGTCTATGTTATTGCTTACTGTAAGCGTGCCTGTACCTACGTCAATGGTTTGGGCGTGTTTCTTTTTATCCTTCATTGATTCCATATACAAGCTGTTACAAGTAATGTTGTTGCCGTTCATAGTTATTTTGCTTTCTATATCGCTACCGGGGTCGGCATCAAGAGGGTGCATTTCCAGTTCATCGGTAACGGTTAATGAGCTTGTTCCGTTTAAAATTAAAGTGGTAGGCGTGATTCCGCCATCGGGCATCATAGAGAGTTTGCTACAAGCAGCGCTGACACCGGTTGGTATGATAATGTCATGCCCTGCTAAGATTTCTACATCATCTGCAGCATTAGGGGTTCGGGTGCCCCCGCAGTCGCCTCCCCAGGTGGCATTTACGTCCCAGTTTCCATCGCCTGCGCTGGTGCATTGAGCATTGGCGGTCGAATTAAAAAACATGAGAGTTGAAATGGTAACGATTAAGATAATAATTTGTTTAAACATGGCAGTAGGTTTAATTATTCATGACTTTAGGGAAATCCAATTCACCGGCTTTCACCTGCTTGTGTTTTTTTGAAAGATAAACCATCATTGTGCTTATGCTGTTGATGGCTTTCATTGTTTCATTGCTGATTTTCCGTTTTTGCAATTTGAGCAGTAGCGTGCCGTACAACCCGTTGAAGCATGCCTCAATGTCACTTGTATTTTTTTTGTTGGAGCGTTGTTTCAGCTCTTCAATGCTTTGGGATGCTTCCTGGTACAATTGTAGGTATTTTGGGTCTTGCAAAATGTTAATTAGGGTTTGATGCAGCATGTGCAGTTCTGCTATCAAATATGTGATTTCTTCGAGGTGACCTTTTTCTTTCACCCTTTCATCTCCCATGGACACAATGAGCTTTTCGTACCAATTTCGGATGGCAACTCTTTCGGCTTCGTTACCTTCAAATGAGTTGATGATTGAATTTTCAATCACGTCTATTTCGAAATTGCATGAACGAATCAGATCTTCGATTTGCCACATATATAGGACATACTCTGCGATGTTTTCTTTTTTTTTCTGGCGGGCGGTAAACATTGCTTAACAGCTTTGTTAGAACATTTAAACTATACGATTTTTTAACCATAGAGTTTCAGTTTTTCATTAAATTTTTTTGGTGGCTCACGCGAAATGTTATTTCGCATTGCTTTCTTGCTTTTGCTGCTCGTATTGGACATTGAGACCGTTGACGACCTCACGGGTAATATCATTGGCATTGCTGGCGTAGAGCACGCTGCCCACATCGCTGTAGCCGAAAATAAAATCATATTCGTTTTCTTTACTGTAGCGTTGCAGAAAGTCACGGACAGTGCCGTAGAGCAGGTCATTTTTTTCTTTTTCGCTATCAAAGTATTTACGGTTTAGCTTTTCCTGTCTTCCCATGAGCTCCTGCTCTTTTTGTGCCAGTTCCATTTGCCTGGCCTCTCCCTGCTGTTGTGTCATGTATCGCGCTTGTTCTCTGAATTCGAGCACTTCTTTCTCTAATGATCGGATGTCATTTTTGATTGCACTTTCATAACGGAGTTTTTGGGTGGCCAGTTCATCGCGCATGTCTTTAAACATCAGGTAATTGACCTCCAGTGTGTCTACATTGATGTAGACGTATTGTTTGTGCGTCACTTCGGATGTTTCCGAAGTGTCTTTTGAGGGAATGGCTTCAGTATTGTCTTTAGGTTGAGTACTCGCTGTAAAATATAAATAATAAAGTGCAGCAATAGCAACAGCCAATACAAGATTCAAAAATAACGGTAGGGTTTTCATAATTGATGATTTTAAGGGAGGCAAAGATAGGTTTTGATAATTAGCTGGTTAGCCAATTATTTCTTTAAAAATTTCTCTGGATAATTGGTGATGATGCCGTCCACTCCAAGGGCAATAAGCTTTTTTGCAGTTTCTTTTTCGTTCACTGTCCAGCAAAAGACGGTTTGATTTTGTGAATGGATTTTTTTAATGAACTTTTTACTCACAGCTTTATGATTGGGATTAATGCTCTTTGCATAAGTGAATTTTTTAATGCTGCCGAAACGCAACCCGTCATCCATATATATAAAAGGAAAAAGGCGCAGTGGCGAAATGATCAATTTATGCACTTCAATTGCCGAATCGAGCCGGTAGGTGTTTTCGATATAAGGTGTGTGAAACGACTGCACAATGCACCAGTTTTTTGCATTATACTTATTGATCAAATCAACAATTTGCTTTTCGATGCCTTGGTATGTTTTGCTTTTTCCTTTTACCTCAATCAGCAGTTTGCATTTGCCGTTGATGGCTTTCAAAACCTCCTCCAAAGTGGGGATTTTTTCACTCGAAAATTTTTCATTGAACCAACTGCCTGCATCGAGTTTTTTCAACTCTTCCAGCGTCAGTTCTTGTACTTTTCCTGTGCCATTGGTAGTGCGGTCAACTTTTGAATCGTGCATCAAAACGACCGTATCATCCTTTGAAAGATGCACATCAATTTCAATCATGTTAGCGCCTGTTTCCATGGCTTTTTTGATGGAAGCCAATGTGTTTTCGGGGGCGCTTCCCGATGCACCTCGATGCGCGATGACGGTTAAATTTTCAAATTGAGAAGACATGGGTTGAGCATCGCTTTTGCAATTCCAAGCTAAAGTAAGCAATAGCATACAAAAGGCGTTTGTATTTAATAAAGGCAATGTTAACATGGCTGTTATTCAAAAACAGGTATCCCCTGTTCTGAAAATCGTTTCACTGATTCGGCAATGTTACCTTTTCTCCACTTTAGAGACGCTTCTATGTTTAAGTGATTCAGCATAGGAATTTTGTCTGTTAAAACGGGGGAGGGGTCTAAATTCAACAGCGATTTATCAAAATAGTACCGGGTCAGGTCAACCTGATCATCTGTTTTCTTCGAAAGGTCAAATTCGCTTTTTGAGGCAATGAAGACCGTGTTTCTTTCATCCTCAGAGCCGGGAGTTGGAACAACTTCAATTTTATAGCCGCAGTGTAGTAAAGTTTTAAGAATAGCGCGTGCAGCTTGCCCTGATGTGCCTTCAAGATACCCGTTGAAATTGATCGCCAGCAGCCCGTTTTTCGCAAGCAATCCGCCCAATTCAGTAAATGCTTGTTTCGTGAAAACATGATGAGGAAAATGCTCGCCTTTTATCAAGTCTACGATAATGAGATCGTACTGGTTGCTACAGGTTCTGATAAAATGCCGCGCATCATCCACGGTTACCTTCAGGTTGGGCATGTTGAAATATCGTTTGGAGATTTCAACCATCCGTTGGTCGAACTCAACGGCTTCCACATCGCATTTCAACTGTGTCAAACTGTTTGCAACCGTGCCGCCTCCAAGGCCTAACAATAGTACCCTGGCATTGTCATCCAAATGGGTGGCGATGCCCGTCATGGCCTTCACGTATGGGAGAAAGAAACTTCCTTCTGCTGTGTTGAATTGCACGGATTGCGGTATTCTATTGGAGAAAAGTATCCGGCTGTTGGAGTTCATTATTTCATCCTTGTAATCCACCACGAGCAGTTGGCCAAGCAGCCCTTCGGAATAGTGGAGAACTGTGATCTTTGAACTACCCATGTCCCCGTTTGATCTTGAATACAAAAGCGGCAGGATGAGGACAAATAACAGCGCGAACCACTTCCTTTGCTTTACCAACAAAACAAGGGGCAAGGYRCCYAACAAGATTCCGCTTACCAATGCAGGACGGGCAAGCCCGAATTTAGGTATGACATAAAAGCCCATGATGAAMGTTGCTGCGATACCGCCAAGGGTCGAAATTGCATAAACACTGCCTACGGTTTTTCCCACGTTATCCGCCTGTGATAACAGCTTCACTACAAAGGGTGACGACATGCCTAGGAACAGCAGCGGGGGCAACAAAAAAAAGATGCAGGATACAAGGATACCCGTTCTTATACCGGCATCTACCATCCGGAGCATAATAAACTCTGCTGAAACCGGCATGACAACAATGWAAAGCGCACCGGTCAGTAGTATCCAATATAAGGATTGCGCTTTGTTGAATTTATCTGCCAAAATCCCACCGGTATAATAGCCACCCGTCAACCCGCCCAAAGTAACGCCCATCACTGCTGCCCAAACGTAAAGCGATGAGCCGAAAAACGGGGCTATCATTTTCGCGCCAAGCAGCTCGGCAGCCATTACCGCACTGCCTTCGAGAAAGGCGAGTGTAAGCAACAGTTTTGCGTTTACCGGTGTTGACATGTTGTTTTTCAAAGCTGCAATATCAGGTTAAAACCTTAGAATTCGGACATCGGCAGGCAGATGCTGTTTCGAAATAGTGTCTTTCAGCCAATATGCCTGCAACAAAATCACAGTTTGCGCCACAGGGTTCTTCTGCAAATATACTTAACCTTGGCAGGTTTACGAATGTAAAGCTGCTTAACATCGGTATATCAGAGAATTTTCCGACCGGAGATTGTAAAAATACTAAAGTCGTGTTTAGCTAAGTAAAAATAAACAGAGGATTTGCAGGACAAAACCCAGCAGGATTTTCAGTATTTGTCCTACAAAATTAGGAGAGTATTATTCACTAATACCAACACATACTGCATTACTTTTGTCAAAGTAATTTACTCTTAGTTAAGCAAATTCAGAGTTGGATTTTTTTGGGTTAAAACCATAAAATATTGATTGTTGATGTTCCCTCAATATAGCAGGCAGGGCTGGGGCAATTAATTTAGTAAAAGGAAAATACAAAAATCAGGGGCTTTAGCCCAACATTATTTCAACCCTTGATTGGCAATGTTTGTTAATAATGGTTAAAAAAATCACATAAAGGCATAACTTTAAACGTAAAATTGCGTACATGCTGTAATCGTTCACCTGTTTTTACCATGACCAACAAAACCGGAATTCCGTTACTGAAGGTTTTTGCCGGAGCCTTCTTGGTATTGCTTGCCGCTTCTAGCGTGTATGCCGGTGGTGCCAAATACACCTACACTACAGATGTTCAGTCCTTTTGTGACGCTGCATACAAGTCGGTAACCTTCAAAATCTCAGAAATGGCGGGACAACCCGGTGGATTCAATAAAAACCAGGCGCCTTGCTGCAAGGATATCGTGCTCGAGCTGCAAGTAGTATCCGGCACATGGGACATAGAGGTGGGGACCGGGAGTTTGGTGGGCAGCACCTGGGGCGACCTGAACGACATGGGCGACATCCCCACTATAACCACGGCAGCGGGTTCCATTACCATCGGCAACCTGCATTTGCGCAATGACAATGATGCCAAGGACGAACAAGACGAGTTCAATGTAACGGTGAACGTGCGTTGTACCTTCAACGGCCAGGCGCGAATAAGGCGAAATGGTGGCGGCACCTTTGAGGTGGATGGCGCTACAAATAAACCAAGCAACACCGAGTATCTTGCGGACCTTACCAGGCCGGCTGATATGACCTATACCTCCAGCACCACCACGCAGGGAAATACAAATGACGTTTCCCCTGCAACAAACGATGCTGAGATCATCGGTATCGAGATCGTTACCGCCGGTTCTTGCAGTCCAGTCAATGCTACGCAATTCGATTTTAATACCGTTGGCGGAAATGGAACAGGTACTGATGATCCAGCCACTAATCTTACCAATGCGAAGCTGTGGACAACGGGTGCTAGCAGTGTTTTTGCTACTACTACKCAAGTMGGTGCAACGCAAGCCRGYCCCAACGGCCCAGTCAYCTTCAGCGGATTCACGCAARCMCTTGYGGAAGGCACYAAYTAYTTYTGGCTGACCTACGATGTGGCACCCGGGGCTAATGTTGGAGAAGACCTTGATGCCCGTTGCAATACCGTTACCATGGACGGGGGAGTGGGCGCGCAAACGCCAACAGTATCCAACCCCGGGCCGGTGGGCAAAAGGACCATTTCGGCCTATTTTACAAGATTGGCAGGCGGGAACTGGAACGCCACAGCTACCTGGTCAACAGCCGGGTGTGGCGGGGCCGAGGCAGGCAGCCTTCCTAGTGCTACTGATAATTGCGTCATTTGCACYGGTGATGCTGTTTTGGCCAATACCAATRYYACTGTGAATTCGATCACGGTTCAAACGGGCGGATCGRTTACTCCGGGTGGCGGCAAGYTAACCATCACCAACGAYCTGGACGTGCAGGGCACCGGRACCYTGAGCGTGGATAATACACTTATTGTAAATGGCAATGCGACCTTCCAGGGATCGGGCGCTTCAACAACCAGCCATGCAATGACCTACAATGGAAACCTGAACGTATTGAATACCGCGAGCTTGACCGCCACCGGAACGCAAGATATGTTCATCAAGGGCGACCTGAAAGTGGACGGCACCCTTGCGCACAACGATCCGGGGGGCAAGCAGATCATACTGGACGGAGCTTCTCCAAGCAACATCAGCGGAAACGGTATAATAAGTTCAACCAATACAACAGATATCATGTTGGATATGACAACCAGCAACAAGACCTTCCCTTTGGGAACCGATTTAAAAGTGCAGATGATCGCTCAGATTGATGTGATAACCTGTACCAATAACGGCACCGTTGAGTTTGATTACGACCTGCTAAAAACGATGGGTGACGCTACCTGGACGCAGGGGGCGAGTTCCATTGTGAAGTTCGCAGGAGCCGTACTTTCGGGAGGGGGCATTATAAATGCTTCGGCAAGCGGCAACTGGGTAGAGTATGACGGAGCGGGGGCGCAGACCATCCTGACGCCCAGTGGAGCGCCTGCACAGTTTCATCATCTTACCATTTCAAATGCAGGCACCAAAACCCAGGGAGCTGCCTTTGACCTGAACGGAAACTTGTCCATTTCGGGCACTGCAGTTCTTGATGCAGCAAACAATAACATTACCCTTGCAGGCAATTGGGACGATACAAACACCGGTGGTGACGGCTATACGGAAGGAACAGGAACGGTTACTTTTGACGGGGCGGGAGCCAAGACCGTCAATTCAGGCAGTACGAATGACGCGAGGTTCTACAATCTTTCCATTACCGGAGGTGGCGATGTTACCCAAAGTGCCAATACCAACATTATTGTTACCAATAACTTAACGCTGACCAGCGGTGATATTATTCCGGGTCTTAATGATATGGAAGTCAGTGTGGGTGCTACCATCAGTGGTGGCAGTGCCTCAAGTTATGTTCACACAGAAAGCACGGGAACGTTAAGAAAACTGTGGCAGGCTGCAGACATCGGTAGCACTTTTACTTTTCCTGTGGGAGACGCCACCAATTATTCTCCCTTTACCATTACTTTCAATGCCGGTTCGGGGTTGGGGGGTTCAAATTTAACCGTAAAGATTGTTGACGTCAAGCATCCCGAAATTGGTCCAGGCGCTGACTACATTACAAGGTATTGGTTGGCCACACCCACGGGAATCACTACCCCCGATTATGATTACAGGGCGGTTTATATAGATGCGGATATTGCAGGTGCCGAGGGTAATATAGTATCTGCCAAGTGGGATGGCGTTGGCTGGGTACAACACGATGCTGCCGAGACCTACGGGGCAAATACACTGGGTCACAACAATGTAACGGCCTTCAGTGATTTTACAGGAGGAACGAATGGACAGCTGCCCATCGAATTGCTTTATTTTAATACTAAATTAAATGGCACTTATGTTGATTTGAAATGGGCTACCGCCACGGAAATCAATAATGATTATTTTACGGTGGAGAAATCACAGCACGGGATTGATTTTGAAGAAGTTGCGAGCATAGATGGCGCAGGCAACAGCAACGAAACGCTGGAATACACTGCTGTGGATGAGAACCCTTACGGAGGTATTTCATACTACCGCTTAAAGCAAACCGATTTTGACGGGAAATTTACTTATTCGCAAATAGTTGCTGTAGAATACAATCCTCTTGGCCCGGCAGGCGACATCGAATTTGCGGTTTATCCAAACCCTTCAAACGGCACGAATATTAATGTAAAGAGCATGCAGCGTTACTTGCCTTGGGAAGAAATACTGGTAGTGGTTACTGACATCAACGGAAGAGAGTTTTACTCAAAAGTAGTGCTCACTGACGACACAGGCGATTTTTTCACAGCTATTGACCCGTACCAGAAAATCCCGCCTGGAGTATACGTGGTAATGGGCTCCTCCAATGACGATATTTACACCGAGACTTTAGTTGTAGAGTAATTTGTATTCTTAAATTTTATGCAGCAGAAATGACTACTTAAAAAGATCCAGGTTGTCTTTGACGAAATTATGGGTATAGGACAGGTTGCTGTAATATTTCCATTCCAAGGCCGCTTTGATGTAGAGGTGCTCCAGAACGGGCAGGTCATCGGTTAAAATCAGTGCATCTGAAAAATCCATGTTTTCGGTTTGGATGAAGTAAGGTTCCAGGTCGGTAATTACCGGCAGGTTGGGTTCTGCATAATCAGTTTTTGAGAAGTCCAGCTTTTCTTCGCTGGCGATGAAAATTAGGTTGCGGTCCATTTCCATTTCAGCAGGGTTGGCCAGTAGCCGGGTGTGGTAGCCCGCTGCTTCCAGTGTTTTGTAAACCGATCTTGAGGCTCGCCCTATTTCACCCGACAGGAAGCCGTAGAAGTTCATCATAATCATCCCTCCCGGTTTTAGTATTTCTTTTATGCGTTCGAAACTCTCTTTTGTTAATACGTGGCTGGGCGGGGTTTCGCTCAAAAACAAGTCGAGGGTAACGATGTCGTATTTTTTCTCTGTTGAGTTGAGATAATGCCTTGCATCGTCAACAATGATGCGCGTGGCGGGGTTCACATCAAAATACCTTATCGCGAGTTTTGTTACCCTTTCGTCCAGTTCAACTACATCAAGATTAAACTGAAGACGCTCGTATTGTTTCACCAGTGTGCCGCCTCCCAGCCCGAGCAGCAGCACATCGCTGCCTTTAGGGTAGATGCTGGCCGCATTTGGAAAAAAGAAAGCGTAATCCCACAAGCTGTAGCCCGGGTTTTCAACATCCATTAGCGTTTGGCAGGTGTGATTCACTAACAATCCCCTGCCGAGCTTCCACCCTCTGAACACAGTGGGGTACATGTGCTCTACCACCTTTAGCTGTCCTAAAACCCCTTCTGATTCGTGGCGTATGATGAATTTATCATTTCGTTTTTTCTGGCCTTTATCAGCATTATAAATAAGCAGCATCAAAACAGCAATGACCATCGGGATAAAGTCCTTTTTTCTGAGCAGAAGAATAATGGAGATAATAGAGATAGCGCTTCCGTAGATAACCGCTGGAACTTTAATACCAAAGGTGGGCAGCAGGTAAAACCCGGTAAGGTAGGTAGCAACAATGCCGCCCACCGTTGAAATGAAGTAAACCAGTCCGGCATTTTTGCCTGATGCATCGGCCTGACTGGTCAATGCCTTGATAATCATAGGAGACATCATGGCAAAAAAGAACAACGGAGGTAGCATGAACACCAGCAGTGAGACGGTGGAACCGAGTTTTACGCTAAGGTCAAAGGTCAATGACATGATCCACTTGCTGGAAAAGGGCATGAGAAACATGAAGAAGCCGCCAAGCAGAAAAATCCAGAATAGGATTTTTTCATTTTTGTATTTTTTGGAAACGTATCCGCCCGTGAGGTAACCAAATGCCAGTGCACCCAAAGTAACTCCAAGGACAGATGCCCAGACATAGAGTGAAGCCCCAAAAAATGGCGCGACCAATTTTGCGCTGAACAACTCGGTGGCCATTACCGCTCCACCTTCAATGAAGGAAATAACGAGCAGTAACGTTTTGCCTTCTTGCAGCTTACTTTTTTTTGGATGAGTAGGGGAAATTTTTATTTTTTCTTTTGCCATTAATGTTGAATGAAAATCCAAAAGTAGCATTTTCATTGTTGACAAAGCCTTGTCTTTAACCGCTATGATCTGCTCCAGAAAATCCAAATCGGAATTTAGGTAGCATTTGATTCTTCCAATGAATAAGATATTGCATGTATTTGGTTGAGGTTTGGAGTAACAAATGAGTTTTGTTCTTATGGCTCATATTTTGAAAACGGTTTAGGTCACCTTGTTACAAACAGTAAACTATATTTTAGAAGTAACCTTGGGTGAAGAAATTTAATTTTTCTCCACAAATATGTAGCCAATACAAGATGTTTTGTAGAACAAACACTGATTTTTGACTCAATCCATTCCAAATTTAAAAAAAAAGGGAAATAAATGTTTAGTTTTACCAAACCCATGTATTTTGCTCGGTCTGTAATTGATTATTATTACAGTAAAGTTGCGGCTGTTAAGAGACTAATAGCATGTGATTAAACTCAAAACAATTAGTTTAATATGTTTAGAAAACCAATAATATTGAATGTTTTTTTGATCATTAAAAAATTAATTACTACTTTTACAATGTCGTTTTATAGCATAAGCGGTACTATTATCCCGGGGGTGAGAACCTACAGGAAATTCGGTGTCTACTTCATTCCGGCACAGAGTCTATCCAAAACCGCCCTTGACGAGGAAATAGTTAGAACTATTCAATTTTTACATTTATTTTCACTTGCGGTTTTTTTTAGCCACATTTTGTTAGCTGTTTTTGGGGTGAAAATGAAACTTTTACCGCCCTGTTGTACGTATAAATTAAACCTGAATTAGATGGCGTTAAATTGAATAGTTTTTTAGCTAAATGAAAACCGCTTTTTTTCATATTAAATCTACCTGTCTTTTTGCCGCTTGTCTTTTTTTGTCGGCAAATATTTTTGGGCAAACCATGCTTGATAATTATGACGGTGTTGGTGACTTAACATATACTGAGGAAGCTTCGGGAACAGTATGGAATGTAAATACAACATTGGATTATTATGAAGGCCAGACAAATAGTAGCTCAGCACCTGAACACAGCTATGCATCTTATGACTTAACAGGTTCAATTGCAGGCTGGAACCTAAACAAAGCCAATTCGAATACATGGTTTGGATGGATGGATTTGAACCGTACCAGCGTATCAGGCTGGGGTGGAACTAATTATTCCTGCGGAATGGTGCTTGCCTCTAACAATGCTGATTTTAATTCGGGTTCGCCAGCGGGATATGCTGTAGCTTTTAGGAATAGTCCCGATGAGCTTGTTCTTGTTAAATTTAGCGGCAATATCACAAGCGGTTCAACCAATCTTTGGAGTGGTGCCACAGAACTCGTAAGCAGTGGTTATACATATACAGATGGCGATAATGGTGTTAATTTCTTTGTAGAATTTCTTTCAGATGGTACTTGGAAAATATCTTATATAGCAGGAGCACAATTATCGGATGCAAATGCCACTAACAGTGCAAACTATACCGGTGGAAATGCCACTTCAGCCAATGATGAAACCTATGTAGGTACAACGTACAAATATTCCGGCTGGATATATGCGCATAGTTCCTCAGCAACTGCCGAAGCCCGATTCGATAATTTTGGAGCAGGTCAAACTAGTGTCGATCCCGTAACCAATCTCGTTATCATCAATGCATCCTCCACCAGCGCCAACATCACCTGGACCCTTCCGGGAGGATATAACAGCGCCAACAACAGCATTTTGGTTTTTGTAAGGGCAAGTTCAGCGGTTACCCAGGGCACTCCAACTAACGCGCCTTCTACCTATACTGCAAACACTACTTTCGGATCCGGCACGGCTTATGAAAATGATGCGAACGCTTATTGTGTTTATAAAGGCGATGGCACATCAGTAACCGTTACCGGGTTAACGGCAGGTACCGTTTATCATGTGCTTGTTTACAATGTTGAAGATGCGGGGCCTACTTATTCCGTAGCTGCAATTGCCAATACCCGAAGTTTATGGGAGGATGTGGAAGCAGGTTCAAAGACTTCCTATGATGTTGGCAGTGATGGCTGCTTAGCCAATGATGATGTAACATTAACAGCTGGCAGCTGGCGGTTGTGTGATGTATTGAGAGGTACTTCGGGCAGCGATAATTTCAATGGCATAGCAGCCATGCGGGCTATAAGCAGTGGAACGGCCACCATGAACTTCGACTTGCCCAATGGAGCACAAACACTCACCATGTATCACGCCAAATACGGCACAGATAATAGCACTACCTGGGTGCTGGAAAAATCGGTGGATGCTGCAACTTCCTGGATACAGGTGGGCAGCGAAATTACCACAAGCAGCACAACGCTTACGCAAGCAACATTTACTGTAAATGAAGCATGCGCGGTGAGGTTCCGGATCAGGAAAACAGACGGAACTGCCAGCAACCGTACCAACTGGGACGATATAGAAGTCACCAATTACACAGGCACTTGCATCAAAGACAATTATTACCGCTCTACCGCAACCGGGGATTGGGATAATGCCGCCACCTGGGAAGTTTCTACCGATTTGGCAGTATGGAACCCGGCAACTAACACACCGAGCGCGGAGGCAAAGACCGTCACCGTTCGCAGCCCTGATAAAGTTACTTTGCAGGCAGGAGGTCCTGCTATTACATTAGACGAAATCACAGTTGATGTTGGTGGTACACTGGAATATCAGAACACTTCGGGAAATATCACTATCAACAATGGTACAGGCGTTGATTTAATTGTAAACGGCACCTTTGAAGACCACGATATTCAAGCAGGAAACGCCATTCTGTTCTTAACTGGAGCAACATGGCAGCTTGGCGCAGCTGCCACCATGCTGAAAACCAACACAGGGCCCTCTACTATTTGGAGAGACAACTATCAAGGCGGCATGACTGCCATACCTGACGGCTCTGGTGGTGCCCTATGGCACTTAAAAAAGACAGGAGCAAACACCCCGGGTTTCAGTTCTACAGGAGGCACATTTTATCCCAACCTCACGCTGGAAAACACTTCCGGCACGGCATGGAGCAATGGAGTAGGAGCAAAGTTTGTAGGCGCATCCGATTTTCCTACTATCAAAGGTAACCTCGATGTAGGAGGGGCTGGCTCGGTATCAACCGTTACCCTCAGAACAGAGAACAGGAATGCAACTCCGGTAGTTGTGAAAGGAAACACCACTATTCGCTCCGGACACGTGATGATAATAGGCGATGAAACCGGGGCGCCAACAGGCGGCACCGGCTTTCAGTTTGAAGGCAATGTTACAGTTGACGGCACTTTGGATTATGAAGCCACAGACGCCACCAACACCAACCGCCTGCTTAAGTTCACCAACACAAGCGCACAATCCGTTTCAGGTACGGGAACGCTCAATGTTTACAACATGGAAATTGACAAATCGACAAACGATGTGACCCTTAGCCGCAATGTTACCGTTGACAACCTGCTCACATTAACTGCTGGCGACATTATTTCATCATCAGCCAGCCGACTTACGCTTGAAACAACCGCAACGGTTTCTCCCAGCGATGCGAATAAAAAGGCAGGAAGTGCAACAAGCTTTGTGAGTGGAATAATGGACAGGAAAGTCAATTCTTCAACCACCGAATATGAATTTCCAATGGGGCACAACGGAACTGGCAATTGGCGGCCAATGACTGTAAAACCAAGGGACGCTACGGCAAGGACATGGACTGTGGAGTTTAAATGGAGCGATGGCACTGTTGATTACGGCACAGCAATTCAGGCCAATGAATTGATTACTTCAATGAATTCAGATTATTACCATGAAATTACAAGAGCACCTGTATCCGGAAATGCAGATATAAAAATGTTTTACGAACAATCGGATATAACCAGTTGGGGAATAACCGAAGCAGATATGGTAATCGGCCATTGGGATGGGGCTGATTGGAACAACTGGAGTTTAAATGCGGCTGGTGATTGGGTCAGGGATGCCACCAACAATTGGGTGCAAGTGCTCAATGCCAATGCCTTCAGTCCTGGGGGGCCTGGGGGTGGCGGAGGCACTACGCCCATTGAATTGCTTGCATTTAACGCCAAATACATTGCAGGTAAAGTCCATTTGGATTGGGCGACTGCCACCGAAATTAATAACGATTTCTACACCATCGAACGTTGCCAGACAAACTGCAATCCTAATTACCCTGAAAACTGGGAAATTGTAATAACAGTGGATGGAGCGGGTAACAGCAACGAGGAGTTAAGTTACATTGCTTATGATGATGACCCCTATGGTGGCATTTCCTACTACCGCCTCAAACAAACCGACTTTGACGGGCAATTTGAATATTTTGATGTTGTTGCCGTGGAAATCCCTGCCGAAAATGAAACTATCATCAATGTTTATTTAAATGATGGAATTGTTTTCGTCAATGTAAATTCATCCGAAGAAAAAATTTTTCAAATCAAAATCACCAATGTGTTGGGAGAAAAATTAGTTGAAAATAATTATGTTATTCAAAAAGGAAATAATTTGATTTCTATTGATGATTTACAATCTTTGCCAATGCAAATGTTGCTGATTTCAATAATGAATGAAAGTGAAAAACACACTAAGAAAATCATTATTGAAAAATAATATTACATTGCGGGCAAACCAAAATTTTTATTACATCACTTCTCTCTTCTTTTCATCAACTGTCAAACTATGAATTTACATCAATCAAAAAATTTCGGAAGAAGCATTTGCTTCTTTATTTCTATTTTGTTTTTGTGTGCTTGCAGCCAGTCCGGCCAGCCGGACCAGTCTGAACAGTCCGAACAATCCGATGTGTTATGGGCAAAACAAGGCGGAGGAGATAATTATGACGGAGGAAGAGGAATAGCAATCGATACCCAGGGAAATGTATTGGTGGTGGGCCGCTTTCAGGGCAACGCGGCTTTTGATGGCCTTACCTTAGCAGGCAAAGGCGATGATGGAATATTTTTGTTAAAATACAATGCCGGAGGAAAGCTGCTCTGGGCAAAAGAGGCAGGCGGAAAAAAAGAGGATTCCGGCTATAGCATAGACACTGATTCGCAAGGCAATATTTACATCACGGGCTATTTTGCAGACACGGTTTTTTTCGGTTCGCACACAATGGTGAGCAAAGGCGAGTATGACGCCTTCCTTGCAAAATACGACACCGATGGAAATGTTCTTTGGGTAAAACAAGCGGGTGGAATTCTATATGATGTGGGAAGAGGTGTTCGAACAGACAATTCCGGTAACTGCTATATGACCGGTTTTTTTACGGGAACCATCTTCCTCGATACCATCCAACTTGAGAGTGATGGATTTTTTGAAGATATTTTTATTGCCAAATACAACCCAGAAGGAAAAATTCTCTGGGCAAAAAGAGCCGGGGGAAACAGGCATGACCGTGCAGTGCAGATCGCTACTGATAAGCAGGGGCATTTTTACATCGCAGGATTCTTCAACGAAACAGCCGCCTTTGACAGCATTGAATTAATTTCAGTCGGAAAATCCGATSTGTTTGTTGCYGGGTATGACAACAACGGAAATGCCCTGTGGGCAAGGCAAGGCGGTGGTTCGTAYGATGACGAAGCGCGYGGTATTTCARCGGATGAACAGGGCAATGTGTATGCGGCAGGTTTYTTTTACCGCGAAATGRARTTTGRCTTGCCGGRYACTCCTTCTGCCACACAACTCACAGGCAGTGGCGACCGTGATRTTTTTRTCGTAAAATATGATGCTTCCGGYAATTTGCAATGGGCGCGCCAGGCAGGCGGTTCGGAYCTTGACGAAGGYAGCGCTGTGGAAGCRCTCSCTTCGGGCGGATGTTTTGTAACCGGGTATTTTGGACAACAGGCAAATTTTCAGGACACCGTTATTTCCCCTATGGGTGGCTACGATATTTTTTGGGCGCATTATACACCGGATGGTAATTTATCCTGTCTGACGCAGGCCGGTAGCAATGGATACAATGAAGGGCGCTCCATAAAATTCAATGACGAAGGAGATATTTACCTTGCGGGAAATTACAAAGGAATACTGCACTTTGRCGATRCAAAACTCCCTGAAAGCCKTGGAGACGGAGATATGTTCGTTGTAAAACTCCYACACGAGTGYAAGTAAGYTTATAGAAAAGTATTTTCTGRTCCCATCRYCSAGTTTAAGCTTGATGTTTMTGGCTTTGCAGCGGGTATTTATTATCTYACMMYYTTGCTTCTCCTCAAGAGAATTACACCACAAAAYYGGTAGTGAAATRAYATTTATTGAATGGAAAAGGNCTTTAARCTCACAACGTACGYCTGCTTGCTGTAGCAAAAANTAGGAGTCCAAGAATTGTTGGTATTTTGAAATTTGTTTATTCAGYAATAAATACGTACCTTTATACCTTCGAAAAGGTTGATTTTCAGTAGAATCGCAGTATTTTRTAGATGAAATGTGTTTTTTTTACGATGAAAARTGNAAAGGCAACTTTTTGCCTGTTTTACGACATAAAATTAAACACAAATATGTCCCTCTTTTTGTAAGAGGAAAAGCATTGTAGGATAAATACCTACAAAACGAAACATAAAAGGACTACAACTAAATTGGCAGAAATTTCGTAAAATTGTTTATTAAATTCAATGCTCAACATGCTATACGCGCAAGTTGCAGAAATGGTTGGGTGAGAAAAAGAATAAAAATGAATACACTAAAATTAACCATATCTATTGTGTTCTTGTGTTGCCTAGTGCAGAGCGGTATTGCGCAAACAAATAACAGTAGTGATATAAAGTCTCCTGCTGTTACAACTGTAGAACAACCACAGCAGGTGAACAAAGAAGAAATGAAAGTACAAGAAGCTACGAAAGCAAAGCATGAAAAAAAAGGTGTTTTACTTAAGCCGGTTAATGATGAAATGCAGACAATAGAAGGAGAACTCATAAAATCTGAAAATAATGTGTTGAGAATAACACGGATTAAACACGGTGAGGAAAAAACTGAATTAGAACAAGAAAAGGATACCCAGCCCAAATAATTTCTAATGATGAAAAATGCGGCTAAAGCGATATTAATTTTCACGGCACTTATCCTCGGTGGCGTTGAGTGTGCCTACCCCATGTGTACCCCGTCAAGTACTGGCGGAACATGTGGCGCTGCTATCCCTATAATTGTTGACGGAGCTTGTGCTAGCGCTCAGGGAATAGATGACGATGCCACAGGAGACCCTGCCTATTCCTGCGTATACACTAACAATGGGGCTACATGGTTTAGTTTTGTTGCCCCGACCGGTGGTGTGGTTAATATTACAGTAACGTTTACGTGCGGTGGTCCCCTAGGCCCAATAGTAGTTTATTCTAGCACATGCGCTACACCCGCAGAAGTTTCCTGTACTTATGATGGGGTTTCCAACCCGCTTACAGCCCAAGTAACAGGGCTAAGCAATGGTGTTACCTATTATATCATGCTGCCTGCATCAGGYGATACAGAAATCAGTTCTTTATGCGTGGCCATTCCTGCTTATTGTACATCAAATGCAACCAGCAATGCTGATTCCCAATGCRATRAAGTTGTATTCAATACCATTTCGAACAACTCTTCCRSCAGCGGATGTGTTACTTATACCGAYTTTWYATCAATTTCTACTTCTGTTGTGCCGGGTAAYWCATATCCACTTACGGTGAMAGGRGGAASCTGCGGAGGATGYTATACCARATGGGTAAGTGTTTTTATTGACTATAATAACGATTTGGATTTTACCGATGCYGGGGAGAAAGTAATGTCTCAAGATAATGCTACAGGCTGTYCTGRAGATGAAACMGTAAATGTTACAATTCCCGCTGGCGCTACCATAGGTACAACAAGAATGCGKGTGGTAGTGAAYGAAGGCGGTACTGAYGCAAACACYCTTTCCTGCGGCACATATAGTTGGGGYGAAACCGAAGATTATACCATCAACATTTGCGCCACCGAMCCMGGAACCGCATCACCGGCAAACACAACCATTTGCCCCGTGCCCGGTACCGCGGTGCTTACCCTAAGCGGATATACAGGCGGTTCTTCCATTCAATGGGAAGAATCAACTGACAATGCAACTTGGGCCGATGAGACAGGCGGCACGGGTGGCACTACGGCTACTTACACCACTGAGTCATTATCGGGCACTACCCGCTATTACAGGGCCAAASTAACCAATGGTTGTTCCAGTTATACCARCTCATGCACCGTAAATGCTRACGCTGCCTTRTGCACCCCGTCAAACGCGGTTACCACCGGTTTTGAAGCTGCCTGTGACCTTTTCCTGACCACRGCTTTAGATGGCGGCAGYGGCTCAATGAGYATAACAGACGCTACCGCTCCMGCCAATTCAGGCAGCAGGCACGGTTCTATATGGGGAGGTAATGACGGTTCATTCATCACTCCTATAATGACCTTTGTGCCCGGYCGCGTTTATACCGTTTCGYTATGGRCRGCTGYAGTTACTTGTACGGGTAAGCTCCAAATCATGAAAAGCGCCACGGCCACYAATACAGCCATGAAAGCCGCTWCRGGKRATGACCTTMTTTTAKCGTCCGGTTCAAATAATGTGACKTCTGTWGAMTATGTTAACTTCTTGGCAACCTTTACGGTGGATGTAYCAGAGCAAAAATACATAGGAATMCAGCTAGTGCAAGGAACAGGGGGAGGTTGYGGYAGCGCTAAAATTTATGTAGATGATGTTTCYRTTACCAGCACCTGTGTGCAATGCAGCAATAGCGTGCAGGATGGCGATGAAACCGGGGTGGACTGCGGTGGCACCATGTGCTACTCTGCATCGCCCGTGGGCGGTACGGCTGCCGGAGGCACCTCCATTGCCTGCGGTGGAGGTAGTTTCACGCTTTGCCTTAGTGGTCACACTGGCAACATCCAGTGGCAGATTTCAACTGATGGCGGCACTAATTGGTATGATATTAGCGCAGCCAACAATACGTCCTATTCCTCTACGGCAAGTACAACTTCGGATTACAGGGCCAAACTAACCAATGACGGCTGCGGTACTACTGCTTATTCCAATACCCAAACAGTAACCATTACGGGAATTTCGGCCAAAACCTGGGACGGTGGAGGGGGGGATCTCTTGTGGCTTACGGCAACCAACTGGAATCCGGATGGCGTTCCTACCAGTTGCGATGACGTTACTATACCGGCATCAACAAATGTAACTGTTGCTGACAATGCCGCATGCCACGGTTTAACCATCAGTTCAGGCGGTGGGCAAATTACCTTGAACTTGTCAGGTGGCAAGTTTTTGGATGTTTATGGCAACTTGGCAAACAACGGCAACATCACGCAGGGCGGCACTTCCAAAAAAAGCTGGGGAATTGCTTTACAAGGCAGTAATAACTCATGGGCAACGGGTACGGGTGCCACTTACACCGATGTTTCGATTTTTGTTGCAGACGGTTCAAATACTTTTATGATAAATGATGCCACCATTGCGGTGCTTGATGCCACGAAAACATCCTCTATAGGAACATTGAATTTGGGCAGCAATACCTTAATGATTACTCGTGAGTTCAAGCAAAGCGGGAGTTCCATACATGTCAATACGGGTACGCTTTGGCTTCAAATCACAGAGAACATGACAGTATCACAGACAACTTTGTATCCCGATTTTGGTACGGTATTTTGGGACCTAAGCGGTCTTTGGGGAATTACCGGTGACTGGTCGGACATAGGTGGCTCAGGATTTTACAACCTGAAACAAAAATCAATCGGAGCTGGAGATTATATAGAAAATGACACCGAACACAGGACAAGAAACAACTTTGAAATTGTCTCCGGAGCCGGCACGATACGGTTTCATGCCACTAATGCAAGGCAAATGCAAGTAGAAGGAAATTGGATAGATAATGACAATGACGGCACGCCTTTTATTGCAGGAAACAGCACGATTTTAATGGATGGAACTGATGCCCAATCCATTGGTGGCACTTCAAGTACAACGTTCAATAATTTAACCATTGACAACTCAAGCAGTACAGGAGTTACTATAAATACGGGAGTAACGGTAAACGCTGCATTAACCTTAACAGACGGCCACCTGATTTCACCCGCACTTGACCGGCTTACTTTGGGTTCATCGGCAACAGTGTCACCAACAAGTTCTTATAAAGGCGGCAGTACAGCGAGTTTTGTCAGTGGTCATTTAACAAGAAATTTAAGTTCTACCGCTACGGAATACGAATTCCCGATGGGCATTTCTTCAAATGGTAAATGGCGCCCGCTGTCTATTCAGCCAAAGACCGCGCCTTCTGTTTGGAAAGCCGAACTTAAATGGGATAATGGCCTTACTACTTACGGAACAGCCATTAATGCAACCGATTTAATTACGGCAATGAACGGTGATTATTACTTCGAAATTGCACGGGATGTCGGTAATGCAGACGTAAAAATGTTTTATGACCAGGCAGAACTCAACACATGGGGTTATTCCGAGGCAGATATGGTAATCGGCCACTGGAACGGTGCAGATTGGGATAACTGGGGTTTGAATACCGGAGGGGATTGGACGAGAGATGTCGCAGCAAATTGGATAAGAGTGCTCAATGCCAATACATTTAGCCCAGGCGGGCCAAGTGGAGGCCCTGGTGCAACCCCAATAGAACTGCTCGTCTTTGACGCAAATTACATTGACGGTAAAGTGCGACTGGATTGGACCACTGCTACTGAGATCAACAACGATTTCTTTACCATAGAGCGTTGCCACAATTTCTGCGACCCAAACAAGCCTGAGAGCTGGGAAATTGTAACTACAGTGGATGGTTCAGGAAACACAAGCAACGAGCAGAGTTACACTGCCTATGATTACGAGCCCTACAGCGGCATCTCCTATTATCGCCTAAAGCAAACTGATTTTGACGGCAAATATGAATATTTCAGCCCTGTAGCTGTTGAAATCAATAAAGAGGGTGGCGAAACCGTATTTGAAGTATATCCTAATCCCACTTCACAGGACAATATCAACCTAGGACTTATTGGCCACAAGAAAAACGATGAAGTGCTGTTAGTGCTGAAAAACACGCTTGGGCAGGTGATTTACTCCAAAGTGATTATCACCAATGAGTTT